>JACQUA010000233.1 GCA_016210565.1 Chloroflexota bacterium
GCCTGGCAGGCGATGCACAACTTCAGGTCTATTACCATTCCTTTTCTGGCCATTTTGTTGGATCCTCCCGATTATCTGTTTTCTGTCACCCTGAGCCGGAGTCCTGAGCGAAGCGAAGGGGCAGGCGAAGGGTCTTTGCTCTCCCCACCCGGGAAAAATTCTTCGACTTCGCTCAGAAAATGTCACCCTGAGCGCAGACGAAGGGTCTTTCGCCACCACCGCGAAGGATTCTTCGACTTCGCTCAGAATGACAAAGGTTCTCCGACTTCGACTCGCTTACGCTCGTCTCCGCTCAGAATGACAGTTGCATTGGTAATTCGTAATTCGGGTTTCGTCATTTCATTTCTGCTTATCCCCCGGCCGGCACCTCGAACAGGGCCATGACGCAGACCTCGGCGCCTTCCTTAACCCTGGTGCTCAGGCCCTGCAGGTTTCGGATGTCGCGGTCGTCCACAAGCACGCGCGTCCAGGAATCAACGGCCTGGCCGTCGCCTGACAGCACGGCTGAGCTGAAAGTCTCACCGTGGGCCTTTGCCAGCTCCTGAAGTATGTCGCCTGCCGTCGGGTTGTCGGGCAGGCTTATCTCTTCCTGCCGCTTGCCGAGCAACTGACTGATATATCCGATGTACACAACCTTGACCGTTTGCATGGTTTGAAGAACCAAAATTAAATAGCAAAAACCAAAGTGAAAATGGACTGTCATTGCGAGCAAAGCGAAGCAATCTCCCGGATGGCCAGCCAACCAGGGGATTGCTTCGCTTCGCTCGCAATGACATTTTCTGAACTTTACTTTTCAGCGACTACGCTTACCTTTACTTCGATGCAATCATCCACGGCGCCGGAAACCCCGTCGATCCGCTCCAGGTCATAGGGAAGAAGGCTGTTATGGTGGACTCCCTTTCCCCTGGCAACAGGTTTCCCCCTGCCCCAGCTTCCGAAAGTCCCCGCAATCCCGACCACCTCGGGATGAATACCCTCGGTGAGCTTGGCCTTCCCCTGCACTTTTCCCACTTTGGATTCGATGGCCACCATGTCGCCGTCCTTGATGCCCTTCCGTTTGGCGGTTTCGGCATTGATCAGCACCTTGTAGAAATAGGGATGGTGCTCGGTCATCTCGTTCAGCCACGGATTCTGGGCCGTGAAGGTCATGAAGTGAAGCGGCGTCTTGTAGTTTATGCAATACAGGTCATATTCTTTTCCCCTCTGGACATAAGCCGGGTTCGGCTTCCATTCCGGCAGGGCGAGATAATCGGTGGTGTCCCATTTTATACCCAGCTTTTCGGTCACCTTTGTTACCTCTCTGCCCGCCCTGAGGTAGTTCTCGAAATATATCGGGAAGCGCGGCTTGATATCTGTGAGAGGATACCTCTCTTCAACCTTTCTTGGCTTTTTCAGGTAGCCGTTCTTTTTGAACCACTCTATTCCGTGTTCCGGGCCGTGGAGCGACTTTGCCCAGCGGTCGAAGATCTCCTCAAGGGTATGCTTCTTCTCCGGGTCCAGTTTGAATTCGTCTTTCAGGGGCAACTCGTGGTTGAGCATCCGGTAGAAGTCGCTGGCAAAACCCGCCCGGTCGGCTATTTCGATCAGCACCTCCCAGACGTGCCTGGCCTCGCCGGCGGGCTTGACCACCGGTTGCACGACGCCCCAGTACCAGTACCCGGTGAGGGTATTGATGCTGATGTATGGCTGGTTGGGGAACAGCACCAGTCTTTCGAGGGCGTGCGTATCGGGGAATACGATGTCCGCAAAGTCAGTCGTTTCGTCCAGATGATGGGCAAAGGAGACCACGAAGGGGACTTTCAGCATCGCCTCGGTATTGCTGCGCAGGTTCTCGCGGCTCTGCATCAGATTGGTCCGGCACTGGAGCATGATCTCCGGCTTGATGGCTATCTTGAACTTTTCCGGTTCGGTGAGGCACAGTCCTACGGTGGCCGTCCCGCTGTGGGAAGCGGGCAGCAATGCCCGGAGATTGAGGCGTTCCCCGGGGGCGCGCACGTTTATGTTGTAGGGGTTGAATCCCTCGCTGATTATGTATGCAGGCGTGGTCAGGCCGTCCGGCTCCCTCCCCGGCGCCCAACTGTGGTCCGGCCCGACGATGTTCACCCCGTTGTGGCCCCCCGGCACGTACATCGCGCCCACCATGAAGTTCAACAAGTAGATGGACAGGCTGTCCAGGGTGCCATGCTTGCGCGCGCTGATGCCCCGGTAGTAGTTCACGGCCACGGGGCGATAGGGCAATTCCTTGCCCCCGATCATGATGCGGGAGCCGATCCTGGCCGCTATGCCGTACTCCCTGGCGATGCGCCGTATCGTCTCCGCAGGCACCGTGGTTATCTCTGAGGCCTTTTCCGGCGTATACTCTTTGACCCTGTCCTTCAGGAGCTGGAAAGCCGGGGAAGTCCGGACGCCGTCCACGGTGTAGGTCCCTTCAATGGCCGGGTCCTTGATGTCAGCGTCAAAGGGCTTGGCCTGGCTGTCGGCGCTGTCCCAGACAAGAGGCTTCTTGCTGGCTTTGTCCCTCAGATAGGTGCCGTCCGGGGCTATCAGGTAAGGGCCGTTGGTATATGTCTTGAGAAACTCGGCGTCATACAGGTTCAATTCGTTCAGGAGGACGTTCAGCATGGCGATAGCCATAGCGCCGTCCGTCCCCGGCCTGATGGGTACCCATTCGTCGGCCTTGGCCGCGGCGGTGGTCATTATCGGATCGATGACCACGAGCTTCATTCCCCTGGCCCGGGCCTCGGCCATTTTTTGGGCGGTAATATTGGGGGTCAGGCCGACCATAAAGCCCGCCTGGTTGCCGAACAATATGAGGTAGTTGCAGTAGTCCAGGTCGACCTCGTTGTGGAAAGTGGCATTGGTCTCATAGGTGGCGGCATGCATGGCATTGCCGCACCGGTAAGCGCACACCAGGAAGGTGGGAGCGCCGAAGGCGCCCATCCAGGGTCCGAAGAGCGACCCGTACATGAAGGGCGTATCCCAGCAGGCAAACACCATTTTCCGGGAGTCTTCCGCCCTCACTTTTTTGAGCTTTTCGACAACCACATCGAGTCCCTCTTCCCAGCTAATCGGTTGCCACTTCGGGTCAACGCCGATGCCTTTTTCCGGATTGGTCCTTCTCAGGGGAGTCTTGATCCGGTTGGGATCGTACAACCCCATGAGGGCAGCATTGCCCTTGGCGCACAATTTGCCGTTGTTGTGGGGGCAGTCCGGATCACCTTCGATCTTGACCACCACGCCGTTAACACGGTGCACCAGGATGCCGCAGCTACAGTAGCACATCTCGCAGGCGGAATGGATCCACACATCGTCTTTGGGAGTATCTGCTTCACCCCCGATGTTCAAAGAACTGGTCCTGTCCAGCGAACTGACCATCTCTACTATCTCCTATCGAAAAGCTTCAGAAAATGTCACCCTGAGCCGGAGCCATGAGCGAAGCGAAGGGGGTAGGCGAAGGGTCTTTCGTGCCCCGCGCCCGAAAGAACTTGTCCTGAGCGAAGCGAAGGATTCTTCGACTCCGACTCGCTCGCGCTCGTCTTCGCTCAGAATGACATTTTGATCCTTCATTGTCCCGACTCGTTCCCGACTCGTCGGGATGGGTGATTGTTTGGAATTTGGACTTTGGAACTTGACCATTACTTCTGGTACTGGTCTATGATTTGTTTGGCAACGGCCAGCATGTCCCCGGCCTTGAGGGAAGTCTGTTCGTTCTGCATGAATATCTTTTCACCCTGCCTGGGAACGAATGCCGGATGCAGGCCCTCGGTAGAAACATCCGTCCTGAGGCTGGGGCTGCCGAATCCCTTTGAGAAGACCGTTTGTCCCTCTTTGGTGAGCAGCCAGTTGACGAAGACCGCGGCGGCATTGGGGTGAGGCCCGCGGGGGGGCACGGCCATGGCGCCTGACCCCGTCGAGGCGGCGGTGCCGTCTTTGATATCGACCACCGCGACGGGCGCCCCGGCCCGCAAGAACTCTTCCAGGATCGGATTCCGGGCGGCGACCCCGACGGAGAATTTCCCTTTGGCCACGGACTCGACATGCACCCGGTCGTCCCTCTGGATGACCACACCCTGCTCGACGATGAGTCGTTTCAGGAAGTCCTTCGCCCGGTCCACATCCCATATCCCGTAGGCCAGGTAGGTCACAAGGAAATTGGCCACCCCGGTGACCGTCGGGTCGTTCAGGGTTATTTTTCCCTTATACTGGGGCTTGAGAAGGTCGGTGTAGGTGGTTATCTCGCCCTGCTTGACCATGTCGGTGTTGTATATGATGTCGCTTTGTTTGCTGAACATCATGGCAATGACCAGCTTGTCCTGGTCGACAAAGGGAAACCTCCCACCCAGCCAGTTCTGGGCGCTGGTCACTTCGGGGATGACCAGCATGGGTTCCAGCGGTCCCAGCACCCTGGCTGGTTTCATCTGATTGAGAAACGTTGTGGCGCCGGAACCGAAGACATCAGCCATGAAAAGGCCGGCCCGTTGCTCAGCTTCAATCTTGGCTACCTGGTCGGAGCCGCGCATGAAAGAAGTAATCTCCAGATCCAGCCCGTACTTATCCTTGAACGCCTTTACCAGGGAGGTCCTGATTTCCGGCACCCATATGGTGTACAGGACCACCGAACCTTCTTTCCTGGCTTCCTGCAACATGTTGTCCCATGTCCGGTCTCCGCCCTTAACAGCCGCGTCCCCTTTCTGAGTTGCAATTCTGGGTTCGACGGCCGGGGCCGCCGGCTCCGAGCGTACGCAGCCGATGGCGCCCGAGACCAACAAGAGAACGCACAATAGTGACCAGATCATGCTCTTCATTCGCTTTTCTCCTCCTTGTTCGGAAAACATCCACTGTCACCCTGAGCCGGAGCCCTGAGCGAAGCGAAGAGGCAGGCGAAAGGCCTTTGCCCCTCGGCCGCAAGATTCTTCGCCTCCGACTCGTCCCGATATTAGCGGGACTCGTCTTCGCTCAGAATGACATTTTCATCGTTGATACGGCGCACATCGGCGCGGTTTTGGCTGCGGCAATCCTCGTAAACGACCCTCGTATACGACTATCAATTTATCAGACGAATATTATAGCACAATGTGTCAATGCCCGACCGGCCCGCGTCTGCAACTCAGACACTGGGAAGGCCGTAGCGACAGGGCTTACCCCTGTCGTGCCCGGTTGGCTGCCACGGTCCGACACCCGCGAAGGGTGTCGCTACGGGGCTTCCCAGTGTCTGAGTTGCAGCGGCCCGCGTAGCGACCCACGATGCATCGGGGTCGTGGGCACGTGCAACGCGCCCGTACGGGTTTCGATCCCGACCCGTCGGTACCAGGGGCGTCGCTACGGAGTTTCCCATGCATCATTACCTATTACACTTTGTCTAACCAGTTTACCAAAAAAGGAATCCCACTACAAAGCGGCGCTCGTTCCCACTTTTCCCCACCCCGCAGGCTAAAGGACCTGCGGCTACCACCCCGCCACGCGCGTGTATTAACTGGGATTATTGCAGGAAGTCCTTGAAGATTTCGGCTGCCACCTTCATCAAGGGGTCTTTCTGCTGCCAGTATTCTTCGCTGGGCAGGGTATCGTTCGGTCCAGGGATGAAAATAGGGTCAAAGCCCTCCGTGGACACGTCGACCCGCGCCGAGGGATATCCGGAGTACTTCGACATTATCCCGCTTCCCTCCGGGCTCAGCACCCAGTTGACATAAAGCTTGGTGGCGTTGGGATGAGGTATGCGGTCGTAGACCCAGAGGTTGAGCGCGCCGGAACTCATGGGCTGGCCCTCCTTCATGGCGACGGGTTTGATGGGCGCTCCGGACTCCACCATTTTGGTTACCTGGGATGGCTCGAGGCCGATCCCGACCGGATACTTTCCCCTGGCTACCCATTCTGCCTGAAGTCGCTGGTCCCGGATGACAACGGGTTCCTGCCTGGCCAGCTTACGCATGTAGTCCTCGCCCTTTTCCCGGCTCTTATATAGCTCGACCACGATGAAGGCAAACCACCCGGAACCATTGCCGGATACGCTGGGGTCGTTGATGACTATTTTGCCTTTCCATTTCGGGTTCAGCACATCTTCGTAGGATGCCAGCTCTCCGGCTTTGACGAGGTCGGTATTGATCGTGGTGTAGATGTAGTTGGTGAGGGAAAAGGCGAGGGCCGTCCTGCCCTTATCGACAAAGCTCAGCTTGCCGGTGCGCCATTTGCTGCCATCCGTTACCTCCGGAAGCACAAAAAGCGGCTCCAGGGGCACCGTGATTCCCTGGGGACGCACCATGTTGTAGAACGTAGTCGCTCCGTTCACCACGGCGTCAACCACGTACAGGCCGGCGAGTCTTTCCCTGGCTATCCTTTCCACGATTTCAGGGCCGCGGCCCATGACGTAGTCTATGGTTATGCCGTATTTCTCCTTGAACGCCTTTGCCGAAGCATCCCGCGCGTCGCCTATACTGGTGTGGTAGATCATCACCATCCCTTCTTTCCGGGCTGCTTCGACCAGGGAATCCCAGTCGCTGCGCGCCTGAGGCGCCGCCACGCCGGCGCCGGGGGGTGGGCTCGATGCGGCCGGGAGGGCCGGCGCGGTACAGGCCAGCATGGTCAGAGATGCCGTAAGCCAGATTATGACCGCTAAGAATCGTCTTTTCACCAGCGTCTCCTTTTCTCGTTGTTGCTATGTCAGTTCCGGTGGGTTCGCGCACCCGCTTCCCCGATCCGCTGACCCCTTGTGCGCTTAACCCACCCTACCGTTATTCCCTCGGGGCGCCAGTTTGAACCACGAATAAAGACGCATTGACACGTATAAGAGACTCAAGAGACCGACCGTTGGCATCGAATTTCTTCTCGGAGCATTCGTGTTTATTTGTGTTCATTCGTGGTTTCGTTTCTCACAGGCACGGAGGCCTGTGGTACCGGAGGGATCAATGATCGCCCGCCTTCCATTCGGGGCAATCTTCCAGTTGTTCAAAGCCGCAAGCCATGTCCATTCCCAGGATGTCGAACCAGTTCGGTTCGGCGCAGGCCAGCTTCGCGGTGTGCGTAGAGTCGCTATTGAAATGCTGGACCACCACCCCGCCGGAGACAATCGGCGTCAGGATCAGGTCCTGGGGACCCCATTCGTATTTGACGCCGTTTATCACGGAGTAGCCATGTCCTTCCTCTACGAAATGAATCCTGCCGCCCTGTAGTTTCTGCCTGCCCGAGCAACTGGCCGGAGGTATCTGGTGGGTCCAGAACAGGACGGACTTCATGGCCACGTCGTCGAAGTCCGGGTGCACGTACCAGCGGTAGATTCCCATACGGTTGGTTTC
Organism: Chloroflexota bacterium; assembly: GCA_016210565.1. Taxonomy (GTDB): domain Bacteria; phylum Chloroflexota; class Dehalococcoidia; order JACQUA01; family JACQUA01; genus JACQUA01. The sequence continues at coordinate 7,290 of JACQUA010000233.1, forward strand.
TAATGGCTGGTCTTGTTCCTTGACGATCCAGCGCGCCCGGCTCATATAGTCGCGCCACCGGTTCCGGCGGGCAAAAAGGCCGTCAAGAAGCGTCGCCGGCGGGCCTTGGAACTCTATCGGGTACCCCTCCAGATACGCCTGGTCGGGCACGAAGTCATCAGGGCGATAAAGCTCTTCTTTCCTTTCTCCTTTCCAGTGGGGGGTGTCGGTAACCTGGCGGGTCTCATTGGCCGTGGCTTCCATGAAGGGCCAGAACATCAGCACCAGTTGCCCGCAGGGCTTCCCGGGATCGACGTTGAAGTGCTGGTGGGAATTCTCGGTGCGGGTCACGGGGAGCAATTCCAGGTCTCCTTTTTCCCAATCGAGGTTGACGCCGTTATTGATGGTCCGTCCCCTGCCGGCGACACAGTAAAGAAGCCGGCCCCCGCCGCGGTGGGTATGGAGTCCCCGCGGGACATCCTGCTGGTTGGTCACACTGATGGTCCAGCCGGGCACCGACATTTCATTCCAGTTGCTGGGGTTACAGTAGCGGCGGCCATAGCCGTGGCGGCTCAACTCCGCTGGATTGTCCTGCGCCCGCAGGAGGACCTTGCCTTCCTTCCTGCGCCGGCTCGCCTCCATGGTGAACAGGAGGAAAGCGTCATAGGAATTCAGCCCGGGTTCGGGCTCTCTAGAACGCTCCTTGATCCTTTCCATACCAGGGGCCTCCTTTCATATTGGTCCTGTTCGCCGATTGACGAAGCATCGGTGTCATTCTGAGCGAAGACGAGCGTCAGCGAGTCGGAGTCGAAGAATCCTTCGCTCCGCTCAGGACAACTTCTTTCCGCCACGGGCCGACAAAGACCCTTCGCCTCGCCCTTCGCTACGCTCAGGTTTCCGGCTCAGGGTGACATTAATCGCGGTCGGCTTAGCTTTTCAAAGCTCGGAACACGTCTCTGATGAAATCGGCCATGGCGTCTTTTTCGGCTATGGCGGCTTCGTCTTCGATATACAACCTGTCGTCGGGACGCGGGGCGTGCGGATCAGTGAAGTCCTTCGGAACGTCCAACCGGCCGCTGGGGATGGCTTTCCCTGACTGGAAGGCTGTCCCGCCTTCTTTGCTGAGGACCCAGTTGACGAACAGGACGGCTGCCTCCGGGTGAGCCGGCCTGGCGGCAAGTCCCATGGAGCCGCCCGCAGAGCCGACTTTCCCGCCTTCCTTGGGCCTGGCCAGCAATATGGGGGCGCCCAGGGAGCGGAAGTACTGCGTCTCTTCGATCCTGCTGCCCAGGGCCAGAGGGTATTTGCCCCGGGCCAGCCACTCAGCCAACTGGCGGTAGTTATTGGAGATGACCGGTTCCTGCTTGACCAGGCCCTGGATGAGTTTATTACCCTCCGCCTGGCTCAGGACGTGGGCGATGTGGGCCACCGCGGACTTACCGGCGCCGCCTATGGTAGGATCGAACATGGCTATTTTGCCCTTGAATTTGGGGTTCAGCAGGTCGTAGTAGGATGTTATCTCGTCCGCCTTGATGAAATCGGTATTGAAGGTGACGTAGGTATCGAAGGACGCGGATATGTTTATTACCATGCGGTCTTTCTCCAGGAATGGCAGCTTGCCTCCGATCCAGGATTGCTCGTCTCTGACCTCGGGCAAGATCAGGACCGGCTCCATAGGGGCCAGGATCATGCCTGGTTTGACGCTGCTCAGGAGTGTATCGGCCCCCATGACGAAGACGTCGGCCAGGTAAAGGCCGGCTTGTTTTTCGGTGATCACTTTCTGGGCTATTCCGGCCCCGAGCCCGGATACGAACTCAACACTGAGTCCAAACCGCTTCTTTATTCCGTCCTCCATGGCCTTGCGACCTTCGTTGCCCAGGGTGGAGTAAAGGGTAAGAGAACCTTCCTTCTTCGCTCCTTCCATGAGTTTCTCCCATCGCTGCTGCCAGGCCGGTTCTTTGCCAGTCGGCTGGTCTTTCGAGGCGGGGACCGCCGTGGGCTGCAGGGTGGTGGGTGCGCCGGCCTGGTAGGTGCAAGCCGCGGCAAGGGCAATGCCGGCCGCTAGAAGGCTCAAAACCCATGTCTTTGTCATTGTTCGAGCTGCCTCCATAAAGTTCATCCTGGATTGGGCATGGGTTATCCAAATCCTAGTTTTCCCGCCCCGCAAGGCTAAAGCCATGGGCTACACCCCCCGGACACGGCTGATAGCTGACAGCCGATGGCTGATAGCTGATTGCTGAAAGCTGCCTGTCAAACATTCTGCCTGCTGTCCGTCCTCCGGCACAGCACCTCAACCACGGCCGGCATACTGTTTCTTTTTGCTTTTTCGACCGCCCTCCGCACCGCCGGCGTGATGTCCTGCGGCTCGGTGACCGGACCTTCGGCAAAAGCGCCGAGGGAACGGGCCAGGGAGACAAAATCCACGGGGGGGTTATCCAGGTACGTCCCGGTCCCTCTCGTCTCTTCCGTCCTGCCCCGGAAGCGGGCGGTCTGGGCGAGAAAGTACTCGGAGTTCCCGTAACAACGGTTGTTGTAGACGATGACCACCAGCGGCAGCCGGCTGCCCGCCGCGGTCCAGATAGCCTGCGGGGCGTAAAGTAAATCCCCGTCGGGTTGAAGGTCGATTACCAGCCTGCCGTTCTTCCTGCAGGCCAGGGCGGCGCCGGTGGCGACGCCCACCCCCCTGCCGAGTCCGATTCCGCCCGCCGGGACCAGTTGATATGGTCTGTCCATCACCCAGAGGCGCCGCGCCCATTCCGCCAGGGCGCTATGACCGCTGGTCAGCACCCAATCTTCGTCTTTTATGGCCGGCCAGATTTCGTGAAGAAGCCAGGCCATGGCCACCGGCTTCTCGCGGGACAGGCCTTCCGCCTCCTGCCGCCAGCGGACTTTCAGCGCCTCGTGTTGCTCCTTCCCCCACCGCCTTCTGTCGCTCGCCGTAAGTGATGTCCTGGATGCTTTTTCGCGGCAGAGGCCCAGTAGCTGCGGCACCGCGGCCGCTGTATCGGCCATCACGGCGACGTCGGAGACCTGTAGCCGCTGGTAGTCCTGGACCCAGCCACGGGTGGCGAGGTCCCTCAATGAGATATCGATGACCCGGCAGCCCGGTTTCGTTAGAGATATGACCTCCCTGGTCTTTCTGTCCATCGTGTGCAACTGGTTCCACAGGTCTTCCACGTCGAGAGCCAGAATGACATCGGCCTGGGCGATAAGCTCCCGCGAGACGCCTTTCAGGTCGAGAGGATGGTTGTTGGGAAAGTTGAAGCGCCGTCCCAGGTCGACCACCGGCGCCGCAAGCAGGTCGGCCAGCTGTACCAGCGATGATACGGCGGCCTGGTTTCTGCCCATCTGGTCAGCGACAATGACGGGCATCTCGGCCTGGATGAGGAGGGAGGCGGCCTGCCGGAGCAGATCCGGATCGGCGTGCAGGGTGCCGGGTTTTGACATTGCGGCGATGTCGTGGAATTCTCCTTTTCCGTCAAGCCGGGCTTCCTGCATCAACTGGTCCAGGCAGACATACACCGGCCCCTGGGGTTGCTCGACGGCGCGCCGGTAGGCCCTGAGGATAGAGTCCGGCAGACTCTCCCATCCGACGACGTAGTCATCCCATTTGACGAAATCTCTCACCAGGTTGCCCGGCACAACGGCTGAATGGAGCCATTCCGGCCGGTTCAGCCTGGCGACGGCATCCAGGGCCGCCGCGCCGCCGAAAAGCAGCACCGGCGCCTTATCGCACCAGGCGTTGTACACCGCCATGGTGGCATGCTGCAGCCCGACCAGGGCATGGACCGCCACTGCCATCGGTTTCCCGGTCGTCACCCCGTATCCATGGGCAAGGGCTACTGCGACCTCTTCGTGCAGGCAGAGGACCATTTCGGGCCGGCCGTCGCTGTAGTTGACCAGCGATTCGTGAAGGCCCTTGAAGGTAGTCCCCGGGTTAAAGGCGATGTATTCGATCCCGAGAGACTTCAAAAGGTCCACGATGAGGTCGGAGGCAAATACGGCGTCTGTCTTCACGAATTTTGCGTCCAATGTCACCCTGAGCGAAGTCGAAGGGCCTTTGCTCCCCCGGCCCGAAGGATTCTTCGACTCCGACTCGCTGTCGCTCGTCTTCGCTCAGAATGACATCTAATAAATCGGATTATATACCCCGCCCTGCAACAGGGTATAGCGGAACATGAGGCCGCCGCCCAGTTCCAGGACCCCGCCGACGACCAGGATGGCCGAAGCGGCCGCCGGGTCGAGGCCCGACGAATAGGCGAATATGGTGAGGAGAAGGGGGACCACCAGGCCGGCTACCACCACGCCGCCGATAAACAGCGGGGCGAGGTTGCCTTTGATCATGAGGCGTGTGGCCTCCCGGGCGGCGGTCGACGAGTAGTACATGGTCAGGAGGTAGATAGAGACCAGCACCATGGTGGAAACAATCAGCCAGATTTCGATGAGTTCGAGGGTCTTCAGATTGGCGGCGCTGATGCCGCCGGCCATCTGGAGGATGTAAATGCTGCCGATGGCGCCCATGACGGCGTAGAAGAC
>JACQUA010000028.1 GCA_016210565.1 Chloroflexota bacterium
CGCTCAGAATGACAGATGGCGCAGCCATTTTCATGCTTCATGGTGCTTGGCCGGCCAAGCATGACAGATTGATTCGTCATTCGCCCCCGATCAAGTCGGGGGTCGTCATTGGGAACTTTGGCTCCGGCCCGTCCGGCCCAAGAAGCATCTGGTGTTAATTCGTATTCATTCGTGGTCCAGTTTATTTGCCGGTACGGGGCGCAATGCCGCTATTGCTCCGAATCCGGGAACAGAAAGGGAGGTACTGAATGAGCCGGACATCCTGTCTGTTGCTTCTTATCCCGCTGGTCGGGATTCTGGTCGGTTCCTGCGCTCAACCTTCGCCGCCGCAGGCAACTGTAACCGCCCCGGAAGCCGGGGCCCGGGCCCCGGCCTCCGGGGCGGGCTGGGAGCAGAAATGGGACGCCGTTGTCGCGGACGCCAGGAAGGAAGGCGTCGTGGTGATCTACAGTAGCTGGGCGCCCAGGATCAGGTCGGCCATCACTGATGGCTTCAGGAACAGGTATGGGATTGACCTTCTCTTCAGCCCGTTCAGCCGCGACGCCGACCTGCTGGCCAAGGTCCAGGCCGAAAAGAGGGCGGGGCTCTACATAGCCGATGTCTTTGGCGTGGGCACCGGCCCCCTGATCAACGCCCTGAAGCCGGAGGGGCTCCTGGGACCGGTTCAGCCCGTGCTTGTCCTCCCCGAAGTCCTGGATGGCAACTCGTGGCGGGGAGGAAAGATACCCTTTGCCGACGAGGAGGGCACGGCGCTGAGGATGATCGGCGGCGTCATCCGAACGGTGGTGTACAATACGGCCCTGGTCAGAGAAGGCGAGATAACGACCTATAAGGACCTGTTGAAACCGCAGTTCAAGGGCCAGATCGTCATGAATGACCCCTCGGTGTCGGGGGCGGGCAGCGGCGCGGTGTCACACCTGGGTTACAGCCTGTGGGGGGAGGCAGAGACCCTGGAGTTCCTGAGACGTCTGGTCAAAGACCAGGAGGCGGTGGTCCAGAGGGACGCCCGCTTCCAGGTGGAATCGGTGGTGCGGGGAAAGTACGGGGTGGCCCTGTTCCCCTCGGCGCCCATCGTGTCCGATTTCCTCGCCCTCGGGTCGCCGATAAAGACGGCCATGGTCAAGGAGGACAACCGGCTGGCCGTGTCCTCCGGGGCGCTGGGCGTGCCCACCCGCTTCGCCCACCCCGCGGCGGCTACGCTATTTGTCAACTGGTTGTTGACCACTGAGGGACAGTCGCTGTTCGTCGAGGCCTTCGGGCAGCCCAGCACCCGTCTCCGGGCCTCCACCGCCGGCGTCGATCCTCTTTTTGTCCCCGCGCCGGGTGAGAAGTACTACGAAGAGACCGAGGAATCGCTGAAAGACCGGGCCAGGTGGATAACCCTGGCCCGGAAGGTGCTGGACGAGGCTGGCAGATAGCGGGTTTTCATTGGCCCGTGGTATGGGCGTCTCGCCTGTGGGCAAACGCGTGCTCAGGAACAAGCCACAAATAACTCGAACAACAAACCACGAGATTGACACAAGATTCTCACAAGATTCGCTCGCCTGACAACCTTCCTGTTCAAATCTGGTGTTCACCTTGTGAGATCTTGTGGTTCCGTTTGTGAAAGCGTACCGTTGGTCAAGCAAATCATGGACAATTGCTCAAGTTGAGTGCTCTACGGGCAAGATGCCTTTGTATTAGTGGCACGTTTTGTTCAAGTTTGCTATGACGGATCACAGGAAGGGGCTACGAGACTATCAGCAGGCCATGATCGACGCATACTACGATGCCTGGATGCACAGGGTGCTGGACCCTTTGTATGAAGCATTCCAGCAATGGAAGCGGGGCGATTTGCCGCACGACGCGCTAACAGAGCTGATCCACGAGGTCCACCGGGAAAACCAGAAAGCCTACAGCTTCTTCACGCAGAGCCGGAACGAGATCATCGCCTGCATCAAGATGGATGGCGATTGGTTCGCCCCGTGGTTGGCAGCCAATCCGCCCCCACCCGGAGTGGAGCTGTAAACGCCACGATGTGCCGAGGTTCCCGGCGAGTCACCCGGCTTCGGTTTCCCAGGCTATGACTGATCACACTTTCTGAGTTACTGTGCGACCTGTTGCCGTTGAAAACTAGGGGAGCGTCTGGAATGCCAGCGAGTGCGATTCAACGGACTTGGAATCTCTGCTTAAGCTCGTCAAATTTCTGCGCCGGCTGCCACGCGGTTGATTTTCGTGTTTGCAGGACGTCATCCTCAGAGACTTCTTCGTGGGGTTCATCCGGCTGCATATCCTGTACCACGCCTCTAAGGAGCCGGTATTCGGGCTGAGTCTGATCAGGGAACTGGCCAGGCATGGCTACAGTCTGAGCCCGGGCACACTCTATCCGGTATTGCACCGGTTGGAGGCCAACGGTTTCCTCTCGTCGGAACGGGCGGTCATCAACGGCAGGTGGCGCAGGTACTACCGGATTACGGAAGAGGGCAGCCGCGCCCTCTCCCAGGCCCGCGAAAAAGTGACAGAGCTCGTGACGGAACTGAACGAATAACCGGATCGGTAGGGGCGCGGTCGCCGCGCCCGCCCCGGCAATGACGAAGTCCGAATGACGAAATTCTGGAGAATCCAGAAGTCAGAATCCAGACCTTGCCCCGCCATTTTGACTCCTGGATTCTGAATTCTCGTGGGTCGTCCGTCATTCGTAATTCCTGGGATGCACATTCACAGAAAAGGCCACGGCCGGCGCGAAGCGATGGGGCAGGACCCCGTCTGGAAACTGCTGTTCCGTTTTTCGGGGCCGGCCATCGTGTCCATGACGGTGGCGTCCAGCTACAACCTGGTGGACGCTATTTTCGTGGGACGCCTCGGCCAGGAAGCCCTGGCCGCCATGGGGGTGACCTTTCCCCTGGTGCTATCGTTTGTCGCCATAGCCACGGGGACAGGGGTGGGGGCGACCTCTCTGATCTCCCGCAGCCTGGGCGCCGGCGATCACGAACGGGCGGACAGGGCCGCCGGTGCGGCGATGAGCCTTTGTTTCCTGCTCGGCGGCCTCATTGCCCTGCTCACTTTGCCCAACCTGGATACGATTCTGCGGTTGCTGGGGGCCGGCGATGCCGTGCTGCCGCTGGCCGAAAGCTACATGTCCATCCTCATCCGGTTCCTGGTCTTTTCCTTTCTGGTCCATATCATGGCGAACATTGTCCGGGCGGAGGGGAACCCGGTGTTCGCCAGCGCCGTGAGTATTTCTTCGGCGATCCTCAATGTCATCCTTGATCCGGTGTTCATCTTCGGTTTCGGGCCGGTTCCGGCCATGGGCATATCCGGCGCCGCCATCGCCACGGTCATCGCCCAGGCCACCGGGATGGCCGTCTACCTCGTCCACATCGTTTCGGGCAGGACGGGCTACCGGTTCCGCCCCGGCTACTTCTTGCCCCGCCCGGACATCGTCGCCGGCATCTACCGCGTCGGGATGGCTTCCATCGTGAGGTCCGGCGTCCAGTTCGTGGTGATGGGGCTGGTGAACAGGACCGCCGCTTCCTTCGGCGTAATGCCGCTGGCCATCATGGGGGTGCTGATGCGGTCCGGGAGATTCGTGCAGATGCCCATCCTGGGGCTGGGGCAGGGCATGCTGCCGCTCGTGGGATACAACTATGGCGCCCGGAAGAAGGAACGCCTGGCCGAGATCGTCTTCAAGACCGGACTGGCCGGCTTCGCCTGGACGGGGTTGCTGTGGATGCTCATCATGCTGTTTCCGGCGGAGGTCATCTCGCTCTTCAGCGGCGAGGCGGTGTTCCAGAGCGAGGGGGCCGAGGCCATCCGGCTGTATTCGCTAGTATATTTTGCGCTGGGCGTCCAGATGGTACCCAGTTTCTTCTTCCAGGGCATCGGCAAGGGGCTGCCGGCCACGGTCCTATCGGCGGCGCGCCAGTTCCTGTTCCTGCTGCCGGCCCTGCTGGTGATGCCTCGCTTCTTTGGCCTGACCGGGGTGTGGCTGGCCTTCCCGATTGCCGACGCCCTGGCCCTGCTGCTGGGACTGTTCTGGCTCCGCATCGAGTTCCGGAGGCAGGGGCTGAGCTTTTGCTGGCGACCGCCAATCTGACAGGTCCGGGGGCGCCAACAAATAGCGTAGGGTGGGTTAAGCGTCCCGATGAGCCTTTCAGACAAATCGGGACGCGAACCCACCAAGAAGGATTCAAGATTACGGATTGAAGATTACCAAACTGATCTTTACCCACATCTCCAGGTCTGGACACAGAGGACCGGTACCGCAGGCCTCCGTGCCTGCGAGAGTTGGACCTTGTACGGTACCTTCTTGTGCCAATGACCGTTTCCGGAACGAATTGGATGCTTGCCATTCGTCACCAACGGATTAAGTTTGCCTTGTTCAAGATCCAGCGCTCACAGGCCCCGATGGATCGGGGTGGTACCG
>JACQUA010000217.1 GCA_016210565.1 Chloroflexota bacterium
ACAAGCCATCCGCTTCGGGAAGGCCGACGGCAGACCGTTCTTTCAGTATCCTCTTCTTCGGATCGTCCATTGCAACGTCGGAGGTGGTAGCCCGGCGGCTGGGGGTGAGCGTGCTTTCAGTATCCTCTTCTTCGGATCGTCCATTGCAACTCCTGACGTTCTACGTCCCCATGACGGACTACTACGCCCTTTCAGTATCCTCTTCTTCGGATCGTCCATTGCAACAGGGAAAAGAGGGGGGCCGTGAGCTTGGCCATGGTGACTTTCAGTATCCTCTTCTTCGGATCGTCCATTGCAACCTTCCTTGTGCTGGCGAAGCCGGGGAAAGCGCCGGTAGTCTTTCAGTATCCTCTTCTTCGGATCGTCCATTGCAACGCTGGCAGGGGGCAATCTCCATGATGGTCTCGCGCCTTTCAGTATCCTCTTCTTCGGATCGTCCATTGCAACAAGCCATCCGCTTCGGGAAGGCCGACGGCAGACCGTTCTTTCAGTATCCTCTTCTTCGGATCGTCCATTGCAACGTCTCCGGTCGTGGTCCCTGTCACCAGCGAGGTGATAACTTTCAGTAACCTCTTCTTCGGATCGTCCATTGCAACCCTGCTGGCTTCGTATCCGGCGTGGCAGTGCTCCAGATAGAGGCGCGGGCAGTGTATTTTCGCAACCCTCTTTTTGCGCTGAAAACGGCGCCTTTTGCGAAATACCGGCGCGCCAGCCCCCATGGTGGAAATGTCTGCCGGGCAAGGGGCGCTGCGCCGGTCCGGCGGGCATTTGCGAAAAACCCGTCATGGCGGATAGCACTCCTTCCAGCAGGGACAGGCCTCCAAGCAGCCCTGCGCCAGCCCGGGGTCAATCTCTTCCGCCACCATCCTCATCCGCTCGTCCCTTTCTTCGATGAACCACTGCCGCAGCTCATCATCGACCAGGTGAAAGTCTCGTTCCACGAGCACGGTGTCCCCTTTGAACGAAACGTAGACCACGCAGCCGACGTTTACCGGGTACTCGTACAGGCTTTCCATCACCAGGGCGTAGCCGGTGGTGGCCAGGCGGTGGAACTTCTCCGGTTTGCCGAATTTTATGTCGACCATCATCGGTTCCGAGAAGACAAAGGCGTCCGCCGAGAGGTGCGAACTCAAGCCGAGGAAGCCGCCGTCCAGCCGTTGTTCGACGGTAACCGGCAGGGCCAGCGCCACCAGCGAATCAACTCCAACATAGGGTTGCCGGGCGAGGATTTCCTGGACCCGGGTGATGATGCGCCGGTGCTCGAAGTCCCACAGAACCGCCGCTCTTTGTTTCAAGCTGCCCAGGGCCTCGGGCGCGATGCCGTCCATGCCCGGCGCTGGCGCTACCGGGGGCGCGATGCCCTTCAGAGCTCCGAGGCAGGCTGTCCCCGAGTTGTAAATGGTGCGCTTGGCCTCCACCAGCAGGTCGCCGAGGAGCCGGTGAAAAAAGCTGCCCTGGGCCATGGCAAGCGTCGGCCGCGGCTTCAGGCCCACCACGCGTCTCAGGTAGACATCGCGGCTGGTGGGGCAATACTTGCCGGCTATTTCGAAGATGCCGAGCTTGACGGAGTAAATAGGGCTGAGCGGCGGCTTGTCCCAGTTCCAGCCCCGCAGCTCGGCGGCCACGCCCTTTTCCCTGGCCTGGGGCAGGAGCCGGCGCAGGAGCAGCCGTTTTTCGTCTTCAGATAGGAAATACATGGAGATTCAAAATTCGAGATTCGAGATTCAAGATTCAAGATTCCCCACCCCGACTGCCGACTGCCGGCTTGCCCGGACGCCGGTGCGGTGCGGGGCTACTGGCTACTGACTACTGGCTACTGGCTACTCATTCCTCATTACAGAAGTTCCGGAACTCGCAATCGCGGCAATGCTGTTTCTGCCTGGTGGCGGGCGGCATCGCCTCGGTTTCGATCATCTCCCTGGCGTCGGCCAGAACGCGGTGAACGAACAGGCGCATGTTGGGGGTGATGGCCACTTCCTGGGCTTTCTTCTGCGGAACCAGATAGATGAATCCCCGTCGCACCGGCCTGTTCCAGCGGTCCTCCACGAGAAGGGCGTAGGCGGTGAGCTGGTACTTGTGGTTCAGCTCCACGCCGCCCCCCGAGTTCTTGAAGTCCACCGGGATTACCTCGCCCCCGGACTTGATCACCATATCCAGCTTGCCGGAAAGCCCCAGCCGGGGCGAAAAAAGCGAAACGTTGAATTCCCTTTCGCCTTCCCCGATACCGTAGGCTTTCAGGCTGCGGCGCTCTTCAAGGGAAGCCACATGGTCGTGCTCCAGTTTGCCCTCCTCCATCTTGTAGGTCGTAGGCCGGCGAATGGGCAGGTTGTAGGTGAAATACACCACGCGCCGGCAGTAGACGAACTGCTTGATGTCGCTCACTGTCAGGACCACGGATTCAAGATTCAAGATTACGGATTCAAGATTGCAGATTCAAGATTCAAGATTCCCCACCCCGGCGGCGGTGCGGGGCTACTGACTACTGGGTACTGACTACTATCTCCTTTCTCAGCCGCAGGTCCTTTTCGCAGATGGGAAATAGCTGGACGTTAGCCTGCTGCTGGCCGATCTTTCTCTTGATCTTCTGCAAAATCTCCTCCTGCCGGTTGTGATTGAGCTCGCCCAGGAAGGCGCTGAACTGGATGCGCGCCAACCCGTAGTCCAGGCAGGTATCCGCCACCTTCGAACGGAGCTTGTCGTCGGGTATATCGTAGATCAAGAGAGAAATCACGGCAGCCTAATACGTCACCGAAATAATCCTGACCTCCGGCATGGGGTAATGCCGTTTATTCCCGGTGGCCAGTTCCTGCCCCTCCACCGCCGCGGTAGCGGCTATGAGACAATCATCGAGTTCCAGTTCCGGTCCCCCTGGGGTGCGTTGGTGCTCCCGCCGGAACTTCCCCGCCAGTTCCGCGACCTGTCTGGTCACTGGCAGAACGAGCAGGCTCTGGATCAGCTCGGTGGTTATCTGGCGCTCTGATTCGCGCATTCCGCTGTGGATTTCGGCTACGGTAATGGCGGAACAGCAGTGCGGGGAATGCGCGGGAAGCGAGTGCAGGAAATCTCGGGCCTCGTTTTTCCCTCGAAGCAGATCGATGAGGATATCGCTGTCCAACAGCATAATGCCTAGCTCTCCGGCTCGTCCATTCTCGATGAGTGTCTCAAGCGGCGTAGAAAGGGTTCTGACCCTTCTTCCAGTTCGGGATGGTCTTCGTGTTTCCAGGCGCCAAAGGCGCGGTCAATTACACGGCGGAACCGCAGCCTGGTAAGTTCCTTTCTGATGGCTTCGGCTACTATCCTGCTTTGCTCCCCCTTTGGCGCCTCGCGTCGCAATTCCTGGAGCAGATCATCGGGGAGGGAAAAATTGGCCTGTTTGGTTCTTGTCCCGGCCATTACTTTAACTCCTTATAGGTTATATGCCTACATAATACCCTATAGACATACTCCAGTCAAAGTCCAGGCAAATGTTCGCGATCCTGGCGCGGGAGCTTACCGTCGGTCCCTCAGGAATGAAATCATGCAAAAAATGGAAAGGAACTTTCCGCATCTTTGTCTCTTGGAAATTGGTACTTGGTACTTGGAACTTCCGGCTTGTCCGGGTCAGGGATGTCGTAAATGAGAAGGGAGATCATGCCGCAGTCTTCCAGTCCTTAAGGGGAATGACTTTGCAGCCGAGTTGCTGGGCCTTTCCCTGGCGCCTGGGGTTGGCCGTGATGAGGGGGCAATTAAGTTTCTGCGCCACGGCGGCGTAGCAGGCGTCATAAACCGTTAAGCCGAGCCTACGGGCCAATCTCACCGAATCTTGGGCAAGCTGAGCTTCCAGTACCACCAACCGGAGGCTAATGTCAAAAAGGCTGGCCACTGCCGGTTCGATTTCCTCCAGAGGCATGGCTTTTTTGTAAGTTAGGGCATTGGCCACTTCGTCAAAGAAAAGGTCTGGGACGGCGATAAATGCCTCCCCTTCAATATGGGCCTGGCGGATGGCCAAGGCTTCGCTCAAATTGTCTTCGCCGGTGGAGGAAAACCATTTCACTCCGACCGAAGCGTCGAGGACTAGCGTAGCTCGCGCCATTTCAGCACCTCAGCGGTAGCGTCCCAATCGCCGAACTTCTCACGGAACCGGTCCATTGCCTCGGCCGCC
>JACQUA010000218.1 GCA_016210565.1 Chloroflexota bacterium
TGAATACCAGGGTCAGGTCTATTTGGACCTGCCTCATCGGGTTTCTACCTCCTTTGTTCATTTCTGAGCTCCAGGAGAATGAAACCCGATTTCTTTTTCTATGTCAATACCTCATCACATAAGTTTGTTACAAGTCCGAATGTTCAAATATCAAAACTGAGGGAGTCTTCATTCATCATTCGTCGTTGATTCGTCATTCGTCATTTCAGGCGATGGGTTTCGCGTCCCGATGTAATCGGGACTCCTATGTGTCTGGCAATGCGCGCTTCACCCACCCTACGCCTGGTTCGGTTGCAGCCAGAGATAGACCAGCACTACCAGGATGAACGCCGAGCTGACTGCGAGAAGGAGGCCGGTCAACCGGATAAAGAGGACTTGCACCCGGCCCGGCGTTATGTAGATTCTTCCCCTGGCCAGGTCGCAGGTGTAGCCAAGTCTCGACGGCCACCGCATCGCGTCCGGAGAAGCCTCAACATAGTATAGCTTTTTCGCCTCGTCGTAGCAGTAATGCGGCCCCCGGCGCCAGGGCCTCGCCGGACTCATGAACCACGCCAGCAGGGGACGGGCACAGACTACCAGGACTATTCCTGCCGCCAGACATGCCAGCACGAATAGAAGCAGGACAATCAACACGATGATGTCTCCCATCTCAGGCAGTGAACAGATGGCCACGGAAGGTAGGGTGGGTTAAGCGTCCCGATGGCGCATCGGGACGGGAACCCACCACTTTCTCACGGTGGCAAAGCATTCTGGTGACATTCATGGTGTCCTGGCGGGTTCGCGCAGCCACCCCCGTCAACCCGGCGCCAGTCTGCGCTTAACCCACCTTACGCCTACGCCAGCCCGGTTCTTGCACAGTCCCACATCACCGTCTGGCTTCCGCGACTATCTTTCTGGCCATGTCCAGCATCGTGGTGCCGGCAGTCAACTGCCATTCCTCGGTGTCCGGGAACAGCTTCTCTCCCCGCATCGGCAGGTAAAGGGGATCGATCCCGTCAGTCGGGACATCCGCCCTGGTACTGGGCAGTCCGGAAGCCTTCGACACCACGGTCTGTCCCTCTTTGCTCAGAAGCCAGTTGATAAAAACGACGGATGCTTTCGGTGAACCGCGGTTGGGGGGAGCGCCGATGGAGTAGCTGCTGCCGGAAACGCGGGCCCCTTCCTTCACGATAATGGGGGCAATCGGCGACCCCAGGTTGGTGAAGTTGGCCACAATGTCAGCCTGGGTGCCGAGGGCGATGGCATACTTGCCCCTGGCCACCGATTCCACGTTTACCCGGTTGTCTCTTTCGATGACCGGGTCCAGTCTCAGGAGCTGCCGGTAGAACTCGTAGGTCTCCTCCGGGGTCCACAGGTCCAGGGCGAGGTGCGTGAAAAGGGTGTTCCCGATCCCTTCCACGGTCGGGTCGTTCAGGATGATCTTCCCTTTGAACTGGGGTCTCAAGACGTCCCGGTAGTCTTTCAGCTCTTCTTTCACCAGGTCGGTGTTGCGGATGACCATCCGTTGCACCGCGGCGGCCATGCTGATGCCCGTCCGGTCTTTGTCCTTCCAGGGAAACTGTCCCCCCAGCCAGTTCCGGGGGTCCTTGACCTCAGGCACGAGGAGCAGCGGCTCCATCGGCCCCATCAGGCCCGCGGGCTTGAGGCCGGTGACCATGGTGGTCCCACCCGTGCCTACGAGGTCGGCGATGACCAGCCCGGCCGTCTTTTCGGCTTGCATCCTGGCAATCAGCTCCGCGCCGCGGCCAAACGGCAGGAATTCCAGGTTGATGCCGTATTTGTTTCTGAAGGCCGGAGAAAGGGCTTCTCTGACCTCGGGCCGCCAGGAGGCGTAGACCGTCACCTTGCCTTCTTTCCTGCCATCCTCCACCAGTTTGTTCCACTCCTGGTCGGGCGTTCTTGGCCCGCCAGCCGGCGCGGACGCCGCGGGCGTCCCGGGTGCTGCCGCGGGGGGCGATTCCTTCGCGCAGGCCGCCACGACGGTCGCTCCTACCAGTAAATGTATCATAAGTACCATCGATCTTCTCATTTTTGGCACTCTCCTCTAGCGTGGTTTTAACCCGCTAAGCGCGATTCCCAGGCGCAGGGTAGGTTAAGCACAACGGGGCTGAGATGATTGGGGTGGTTGCGCGACCCACCATTGTAGACAAATTCCAATGATTCAAGTCTCAATATCAAGATCTGGTGGCCGACCCTTTTTGGCATTTGAACACTCGAATTTTGGATTTGTTCGGTACTTGGTATTTGGGATTTGGAATTTACTGCTGATGGTGGGTTCGCGCAGCCACACTCTCCCCACTCCACCCCTCTGCGCTTAACCCACCCTACCTTGCTTTTCCAAAGGGGGAAAAGGGGCGCTATTCCCTTACCCGGCGCACCTCGTAGATGACCCCGTGTCCGGGATCGGGGCATGATAGCTCCACCTGGTCACTTTCAACTTCCTCGCCCTCAGCTACGCCGCCATCCAGATAACTACATAGGTCTCCCAGGGAGCTCAAGGTCCGTATGGCGGGCGCCAGGGTGCAAAAAGCCGTCAGGCAGATACCCTCTGGAACATGTCTGTGGTAGGTCCACGAATCGCCTGGTTCCATCCCCAGCGGACATTTGCCCCTGGTAACAGCCTTAACCGTTATTTTGACTTTGTGTCTCTTGCGGGCAGTCATTGATAAGTCTCCTGACCGGGACAAGCCGGAGCCAAAACCAAATATCAAGAACCAAAATGAAAAATGACAAACCAAGAAAGCTGTCAGCATTCAGCTATCAGCTTTCAGCCCCCGAATCCCGGCTGCGCCCGGGTGGTTGGCGGCTGATAGCCGATAGCCGATAGCGGACGGCCCTCTTTGCACTTTGATTTTTGATTTCTCCAATTGGCGCATTCATTCCTTGACCCGTTCTATTTCAAAGATTACATGGCGCACGTGGTCGGGGCAGGAATACTCCAGTGGCGCGTCGAAACCCTTCTGGTAATAGAATGTGCCGCCCGAAGTCTGCGCTCTCAGGTACGGCAGCAGCGTGTTGAGGGCGCTGAGACATATCCCTCCCGGCGTCTTCTTATCGACGATCCATGTCCTACCCGGTTTCATCCCCAGGGGGCAGGCGCCCACCGTAACCCTTTTTACTGTGATCTTGACCTTGTGCCTCTTGACTGGCTTTGTCATTGCATTGATCTCCTGATTGCTGACTCGCTCGGAAAACCCCCAGTGCCACACTCATCGTGTCCCACATCTCTGCTGGACACAGAGCAAAGCCGCTTCTGCGGATTGGCGGTGGCGGAAGGTTGTCACCCTGAGCCGGAGCCCTGAGCGAAGCGAAGGGGCAGTCGAAGGGTCTTTCGTCCCCGGCGCAAGACAAGGGAAAGATTCTTCGGCTCCGACTCGCTCGCGCTCGTCTTCGCTCAGAATGACATCATCCGACTGTGTCTCTCCATATCGCACAATGTCCCACATCTCAACAGACGCTCTGTGTCCAGCGCCCGGAAATGTGGGTAAAAGTGAGAGTGCCACAGGCGTCCCGCCTGTGTGGGCCGGTATCTTCACCCTTGATGGTGCTGGGACAACCAAGCATGATAGATTAGCCTTTATCGGGCCGGCCGGGGCCGCAGGGTCCCGACCCATCGGACCCCGCCGGTGGGCGAACACACGGTTCGCCCCTGTGTGGTGGCCAGCCACCCACAGGCAGGGACGCCTGTGCCACCCGTGAGCATTTTCATCCTTCACCGTACACCCATGCCCCCACAAGGCTATTTCGCGAGGCTCTGGAACAGCTTCACGATCCCGTCTCTTAGCTCGGCCTCCTTGAGCCGGTACTCCTTTTCGAGAGCCGAAGGATACTTGATGCCCGGCTGGCGCACAAAACTGGGCATAAGATGGTCCGTGGGCACATCGACCCTCGAGCTCTGATAACCGCTGGCCCTGGAGTAAATCGTCTGTCCCTCCCTGGTAAGAAAGAAGTTGATGAATACTCTCGCCGCGTTGGGGTGGGGACTGGTCTTCAGCAAGGAAAGGTATCCCCCGCCTACTGTCAGGTAGGTGCCTTCCGCCACGATGGCGTAATCTATTGGCGTGCCGGCATTTATGAATTCAATCGCCGTGGGCGGCGGCGCTATCAGCAGGGGATATTTTCCCCGGGCCACCCACTCGGTCATCAGGCGGTTGTCCCTTGACGGGACCGGCTCCTGTTTCACCAGGCGGTTCAAATAGTCCCAGCCCATGATCTTGTAGGCCACCATCATCGACAGGCTCTGGCCGGTGCCGCCGGTGGTGGGATCGCTTATGGCTATCTTCCCCTTCCACTTCGGGTCCAGCAAATCATTCCACGATTTTATCTCCCCCGGCTTCACCATATCTTTATTGAACGCTATCCCCTGGTTCACGTACTCCTGGTGAGCGAAATTTGTTTTCGTATCCTCGTCAAGGTAGGTGAGTCCTCCCCGCCACCAGACTTTGGGGTCTATAACTTCGGGCAGCATGAGCGCCTTGTCCAGGGGTTCCAGCATGTTTTCCGGGATTAGCGTTTCACTGACCACTATGCCGTCCCTGACCACATCCACGTGGTAAACCCTGCTCCTCTGCTCCCTCATTATGCGTTCGTTGAGCTCGGCGACCCTGGCCACTACCGTTTCCACGGTGATACCGTACCTCTTTGACATGACCTCGGCAATGGCCGCCACCCAGTCACCGCCCGTTGATACGTAGACCGAAACCGTGCCCTCTTTCCTGGCCGCAGCCAGGGTGCGGTCCCAGTCGTCCTCCCATGCCGGCCTGGTCTTGACTGCCGGCGACCCACCCGCCGGGGTTGAAGCGCCCTCCGGCGTTGCCGGCTGACCGCAGGCGACGAGAAGCAGCCCCAGGAGAAGACCGGCTACCGTAGCAATGGCCTGGTTTCTATTCATTTCTCCCCCCCTGTCAAAGTTTCAAACGGAACCTTCCCGGTGCGTTGTTCCAACACTATTCATGTTATAGCAACTGGCTTCGTGGCAGCGCCCCGCGAAAGTCAGGTGAAGAATTATAGATACTTGCGCATACCGGTGTCAACGCGGGAGCAGAAGGAGAGCAGAAAGAATGACGAATTACGAAGCACGAATGACGAATCAAATTCGAATGACCAATGACGAATGTAAGTCTTTTTGACATTCGAGTTTTGAGCATTGCCCAGAAAATAGGCTGTCGCCCTGAGCCAAAGCTCTGAGCAAAGCGAAGGGGCAGTCGAAGGTTCTTTCGCCTGGCGCCCCACCCCAAAAGAACTTGTCCTGAGCGAAGCGAAGGATTCTTCGACTACGCTCAGAACGACAGATGGCGAAGCCATTTTCATCCTTCATGGTCCGATTCCCTCACCTGGCGGCGACCAGCCTCGCCAGACCGGACACGTCATCCACCTCCTCCAGCCGGCGCAGAATTTCAAGCATCCGGTTGCACCTCCGCTCTGGCAGCACGGACGCTACCACCCTGCTGAACCTGTTTTCCCTCTCCTGCGGGGTGAAAGGGTTTTCGGGAGTCCCTTTGGCGTAGCCCTGGTGAGGCTGCCGGAACTCCCTGCCGTCTTTCGTCTTCACGCTGACCATGCAGGGCCACGCCGCCGGATACAACTTGTCCATCTCCGGGTCTGCCACGACATCGATCCGGTTGAAGAGGTCTATATGCCGGGGGTCTTTCACATTAGCTTCGGTTTTGAACTCGAGGCTGAACTCAGTTCCCGCCTCCCCTTTGTAGGCGGCGAAGGCCAGTATATAGCGCATGCTCCTGTTCGTGGAGCCTGAGCCATCGACCGAGGGATAAGCCGGCGAACCCACCAGCGCGACCTGGGCGGTCGGCATCCGGCAGGTAATCCGCTCGATGTCCCCGGCGCGGACCTGGTGCTTCTTAAGCAGCTCCAGAAGCGCCTCTATGCTCGGGACCATGGGCCCACCCACACCGAACCGGCTGCAGGTGGTGTGTTCTATTTCATAGACCCTCCCCAGGTTTTCGGTCAGTTTTGTGGGGTCGGGGTTTCCCGAATGCGCGGCCAGGAAACCGCGGGGTCCCTCGAACACCGCGCTGATACCCACCACCCCCATCTGCGCCAGCAGCGCCGCCAGCACTCCACCCTGGGCCGCCCGGCCGGAGGTGATCCGGTGGGTAAAGGGGCTCCGACCGGACTGGACCACGGGAGGGGCCCCCGCCCCCTGTACGGCGGCAATACTTATGGCCTCGGCCATCGCATCCCGTCCCAATCCGAGAAGTTTGCCCGCCGCCACGGCGCAGCCGATGGGGGTACAAATAGCCGTAGGATGAAAGCCACGGGCGTAGGCGTGAGAAGCGCCCAGGGCCAGACCCACCCTGGCCATGATCTCGCAGCCGGCGATGGTCGCCAGTGTCAGGTCTTTGCCGCCGGCGTGCTTCCACTCCGCAACCGCCAGCGTGGCCGGAATGACGCAGGAAGAAAGATGCAGAGACGAAGCATGATGGGTGCTGTCGAAGGAGCCGAAGCTGAGCACCGTGTTGGAGAAAGCCGCGTTAAGGCATGGCGCTTTGCAGCCCTGGGTCACCAGGCTGGACTCCTTCTTCCCGCCCATCTCCTTAAAGAACTGCGGCAGACCAATGACATCTACCTGTACCCTGCGGTCGGGGTCGATCCTGGCAGCCACGGCGGTGCTGCCGATCTGGTCCCTGATGAAAAGCTTCGTGAATTCGACGACATCGCGGGGCAGGTCCTCGAATCTGAGCCCGTAAACGTAATCGGCCAGTTGGTCCCGGATTGCCATAGCTCTATCTCCTTGCTACGAAAATGTCCACCGGTGGCACAGGCGTCCCCGCCTGTGTGGGCTGCTATTTTCATCATTCATGCTCCCGATCGAATCGGAATGACTTCAGCCTTGCGGCGGCAGGGCGTATTTGCCCCTTTGACGCTATGTTAGCATTGATTCCTTCGCAAAATCAACGGTTGTCAGCGCCGCTTCACGCGGGTTCACTGCCAACCCCAATTGCCCACTGCCCCATTATGGGTTTTACGCTAGAATGGCTACTGATCGGAGGCAATATATGGGCAACGTCCGCATAATCGAAGACGAGTTTACTGAAATCCACACCAGAACGGTTGACGACCGCAGTCGCTTGACGCTGGGCAACCTCATTGGCAAAACCAAACGGGTGCAGTTGTGTGTAAACGCCAGGGGCGAGATTCTGCTGCGCCCTGTCGTGGAAATCCCGGCAGCAGAGCACAGGTTGTTTCATAACCGTAAGGCTCTCAAGGGCGTGAAACAGGGATTGAAGGATGCCGCCCGTGGCAGGACATCGGCATTGCTACGAAAATGTCACCCTAAGCCGGAGCCCTGAGCGAAGCGAAGGGGCAGGCGAAGGGTCTTTGCTCTGCCCGCCCGGGAAAGAACTTGTCCTGAGCAGCCGAAGGATTCTTCGACTCCGACTCGCTTACGCTCGTCTTCGCTCAGAATGACATTTTCATCCTTCATGGCGCTTGGCCGGCCAAGCATGGAGGATTGAATCGTGACGAACTATAGGGCCGTTCTCCTTGTTCGAAGTGCTCCGGACCGACACGGTGAAGGGTCAATACAAGGGGAAAAAGTGTTCGAGGCTTACGCCGAACAATCGCCTCCCGCGGCGTACCGGGTCTTCTGATACTACGGACCAGAAAAGCACCAGATTACGGTTATTGCCGTCACGCTCCACCCATAGCCTTCCTATCATCGCGAGGAGCAACTCATCATGGTCATTGCTACGAGAATGTCACCCTGAGCCGGAGTCCTGAGCGAAGCGAAGGAGCAGTCGAAGGGTCTTTGGTTTCCCGAGCCACCCCGAAAGATTCTTCGACTATGCTCGCTGCGCTCGCTTCGCTCAGAATGACAGACCGCGCAACCATTTTCATGGTTCATGGCGCCCCCCTTAACGGCTCATTCCCCCTGACTGGCGGTGCCCGCCAACTGGCAGGAGCTGGCAGGCCAGACGCGATCAAGGATGAAAATAATGGCCCACACAGGCGGGGACGCACTGCGCCGCTGTTGGTTTGACTTGCGCCGGCCCGGTCAGGTGCGGGGGATGGGGAAGGCAAAGGGTATCCTTTCGCGCCGGTCGGGTTTGACCGGGTAACGATAGATGGGTATCGCCTGCCTCCGGCTCCGTATCCTGTCGCCATCCCGCGTCAGGACAATCCGCTGCAGCCATTCGGCGTCATCGCGGTAGGGGAAATCGGCGCGGATATTGCATCCCCGGGTCTCTTCCCGTTCCAGGCTGGCCGTCATGATCAGCTCCGCCGAACGGACGTAGTTGCGGGACTTGTGGGCTTTCACCAGGGCGTGAGGGTCTCCGGCGCTGAGCTTCAGTTTCTTCCGGTCCTGGAAAATGGCGAGGAGTTTCCTTATTCCTTCGCCGGTCCGGAAGACGGAAAGGTGGGCCGGGCTGAGTATTTTCTGGAATTCCCACCAGGCGTCGTCCGGGCTGGAACCGCCCCGGGTCGATAACGGGCCGAGCGCCTCCCCAACCAGGTGTTCCACCTGGACCTGGTCTACTTCCGGCCGGACTTCCCGGGCGAAACGGGAGGCATACTCCCCGGCGCGGTAGCCGCCCACGCAGCAATGCGCCAGGTTCATGCCTCCCACAGAGTAGGTGCCGTGGGCAGGGTAGCCGCCGGCTTCGCCGGCGGCGTACAGGCCCGGCAGGCTGGTCTCGCCAAAAAGATTATGCTTTATGCCTCCGCCATGGAAGTGCATGAAGCCGGAAGTGATGTTGATCTCCACCTTGCCGTGGTAGAAGTCCGCCCCGTCCCTGGCCAGGCCCTTCAGTCTCCGGGCGACCGCCGGCAGGCTGTGCAGCTTTTCCATCTCCTCCTGCTTCAGATGGGTGAGGTCCATGTAAGTCGGCCCCCGGCCTTCCAGGTGCTCGACGAGAATCGAAAGACCGAGGATATGACGGCTGGACCGCTCTTTCAAAGGGGAGTAGCGCTCCATGAAGCGTTCCCCTCTGGCGTTGCGAAGGAGCATTCCCATGCGCTGGAAGCTGTTGAGGTGGACCTCCACCCACTTCTGGCCGAAGGCCATTTTGTCAAACAGGCGCGCAAACTCCATCCCCGTCACCTCGGCGCCCGCTTCAAAAGCCTGGCAGATGCCGTCGCCCGAAAGGTCCACGTGGCCGGAACCGCCGGTGGCCATTACCGTGGACCCGGCTTCGATGACGATGGGCTCCGCGGTGAGGGAGTTGAAGCCCACGGCCCCGGTAACGTTTCCCCTAGTCGGGTGGGCGCCGTCGGAAGTCAGCAGGTGGGTGATCATGGTCCGGTCCTGAAGGACCACAGCCTTTGCCGCCAGCCGGCGCCTCAGGCAATCCATCATCTGCAGGCTGTTCACCGTAGAAAGGCGGGTGACCTGGTGGGCCAGGCCCACGCTGCGGGTCCACCGCCCGTCGCTGTCCTTCTCGAATTCCACACCCATCTGCTCCATGTCCCGCGTGCGGCCTTCCATCTCCGCCAGGACGGCGTCCACCCAGTCCTGGTCGCACATGAACTCGCCGCGGTTGACGATTTCGGCCCGCCAGGCGGCGAGGTCATCGGTGCTGAGGGGACACAAAATATTGGCGCCGGAGAAGGCGCTTTGTCCGCCGCGGCCGGTCTTTCCCTTCTCGGCGAGGACCACTCTTCCCGGGAAATCGCCGGCCCGCAGGGCCGCCCAGGCCCCGGCCAGCCCGCCGCCGATAACCAGAACGTCGCATTCGATTCGCTGCATTGGTATCCTCTTATGGCCGGACGGTCTACTTATCCGGGGATTGTGTATAGGCTGGCCGGGTATTCACGGATTCCCCACCCCCGCAGGCTAAAGACCTGCGGCTACAAGCCCCCCACCCCGTCCTTGCATAACCCGGGTCTATTTCAAAGACGCGGCAAAGATCTCTTTGGCCAGCTCCTGGTACCTGGGACGAGCCAGATTGTTTTCCATCGAGTCGGAATAAACGTACTTGGACTTCGGGTCCCTCACGCTCAGGGGGTCGATGTGGTCGGTGGGCACGTCCTCGCGTGAGGTCTGGACCCCTGAGGCCTTGCTGAAGAGGGTGAGGCCCTCCCGGGTCAGTATCCAGTTGACGAAGACCTTGCGGGCGGCGGGGTTGGCCGGGCGGTTGATGATGACCATGGTGCCGGCCCCGGAATCCATCCAGGCGCCTTCCACCGGCATGATCCCGGCCAGGGGGGCGCCCTGGGACGTGAAGACGATGACTTCATCGGGACGCACGCCTATCAGGAGGGGATATTTGCCCCGGGCCACCTGCTCCACGTTCAGACGCTCGTTGCGGCTGATCACCGGCTTCTGTTTCGCCAGCTCCTTGATGTAATCCAGTCCCATGATCAGTTCCGAGACGGTGGTCACCCAGGAGTTGGCGCTGCCGGCGGTGGTCGGGTCTCCCATGACGATCTTGCCCGTCCATTTCGGATTGAGCAGGTCCCGGTATGACTTTATCTCATCGCTGCGCACCATTTCCGTATTTATGCGGATGGGTATCTGGATGTGCATGCGCAGGGCAATCAGGAAATGGTCTTGGTCTACGAACGGGATCCTGTTTTGAAACCAGGGTTCCGTTGAAGTCACCTCGGGAAGGAGCAGCAGGGGGTCCAGCCGGTCCAGAATGCCGGCGGGTAGGAAGCTGTTTATCGGGGTGCCGCCCCCGGCCAGGTAGACATCGGCCTGATAGATGCCGGCCCGGCGCTGGGAAAAGAGCCGCTGCGATTGTTCCCCCGCGCTGCCGAGCATCCATTCGATACCGATTCCGTACTTCGCTTTGAAAGCCGCGGTAATGGGCGCGCGGACCTCGCCGGGCCAGGTAGAGTAGATAATCAGGGAACCTTCATGTCTGGCCGCTTCCAGGGTCCTGTCCCATTCGGCCTGCCAGGCCGGGGCGGCTGGCGCGGCCGGCGCCGCGGTTGCTGCGGGCGGGGGCGTTGCCGGGCCCGGCGGGTTGCAGGCATAAAGGACGGTCGCCCACAGAAGCAGGGCCGGCAGCATCAGACGAAATGGTTTGCGGAACATTTTGACCTCCATAACCCGCCGACGCGGGAAATCCCAAGTGACACATTCCAAGTTGCCAATGGTGCGGAAGAAGACCTTTCATTTTGGGCAACACTTCATACCTGTCGGACTGGGGCGGCTTCCAGACCAGTTCCCTCAGACCCCCCGTCAGGACTGCGGACCGTGCCCGGTATCCTGCGGCATCGGGTAGGGGTAGAACAGGGGCCGGACAGCCGCCGGCGACACCTCTAAGGCCTTTGTCGGACAATCGAACTCGCACAGCAGGCATTCCCAGCAATCCCCGGGATAGACCAGTCTGGCTTTGCCGGTGGCCGGGTCGCGCTGGAAGACGTCCATCGGACAGTCCTCGATGCAGATTCCACATCCGTTGCACAACACCGGGTTGTAGTGAGTGATGCCCATATCGCTATTCCCTTCAGTTCAAACTCGTGGCAGGGTGGCTTTACATTACCACTGGATTCCACCCGCAGTCAAGCGCGGCAGTCAAGCGCGGCGGGCATACCCGTAGCGGCACGCTGCCGCGTGCCCCGGAAAGTCAACCACCCAAGCTGGCGCGCGGTTTTCCAGTCACCGGAGGGCGTCCAGCTTCCACAGGCGGGACGCCTGTGGCACTGGTCTCTTTCGGCGCCACATCAGTCGCTCTCTTCCGGCTCAGGCAGGGGAAAAGGAAACGGGACTTTTTCATATTTCTCCGGCCGGGCGGGGTAGCGGTACAAGGGGATGGGCCGGTGAGCGGTCTTGATGGCGTTGCCATCCCAGGTGAGGATGACCCGCTTTAGCCAGTTGGCGTCGTCGCGGTAAGGAAAATCGGCCCGGATGTTGCAGCCGCGGCACTCTTCGCGTTCCAGGCTGGCGGTAAAGATCAGCTCTGCGGACAACAGGTAATTCCTCGACTTGTGGACCTTGACCAGGTCGTGAATATTCTCTGCCCTGACCGGTTCCGCCATCAACTCCCGGGTGCGGGCCAGCAAAACCTTCATGCTCCGGCTGGTCCGGAAGACGGAGACGCGGGCCGGGCCGACGCATTCCTGGAGCCCGTACCATATCTCGTCGGGATGCCTGCCTTTCGTTGCCTGCAGGGGGCGCAAGACCTCTTCCGAGAGCCGCCTCACCTGGTCGGGATCAGACCGGACGTCAACTTCCCTGGAAAAGCGCCCGGCGTATTCCCCGGCCCGGTAGCCTTCGACGCAGCATTCCGCCAGGTTCATACCCCCCACCGAATAAGTCCCGTGGGCCGGGTAGCCGCCGGCTTCGCCCGCGGCATAAAGCCCCGGCACGCTGGCCTCGCAGTAGAGATTGTGCCTGATGCCCCCGCCGAGGAACCGCAGGAAACCCGAGGTGATGTTGATCTCGACCCTGCCGCTGCGGAAGTCCACACCCTCCCTGGCCAGGAGCTTTATGTTCCTGGTAACCGCCGGCAGGTCGCAGAGCTTCTCCATGCTGGCCGCATCCAGGTGGGTCAGGTCCATGTATACCGGCCCCTGCCCTCTCAGATGCTCTGACAGGATGGAAAGCCCGAGCGTCTGGCGCTGGGCGCGTTCCTTGAGCGCGGGGTCATAGCGCTCCATGAACCGTTCCCCGCTCTGGTTGCGCAACGTCATGCCGTAGCGCTGGAAACTGTTGAGATGGACCTCGACCCACTTCTTGCCGAAAGCCATCTTATCGTAGCAGCGGGCGAACTCCATCCCGGTCACTTCGGCGCCGGCCATCAAAGCCTGGCAAATGCCGTCGCCGGACAGGTCGAAATGGCCCGAGCCGCCGGTGGCCACCACGGTGGCTCCGGCGGCGATAGCCGTGATTTCGCCGGAACCGGTATGAAAACCCAGCGCGCCGGCGACTCTACCCCTGGTAGGGTGGCAGCCGTCGGAAGTAAGCAGATGGGTCGCCATGAACCGGTCCTGCAATTGCACGCCCCTGTCCGGAAGGATTTTCCGGAAACGGGCCATCATTTGCAGGCTATTTACGGTGGAGAGGCGGGTGACCTGGTGGGCCAGGCCGACGCTGCGGACCAGGTTGCCCTGGCCGTCCCTTTCGAACTCAACACCCATGTCGAGCATATCCCTGGTGCGGGCTTCCTGCTCGCTGAGCACGGCAGCCACCCAGTCCTGGTCGCTCATGTATTCGCCCCGCGAGGCGATTTCCTTTTGCCAGGCGTCCAGATCGTCCCCGGAGAGGGGGCACAGCATATTGGCCCCGGAAAAGGGACTTTGCCCGGCGCGGCCCGTCTTTCCCTTTTCGGCCAGGATAACCCTGGGGGCTATTTCCCTGGCCCGGAGCGCCACCCACACCCCCGCCAGCCCTCCCCCGATGACCAGGACGTCACATTCCAACTGTTGCATAGTTTCTTGTGCCTATCTATCGTAGCACGGGCATCTTGCCCGTGACGCGCTGAATCTGAGCAGACCTGGGTTGCACAGTCCCGACAACTCGGTCGCTACGGCTTGGTTATGCAAGAACCATTATGAACGTTGAGGATGAATAAGGCGGCGCTTTTGTCAGAAAAGATTTCTGGTGTGCATTCGTGTTCATTCGTGGCTCAAGTCCGCGCCTATTTCCATTCCGGAACTGCTTCGTGGGCGACGGCTGACGTCACGTCCACGAATTCTTTTGCTCCTTGCCGACAGCCCTGTAGCCTTCCACCATCTCGGCGACTCTGCGTCTCCCGGCTAGCTCTCGCAAACACGAAGAAACTATCTGGCTGCGACTTACCTTCTTCTCTTTTGCCAGTTGATCGGTAAGAGCAGTCAAATCTCGAGGCAAAATAACAATTAATCTTGCCGTCCTGCCCATGTGTTCTTGCCCTCGATTAAGAAATCAGATTACCACCACCAGAATATACCAACAGGTAAGACAAAGGTCAAGCTGGAAACCGGGTTAGGGAAAAGTCGCGGACCCAGGATTGCAGCGCCTGTTGGCAAAGGCCGGATTTGACTTGAAATCGCCGGCGCAACGGGTTACTATCTATTGCAACGTTTAGAAGAAAGGGAAAGGGACAGCTATGGAATTAACCTCTTTTGTTATGGACACACTGAACAGCATAAGCCAGGGGGTCAACAAGAGCCTGGATGGCCTCAGTCATCATGAGGTGATCTGGCGGCCGGGGCCGCAGAGCAACTCCATCGGTCATATTCTCTTCCACATGGGACGATTCGAGGACACGATCATCCAGGCCAGAATCCAGGGAAAACCGGAAATCTGGGAGACGGAGAAGTGGTACACCAGGCTGAATCTCCCCGCAGACTCCAGCGGACATGCCTACACGGTGGAAACCCTGGCTGCCTTTCCCGTTCCTGAACTCAGCAAGCTGCTGGCGTACCTCGCTGCAGCGCGGGTGAAGACCAGCGACTACATGAAGAATATCCGCCCCGCTGAGTTGGACAGGATAATCAGTTTGCCCCGCATGGGAGATCGCCCGGTCAGCGCGCTTATCGGACGCCTTCTGATGCACGCCGCCGAGCATGCAGGTGAAATAGCCTACGTGCGTGGAATCCAGCGCGGGCTGGGCAAATAGCCAGATTGCCCGCCGGCCTATCCGTCAGCCTGAATACCTGAAGCCGCCCAGGATGGCAAAGCGCATTTCTTTCCAGAAACAGTCGACCTCGTCGAACCCGGCTTCCTTTAACCACTCCAGGTGAGTCTGGACAGTCCGGGATGTTGCGGCCGCCAGGTTGGATGATGGGCCGTCGTTATCGCCCTCCGCTTCGTGGAGCTTTAGCTCCATCCCCCTGACGCGCGTCTCCATTTCATCCTCAGCTTTAACATCCGCCTGGGATGCCGCGCGAACTTTGCGGTAGACCTCTTCCGTTACCGGACCGGGCGCGTACATGTGGTCGTAATCAAGGAAACACCCTCCCGGCTTGACCAGACGGAACACCTCGGCGAAGATACCTCGAATACGGCCGGGGTCAGCGGTTCTCGCATGATCGGTCACGTTGTGAATAGCCACGGAAGAGACCACGGCGTCAAACATCCCCGGGATGGGGCGCGTCCAGCCCGGGTCCCGGAAATCGCTCTTAACGAAGGTTACCTGCCCCGAGAAGGGCGCGAGTCTCTCACCGGAGCGCGTCAGCATGACGTCTGAGAAGTCCTGGCAAACAACCTCCGCCCGCGGGTAGACGCTGAGAACGTCCCGGCTCAGCGCGCCATCCCCGGCGCCTACATCCAGGACTCTGATTGCCGCACCCGCTTCAAAGGGGAGCAGCTTGACCAGTTGCGCCCTCAGGCGCTGGTGGTCGGACTGCCGGGGCCTATCGGCAAACCAGGCATCAATATGCTCCGGGTTTTGCCATTGCCTCCCGATTTCCCTGGGATAAGTTGCCATTCAAGTACCTCCGCATGTCGCGATAGAAGAGAACAGGTCATGAAATGCCAGACAGGATTGGAATTCCCGTCGGGATCAATCGCTTCTCGCTAAGCGTACCCCCAAGCCTACCCCCACAGACCCAGGTTGTTGCCACAATCGGTTTCAAGCGCGCCTTGACGAGACGTGGGCGCGCAGCCACTCAGCAAAGGTCTACCGGTCAAGTTTCCCCGCCGCCACATTCAGAATGACTCGCTCTTGCTCATCCGTGGAAGCATCTACCTCAAATCCGTTGAGGAGCAGGAATACCTCCATCGCCGCATGCCCTAACCGTTTGTTCCCGTCCACAAATGGGTGGCCCTCAATGATAGAAAAGCCCAGAGAGGCAGCCTTTTCGACAACCGTCCGGTACAGTTCCTTCCCGCCAAACGTCGCGCGAGGCTGGGCCAGAGCTGCTTCCAAAGGGTCTACATTGAGTATCCCCGCAACACCCCCCGATTGGTCCATGATCTGTCTGTAGAATCCGAGGACTTCACGCACCGAAAGAGACCGCATCAGGCGAGTCGCCGATGCAGTGACTGGTTCTTTCTGAACGTGCACTCGACTGCCCGCTCAAGGTCCTTATCGGGCTTGGCCAGCAAATCCTCAACGCTCACCGGATCAGGTCTTCCGGGCTCACACCCAGGTGGTCCGCTAATTCTTTTAGCTTCGCCAGTCGCTTGGCCGACAGTGCAACCTTGATTGTAGTCATGGCTTTCTCCAACAGGCAGTATACCACGTGTCGGGACCAATTCACAGCAACTCAGACACTGGCGGACGTTTTGGCGCGCCCGTAGCGACAGGGCTTGTCCCTGTCGTGTCGGTTTGAGCTCCAGGGTTTCGACACCCACAAGGGGTGTCGCTACGGGTTTGCCACTGCCTGAGTTGCGGACCGATTCACTGTGGTTCAGACACTGGGAGAAGCCCTCTCCAATCCCGTTCGCCGCGGCCCTTGATCCTTAGCCGCTGAAAGAATTTTCCGGATTTTTTCTGCTTTTCCCTCTTGACTTCCTGAAATCTGTATGCTATATATAGTAACAA
>JACQUA010000231.1 GCA_016210565.1 Chloroflexota bacterium
AGCGAAGGGGCAGGCGAAGGGTCTTTCGTCCCGCTCCCCAACCCGAAAGAACTTGTCCTGAGCGAAGCGAAGGATTCTTCGACTACGCTCGCTACGCTCGCTTCGCTCAGAATGACAGATGGCGCAGCCATTTTCATGCTTCAGGGTGCTTGGCGGGCCAAGCATGACAGATTGATTGGTCATTCGTCATTCGGACTTCGGATTTGACTTCGGCCACCCGGCTTTTGTGTTGAACAAGGATCACTCGTGTTCCAGCGTATCTTCAGCATCATCTGGAAAGAATTCATCCAGATTAAGAGGGACCGGCGCACCTTCGCCATCATCATCTTCATGCCGCTGGTTCAGCTCCTCATCTTCGGCTACGCCCTCAGCACGGATGTCAAGCACATCCCCACCGTGGTGTGGGACGCCAGCAACACCCCCCAGAGCCGGTCCTTCATCGACGCCTTCCGCCAGACCGAGTTCTTCGACATAGATTATTATGTCAACAACTATGCCGAAATTGCCCACCACGTCGATGGCGGCCTGGCCCGGGCCGCCCTGGTCATCCCGGCCAACTACGCCTGGCTCATCGAACGACGTGAAACGGCCGCCGTGCAGCTCTTCGTGGACGGGTCAGATCCAAACACTGGCACCCGGGCCCTTTTCTACGCCAACCTGATCGCCCAGGCGCGCAACACCCGGATCATGTCCGACCGGATCGGCAAGCCCATCGAGCCGGCCGTTACCCTGCAGCCGCGGGTCTGGTACAACCCTGGCATGGAAGCCGTGGCCTGGAACATCCCCGGACTCATCGGCGTGGTCCTCCAGATGCTGACCACCTTGCTGACGGCCTTCGCCATCGTCCGCGAACGGGAGACCGGCACCATGGAGCAGCTCATCACCAGCCCGCTCAAACCATTTGAGCTAATCATCGGCAAACTCGTTCCCTACATCTTGGTGGCCTATGCCGACGTCATCATGATCCTCACCGTGGCCATCCTGGTCTTCCGGGCGCCCGTGCACGGCAACATCTTTCTTCTCCTGGCCCTGGCCTCGGTGTTCCTCATGTACTCCCTGGGAATCGGCATTCTCGTGTCCACCGTTTCCAGAACCCAGTTCCAGGCCTATCAGATAAGCTGGGCGCCACAGATACCGGCGGTGCTCCTCAGCGGTTTCTTTTTCCCGGTAGAGTCCATGCCGCGCCTGGCCCAGATAATCTCGTATTTCATTCCCCTGACCTACTTCCTGCACATGATCCGGGGGATCATGCTGAAAGGGGTGGGACTGGAATACCTCTGGCGCGACGTGGCCGTTCTGGGCGTCATCGGGTCATTGACCCTCATCTTCGCCATCACCCGCCTGCGCAAGACGCTGGACTGAGCCGGAACGCCCCACCCCCGTAGGGGCACGTTGCACGTGCCCTGTTGTAAGTACACCGGAACGGAACCCACCACCGTAGGGGCGCGGTCTCCGCGCCCGTAGCGAGCAGCATCTCGGTCTTATCCTTGGACTGCTGACACTCGCATCATTCTCCGCAACCCTTGTTTCTGCCTGGTGACGGAGCATCTTCCTGGTCCCCCGAGAGCGCACCGCGGCGCCGCCCGCTCCGGTCCCGGCGTGTCTGAGCGTTGCGCTGCGGGACGTCGACATAGTAGGAGCCAGGGGTGAGGCAAGGTCTATGCCCGGTTTATCCCTGGCGACACCAGATAGTTCGGCCCGGGGGTCAGGGCCAATCCATGGCCTGTGTTTATCCTTGATTAAGGAGGTTATCGATGCAGGCACGACCAACCCGGTGGACCAGGGGGCTGTACTTGTCGCTGACAATAATTGTTGCAGCAGGACTGGCTGCGGCTGGTTGTGCGGGACAGGACCTACCCAAGGCGACGCCGGTTTCCGGGGGCGCAGTCCAGCCGGCGAAAGAGGCGGCCTCTCCGGCCTGGAGAAGACCTGGAACGAGTGGAAAGCCGCGGCAGCCAGGGAAGGGAAACTTTCCGTGTATACTACCTCGGGCGGCGCCTTAAGGGAGAAACTGGTCCCTGCGGTCAAAGAGAAGTTGGGGCTGGACGTCGAACTATTCACCGGGCGGGCTAACGAGCTGTTGCAAAAGCTTGAAACAGAACGGCGCGCCGGGCTGTATCTATCCGACGTCAATATTCAGTCATCCGTCGTGCCTATAAGCAACCTGAAGCCCGGCGGCATGCTGGAGCCGATCAAGCCCATACTTATCCTGCCCGAAGCGCTGAAGGCCGAAAGCCGGTGGGGCGGCAAGGGACCCATTTATGTCGACAAGAAACAGTGGATGTTCCCACGGATTTCCTCCCACCGGCTTCGGTTAGAGACCTATCGGGAAGGTACTTTGTCGATGAAAGCGAAGATGCCCGGCTGAAACGAAACGAGCTGATGAGCGTCTCCAAAGAGATCTTCGGCGCTCTGATGAAATAGCCAGGGACTCTCTGCACCCGTAGCGACAGGGCTTGCCCCTGTCGTAAGCTTGTCTGCAGCCAATGCACGCTTGGGACACCGGCAGGGGCGTCGCTACAGACAGCTTGACCGTAGCGGCAGGGCTTGCCGCCGTCGAACAGGCCCAAGGCTTGGGACTCAGGACTCAAGACTCTGGGCTCCGGGCTCGCAAACCAGTCCCCGGCGGTGGTGTTATGGTACTGGCGCTGAGAAATCAGCGCGGTTTGGTGTCGGGACGGGATGCAAGATCGCCATCGGCGCGCGGTGCAAACGCGCTGGCATGCATTGCACCGTGGCTGGCGCCGACGCCATTATCGCCCTCCGCTGCTGCCAACCGGGCGGCCGTTTCGAAGACTTCTGGAAGCGCCGTTCAGCCGCCCTGGCGATCACAACGTGATCTCTTTCTCACAAACTTGACGTGCGCCCAACCCTGGCCAATCCTTTCCAACAATTCCTCGTGGGAGATTCTTCCGGACGACTTCTTCATCCATGTTTTCAACCTTTCCCTGAACTCTTCGCTTAGTTCAAGGCACGAGTCCGGATCGCCCAGGATCTCCAGGACTTTGTGTTCGATCAAGTGTTCAAGATCGTCAATGCTCAGTTATTAACGGCAGCCTTTTCGGGAACCTCCCCCTACTGATTACTTATGACCGTCCGAATAACCAGGAGATGGCTTCGTCGCTTCGCTCCCCGCAAAGACGGCCTATTTCATGCCCAGGATTTCCCGGGCCAGGGGATAGAAGGTGGGCTCGGTCAGTATGAAATCTTCGTCCAGCCAGTAGACCTTGTCGCCGGACTTCGGCATGGCTTCCTGAAGGGCCGGCGACGCCGGCAGGTCCTGCCTCATGGCCGGGAGGCCCGCCGCCTCGCTGGCTATTTGCTGTCCTTCCCGGGTGAGGAGGAAGTTAAGCATCAACGCCGTGGCGCTGGGATGGGCCGGCCTGTCCGGGAGCGCCGCCACAAAAGCACCCGGCAACACCAGGCCGCCTTCCTTCATCTTCACCCACGTCAAGGGGGCGCCTGCCTGGGCAAGGTCCTGGACGATCTGGATGGCCGCGCCGATGCCGATGGCATACTTGCCGCGGGCGACGGTCTCACCGTGAAAACGGGAGTCCCGCGTAACCGCCAGGTCCTGGGTCGCCAGTTGGCGGAGGAATTTTTCCCCGCCGTCCTTTCCGAGAGCCTTCAGCATGGTAAAAGCCAGCCAGGTGCCGCCGTTGCCGGGTATGGTCGGGTCGTAGAGGGTGATCTTCCCCTTCCACCTGGGGTTCAGGAGGTCCTGGTAGGTGCTGATCTCGCCGTCTTTGACCATCTCGGTGTTCACGGCGATAAACCGCATGTAGCCCCCGATCAAAGCCAGGGCGCGTTCGTCCTTGTCCAGAAACGGCAGTGCGCCGTTAGGCCAGACTTTGGCGTCCAGGATCTCGGGTAGTATCAAAAGGGGTTTGGGCGAGGCCAGCACACCTTTTGGTTTCAACACCGTCAGGGTAGTTGTCTGGCCGGTAATCAGCACGTCAGCCAGCGCCAGGTTGGCCCCACGTTCCGTCAGGAACTTCTGGGCCACCTCCGGGGGCTTCCCCGCCACCGAGTCCACCTCGATCCCGTACTTCTCCTTGAATGCCTGGGTGACCTTCGTCTTGAAGATCGGCCCCACTTCGCCGTAGAGGATTACCTTCCCGTCCTGTTTCTTCGCGGCCTCAACCCACTGGTCCCACTTGACGGACCATTCCGGCCGGGTCACCGGCTGGGCCGGCGTTTTGGTTGCCGGTGGTGAGGATGGTCCTCCGCTGCAGGCCGACAGGACGATGGCGGCGATGAGTACCAGGGCCAGAGCAATAGACATCGTTTTCATCTCGGACCTCCATCAGGTCAAATTCCAAATTCCAAACAATCGGCCATCCCGACGAGTCGGGACAATGAAATGAAAATGTCATTCTGAGCGAAGGGAGCGTAGCGAGCGTAGTCGAAGAATCTTTCGAGGTGGGGCGCCGGACGAAAGACCCTTCGACTGCGCTCAGGGTGACATTTTCAGAGCAAATTCAAATATCAAAATGTAAAATGACAATGCAGAATTCAAGAATCCCCAACCAGCAGTCCGCGCTGCCTTCGAAGGGATCCCTACTCGCTACTTGCAACTTGCTATTCACTGCTGGCTACTTGCCCTCGTTTGGAATTTGGTGCTTGGAACCTGGAATTTACTCTATTGGAGTCATTATACCACCCGTCCGTGTTTCAGTCTAACGATGCGCTGCGCCATCTCGCCGATCTCCTGGTCGTGGGTAACCATCACCAGGGTGTTCCCTTCTCGGTGCAGGTCGTTCAGGATCGACATTACACGCTCTTCGTTTTCGTGGTCCAGGTTGCCCGTCGGTTCATCGGCCAGGATCAGCCGCGGCTGGTTGATGAGCGCCCTGGCAATGCAGACCCGCTGCTGCTCCCCGCCCGATAGCTGGGAGGGCAGATGGCGCAGCCTGTCCTCCAGCCCCACCCGCCGGAGGGCGTCTGCGGCCTCGGCCTCGTCGGCCATACTGTGAAAGTACTGCGCCAGCATCACATTTTCCAGAGCGCTGAGATATGGGATGAGATGAAACTGCTGAAAAATCAGGCCGATGGTCTCACGCCGAAAGCGCACCAACTCGGCGGCCGTCATCTCGGCCAGGTCCATTCCGGCCACGGTTATCGACCCGCTGGTGGGACGGTCAAGGCAACTCAGGATGTTCAGCAGCGTGGTCTTGCCTGAACCGGACGGGCCCATGATGCTGACCCATTCCCCTTTGGCAACTTCAAAATTCACATGGTCCAGGGCGGCGACGTTGCCGTCATAATATTTGCTGACGTCCCTCAGTTCAATTAGACTGGCCGCGGACAATGGTCGCTCCTTTCAAAACCCAGCGACACGCTGCGGCGTGCCTGCTCGATGCGGTCCCCGGGATGGACGCATGACCGGGACACACAGGCAGGGACGCCTGTGATACCGGATGGTTACTCCCCCCTCAAGGCAATAACTGGTTCGACGGCCAGCGCGCGGCTGACCGGCCAGAGACTGGCCAGAGTGGTCGTCAAAACGGCGGTCAGAAAAGTGACGGGAATCACCACGGGATAGAACGAAAGATAGGTATTGAATACATTGTGAGCAATAAGTTGCCCCAACCCCAAACCAACGACGACCCCTGCCGCCCCTCCGCCCAGGCCGATAATCCAGGCCTCGGCCATGAAGCACAGGGCGATGCCCCGCCCCCGCGCCCCCAGGGCCTTCATCAGTCCGACCTCCTTTGCCCTTTCCAGAACGCTGGCGCTCAGGGTGCTGAACACCGCCAGGGCCGAGACGACCAGGACCAGCGCCGTGATCAACCCGATGAGAAGTTGGACTTTGAACAGCGCGCTGGCTTCGGCCGCGGCAATCTGCCCCACCACCCGGACCCGGGCGGCGGGGATGTTCCTCTCCATCTCAGCCGTTATCCTTCCGAGCTCGGGTCCGGACGCGGCCAGTCTGATCATGACCATGTCCAGTTGCCCCGGCCTGCCCGCCAGTTCCTGGGCCGCCGCCAGGGGAATGAATGCCTGGTTGTCTTCAGATCCCCCAACCCGGGCCACGGCAGCTACGAGGAAGGTACGCTGAGCTCCGGGAGTCCCTGCGGACGGATTGCCGCCTGAACTCAGGGTAAGCTCGTCGCCGACGTTGAGGGCCAGCCGCCGGGCGGCGTTAGCGCCAATGACGGCCCGGTCCGCCACCGCGCCGTCTGGCCACCTCCCGGTAAGCTGCCAGTATGGCGCCAGCCCCGCCAGTTTGTCGAACCAGACGCCCGTCGCTACGATCTTTTGTCCCTTACCCTCGACGATGGAGTAAAGGAAGGGAGCATAGGCCTTGACCGGAACCGTCTGTCCGGAATCCAGCAAAGAGAGGACCGCCTCGTCCAGGTATCCTTCGCCGGTCACCTCGCCGAAGGCCAGGCGACCGGCCCCGGCGGGCAGAGAGGCTGTTCTAGGTACCAGCAGGGTGTTGGGTCCGTAGGCTTCCAGTTCCCGCCCCGCCCTGACGCCGATATCCAGCGACAGGTTTACCAGGGCAGTCACCAGGGTAGAAGCCAGCAGTACTGCCAGGACAGCCACCGCCAGGCGGTTATGCCTCACCTTCAGGGACTTGATGATGATCCGTGTCAGCATGGATACAAAGAATTGACGAATTACGAAATTCGAATGACGAATCAGTGACGAATGACGAAGTCCGAATGACGAATCAATGACGAATGACCAAACGAGAAGATCCCAAAATCCAAGCACCATGTACCAAACAATCCCCCATGCGCCGATGGCGCACCATGAAGGATGAAAATGTCATTCTGAGAGC
>JACQUA010000045.1 GCA_016210565.1 Chloroflexota bacterium
TACAGGGCATTGCGGCCAATTCCGGCAAGCCCTATTCAACCCCTGATAGGCGGAAGCAGAAAACATGCCAAATGGCTTCCCTCGGCGGGCGTTTGCTGGGGGAATCGCCGAAGCTCCTTCCAGGATCAGCGCTTGCGGATGGGGGCTTTTTTTGAGGATGGTTGAGCAGGGAACGAAGGGATCTCAAGGGCCATTCGCGTCAACTTAAGGGTTGGTCCTGGGAGCGCGGCCATCTTGGCCGCTCTTTGCGGGCGGGACGCCCGCGTTCCCAGAGGTTAAGCTGACACGAATGAAAGGATCACTTGCCCTCGATAACAGGAAAACCGGCAGGTTGACAGCCCGAGTTATCCAAAAGATAACGGTTGTATCAAATTGATCGTATCAATTTGATACTTGATACGCAGAAGAGACTGGTTAAGCGGGGTCCGGAAGAGAGGGTCCGTTGGGGCCATTGGCACCAGCCCAGCAATGAAGGAGACATTGCGCCTGGCCTGCACCGTGGTCGCCACGGATGCGACCCTCCCATCTTCACGGGATGGCCTGCGGTGGGCGATGCCCCAGAGCCCGGTATACCTCCAGGACGGGCTCGGCCCCCAGGAAGCTTTGGCGCAGGCTTGGGGTCCGGAGCTTCTCCGCGATAGCCTCGATCGTCTGGGCCGCATGGAGGAGCTGCGCTTCGGCCTCCCTGTCCCTGCCCATCCGGGCCAGGACCTTCCCCAGGGAGGCCTTTCCTATCCACACCTCCCGCGGCGTCTGGATAGTCTCGGCCAACTGGACCGAGTCGGCCAGCCGCTGTATCGCATCCTCTAGCCGGCCGCCAGCCGCCAAGATTTCTCCTTGGAGCGACTGGGCCCGCGCGATATGCTTGCGCGAGTCGGTCTGGGTGGCCATCTCCAGGGATTGGACGGCATAGCTCCAGGCCTCCTCGTGCTTTCCTTCCGCCAGGGCCAGCTCCCCCCGAGCACGAAGCAGGGGGATGTGCCAGCGCCAGCGCATCCAGACATCCTCCTCGAGGAGGGCCCAGGCCCGCCGAAAGAACTCCTCGGCCAGGCCATGCTCGCCCTTCTGAAGATGAGCCAGGCCCACTATTAAAAGGGAGTGGCCGCGTGGCTCGGGCCAGGACCAGAGCTTCCGCGCTACCTCGTCCGCCTCCAGGTTGATCCGGATCGCTTCGTCCAGGTCGAAGAGCTCCAGATGCACCCCGCCAATTGCGTTGGGGCTACGGGCAATCCAGGCCTTGTCTCCCGCTGCGGAGGCATAGTCACTGAGCCGCTGATACCACCGGAGCGCCTCCTCGTACTTTACCTTGGAAAGGTAGGCGTGGCCGATAAAGAAGGCAGCAAGTCCAGACAAAAACCCTGCATGCGTGCGCTCGGCCTGCTCTGCCCCTTCGTGGAGATAGGCAAGGGCCCGGTCGAAATCCGCACGCCATTGCAGCACATTCCCCAGAAGGATTAGAGTCTGGGCCACCAGCTTCGGGTCTCCGATCTCTCTGGAGAGACGTAGCGCCTCCTCGGCATCTTGCGTTGTCTCAACGATTTGCCCCAACCCGCCTGAACGGATCAAGACCCGGTTGGCCAGACAGACGGCCTGAAGAGGCTGGTCGTCCAGTTCCCGCGCAATGGCCAACGCATGGTCGGTGAATCCAATCGCTGGCTCCTCACGATGAGACCAGTAGTATAGGTCGCTCATTCCAACAAGAACCTCGACCTCTTGCCGTCGATTCCGTACCCTTCGGACTAGATCCAGCGCACGCTGGTATGAGCTCGCCGCCTCGTCGTACTCGCCCCGGACCGTGAGAACTGACCCGTACCTGGTGTAAAGGCTTGCTAAAACCCCGGGATCGGGTGGTGGGACAAGATTCCCTGCAGCCTCCAGGGCGAGGACGTAATGCCCCCTGGCCTCGAGGTTGGCAAAGGCGTTGGCAGCCCGGTCACCGGCCAGGGAGCTGTACTTCATGGCCTTCTGCCACTCCTCCCCCTGGGCGAAGTGGCGGGCCAGCTCCCCATAGTGCTCGGAGAGCCGCGAAGGATAAAGCTCCTCGATGGCATATCCTACGGCCCGGTGAAGCTCCTTGCGCCGCTGGACCAGCAGGCTGTTATAGGCCACGTCCTGGATCACCGCATGCTTGAAGATGTAAGCCGGCTCGGGCAAGAGCCCCTGCCGGTAGATGATCTCCAGCGTCTGCAGCTCCAGCAGCAACCCCTCCAGTTGGCCGGTCACATCCGAGATCCGCTCCAGCAGCCGAACCAGGAATTGCCGGCCGATCACTGAGGCCAGCTGCACGGTGCGCTTTCCTTCCTCCCCCAGCCGGTCCAGCCGCGCCATGATGATCCCCTGGATGGTCTCAGGCACGCTCACCTCGGCCATTCCTTTGGCCATCCGATAGCCGCCATTCTCCTGCCGCAGCACCCCTAAATCCAACAGCGTCTTGGTCACCTCCTCAATAAAGAGCGGTATCCCTTCGGCCTTTTCCATCAAAGCGGCCTTGATCTCTTCGGGAAACTGCCCGGTGCCCAAGACCCGGCCCGCCATGGCCAGGGTTTCGGCCGCCGAGAGGCTGCGCAGGGGCAGGGTGGTATGGAAGCTCCGGATCCCGAAGGGAGGACTGTAGCCGATCCGGTAGGTAAGAATCACCATCAGCGGCGCACCGGCCACCGAATCCATCAAGGAGCCCAGGTACTCCTCGCTGCTGGTGTCGATCCAGTGGAGATCCTCCAAGACCAAAATCAGAGGCTTAAGCCTCGCTCCTCGCAATGAGAGCGCCTGTAGGGCGTCAAAGAGCCGCTTCCTGCGGGGCTGGGCCTCCATGGCCAGGACCGCTGGCTCGCCCGGATCGACCGACAGGAGATAGCGGTTGTAAGGGATATGGACCTCTAGCGCCCCCATCTGGCGCATGCCATGCTCCACCTTGGCGATGATCTCGGGCTCCCCATCCAACTCCTCTATCTGGAAGCTTGCGCGCAGTTGGTCGA
>JACQUA010000227.1 GCA_016210565.1 Chloroflexota bacterium
CACCCTGAGCGCAGTCGAAGGGTCTTTCGTCCGGCGCCCCACCTCGAAAGATTCTTCGACTACGCTCGCTACGCTCGCTTCGCTCAGAATGACATTTTCATCGTTCATTGTCCCGACTCGTCGGGATGGCCGATTGTTTGGTACCTGGTATTTGCGATTTGGAATCTACCGCCGATGGTGGGTTCGCGCACCCGCTACCCTGTCCGCTGCCTCCCCAGGTGCGCTTAACCCACCCTACAGTTGGAAGACCTCAGACATTCAATTATTCTTTGGTGCTTTTCCCCGGTCGCTGCGAAATGGAAATGGCGCACGTTGTCCGGCGCGATTTCAATCTTAATCGAAAGGTGTCCCGGGGGCAAGAGTCCTGTTGCCCTTTCCGCCCACTCGACGACGGTGACCCCCGGCCCATAGAAGTATTCGTCCAGCCCCAGGCCGCATATCTCCTGCTGATTCTCGAGGCGGTAGAAGTCCAGGTGGAACAGCGGCAGTCTGCCGGTGCGGTATTCGCGGACGATAACAAAAGAAGGACTCATGACATAGCCCTTGATTCCCAATCCGCGGGCGATGCCGTGCGAAAGGCAGGTCTTGCCGGCGCCCAGGTCGCCGGTGAGCAGGTACACATCGCCGGGTTCGGCCTGCTTCCCGATGAGACGTCCCAGGCGTTGTGTCTCCGCCGGGCTGGCCGTGGTGATCCTGAGGCTAGCCCGGGTGGAAATGGTCCCAGCCCGTTTTCGACCTGGCAACGGATTTACCTTCATGATCGACTAATACCACCTGGCCCGGATGGTTGCCCGTTATCTCACCGATGGCTGTCAAAGGTATGTGAACGGCTTTCCGGAGCTGTGCCAGCACCGTCTCGCCGGCGGTGAACAGCAGTTCGTAGTCTTCCCCCCCGGACAGGGCCAGGTCCAGGTACTCGCCGGGAAAAGCGGCCTTGACGAAGGGATGGACCGGCACCCGGTCGCTCACGATCCTGGCGCCGACCCGGCTCATCTCACAGATATGGGTCAGGTCCCCGATGAGGCCATCGCTGACGTCGATGGCGCATCTCACGCCGGCGCGGGCCATCTCCTGGCCTTCGGCGACCCGGGGCTGCGGCTTGAAGTGGGCCTGCCGGAGGTAAGCAGCGGCAGCGCCTTCCATGGGCAACGGCTGCTGCACCATTCTGAGGCCGGCCGCGGAGCTTCCCAGGAAGCCCGTGACGGCTATGGTTTCCCCCGGCCTGGCGGCGGACCGCGTCATAATCCGGTCGCCGTCCTCCGGCATCTCGCCGGAAAGCGAAACCGTGATGACGATTACCGGCGAACTGACGGTGTCGCCGCCGGCGATGGTCACGCCGGAGGATCCGGCGATATCCAGCATGCCTTTGTAGAGGGAAACGATATCATCCCCTTCGGTGTCGCCGGGAATGGCGAGCGTTACCAGGGCATACCTGGGGACGCCGCCCATGGCCGCGATGTCGCTCAGGTTGACCGCCAGGGATTTCCAGCCCAGTTCATCCCAGCCGGTCTTATCCTTCAAGAAATGCACGCCATCGACCATCGTGTCGGTGGTGGCCAGTTGCACTGGAGCGCCCGTGCGCCAGGCGGCGGCGTCATCGCCGATGCCGATGAGCAAGCCGGAGGGCGTGCGGGAATGGGCGGTGACGGTCCGGCCTATGAGCCCGATGAGGCCGAACTCGCCGAGTTCGGATACTTTCATGGAGATTGATTATAGCATCTCGGTACCACAGGCGTCCCTGCCTGTGAGGGCCTGGCGAATACAAACGCCTGAATCGTGACGAATAGTCTCACACAAAGGCACAGGGCACAAAGAAGTCTGTATGGCGGACGCCCCGGCCCGAATCACTACTGTGTCTCGGAGTTCTTTGAGTCTTTGTGTGAGTCCTTTTCCCAGCAGCACGCCCACGCAGCAGGCTACGGCCCGCCCCGGCGGCGGGCCTGGCCCAACCTGGTCAACACCACCGCGCCTCCGACCGCCGCTGCCGCGCCGGCGTAATAGGGAAGGCCGTCGCCCCAATCAGGCCGGGACAGCAGGCCTGAGGCGATTGCGCCGGCTGTGACTCCCAGCGAGAAGACGGCATAGAAGGCGGCGAACGCCCGGCCCCTCTGTCCCATGCCCGCCGCATCGGCCACGGCGGCGGTGGAGGTAGGGAAGATAAGCCCGTAGCTCATCCCGTAGATGATCATGGCCAGGCCGACCGCGGGCATCGCCCGGGCTGCCGCCAGAACGAGGAGTCCGGCCCCCACGCCCAGCAACCCGGCGGACATCGTTCGAATTCTGCCCCAGCGGTCGGAAAGTCTGCCGAAGGGACTGGCCATGACGACCACCGCGGCCAGAGAGAAAACCGATAACATTATTCCCGGAACGGCGCGCCCGTATCCCGCTGCTTCCAGGCTGAGGGGCAGGTAAGCCGTCAATACACCCATGGTGAAGGTCAGGGCAAAAACGCCCAGGCATGGCGCGACCAGGGGCCGCAGCGGGAATGGAGTCTTTGCCTCTTCCCTGACGGGATTTCGCTTCATGTCGCCTCGCAGGAGAAGAAGTGAGACCACCAGCGCCAGGACCATCAATCCCGCAACGGTGATGAAGACGGCGTTGAAGCCCCACCGGGCGCGTAGCGCGCCCGCGGATGCAGGCCCGACAATGGCCGCGATTCCGACATAGGCGCCGGCCAGTCCCATAGCCCTGGTGCGGCCCTGGGGGGGCGCCAGGTCGGCGATGATGGTGAAGGCGGCCGGAGACAGAAAACCGGCGGTGAATCCGTGGAACAGGCGTACCAGGAGGAGGCCGGCCGGTGATTGGGCCCGGGTGTATAAAAGAAGGGCCACGGCCGTTCCCACCAGACCCAGGTAAAGCGCCTGCTTCCTGCCCCACCTGTCGAGCATCTGCCCGGCAAGGAGATTTCCGGCGAGGTTGGTGACGGAATAGGCGGCGACAAGGAGTCCGATCATCGCCTCGGCGGCGCCCAGGCTCTTGGCGTAGGGTGCGGTGGTGGGAAGCTGGGTGAAGAGGTCCAGGAAAGTTACCAGCACCAGGACCGCGGCCAGGACTGAAAGCCCTTTTCTATTCTTCATGAGCCCGGCGAACATTAGAACCCTATTGTACAATGTTCGATTCTCCGCCGCCAAAAAGTTATAAGGTTCGTAAGGTTGAAAGGCTCCATGAGGTTCGAGGGTTAGTCCTCCAAAATGAAGTCTTGCGCGAAATGGAAAGAGGAAATCCGAACCCCCGACCTGATCGGGGGCAAATTCGAATACCGAAATTCAAAATCACTGAGGAATTCCGATGTGGGCGAATTTCAAAACTCGGGCCTGTGTGCGACCGGTTCGGAGATTTGAACATTGGCATTTTGAATTTGCTCAGAAAATAGGCTGTCACCCTGAGCCGGAGCCCTGAGCGAAGCGAAGGGGCAGTCGAAGGGTCTTTCGTCCTGCGCCCCGCCCCGAAAGAACTTGTCCTGAGCAGAGCGAAGGATTCTTCGACTACACTCGCTGCGCTCGCTTCGCTCAGAATGACATTTTCATCCTTCATTGTCCCGACTCGTCGGGATGGGAGATTGTTTAGGATTTAGTGCTTCGGATTTCGGATTTGGGCGGCCTGCGGTATAATGTACCGGGTCAGACAATATATGCGTTACGCTATCCTTGGCGATATACACGGCAATCTTGAAGCATTCCAGGCTGTCCTGGCTGACATCCAGTCGAAGGGCGGCGTGGATGGGTTCTGGTGCCTGGG
Source organism: Chloroflexota bacterium (assembly GCA_016210565.1). Lineage (GTDB taxonomy): Bacteria > Chloroflexota > Dehalococcoidia > JACQUA01 > JACQUA01 > JACQUA01. The sequence continues at coordinate 3,739 of JACQUA010000227.1, forward strand.
AGACACCGTGGGTTACGGGCCGGACCCCAACGAATGCGTCCGGCTGGTGCGAAGTGGTGGATATCTCGCGGTGGCCGGAAATCATGACCTGGCCGCGGTGGGGAAGATTGACATCGCTGATTTCAATCCCGAGGCTGCCGAAGCAGCCAAGTGGACCAACAGGCAACTGTCCGGCGAGAACGCAGACTATCTTTCCGGTCTTCCTGAGCGTCTGGTAACCGGCGACTTCACCATGGTCCACGGCAGCCCCCGGCAGCCGGTATGGGAATACCTGCTTTCTGCCGGGGTGGCCAGGGAGAACATGAGATATTTCAGCACCCCTTATTGCCTGATCGGCCACTCCCACGTCCCACTGTTTTTTGAGCTTGAAGGGGAACGGTGCTATTTACGGGACTTTCCCGAGAAGTCGCTTTTGGAACTGGGGAGCAATCGGTTGATCATCAATCCCGGGAGCGTGGGGCAGCCGAGGGATGGCGACCGCAGGGCAAGCTACCTGATCTACGACGAGGACAAAAGAGAGATCAGGCATTTCCGTGTGCCCTATGATATCGCCGCCGCTCAGAAGAAGATGTTAGCCGGCGGCCTGCCTGAACGATTGGCCGAGAGGTTAAGCTACGGGATGTAGGGTCGGAGCCAAGAAATCAAATATCAAGAACCAAAATGGAAAATGACAAATCAAAATGAAAAGATGAACTGCGCCTAAACGGCGTCCGTCACGCGGTGCTTACTCTTCGTGGGAACGGCAACGGCCGGCGATAACAGCCGACCACATCTTTTCATTTTGATTTGTCATTTCGATTTTTGACTTCTGATCTTTAGTATTTCCGGTTCGGGCAAGACTTCACTGTTAAGAGGACTGAACAATTCGACTTCGTATCAGTATCGCTGGTAATCGCCGGACGCCGCAAATGTCCCGTGGGCCGCGATCTCCTCACACACCGAGACGGGGATGCTTTCCGATTTCCCGGTTTGCCTGCCCGGGGAGATAAAGGAACTCAGGAGATTCAGGGGTTTTTGGAGCACCTCGTATTTGAGAGTGCTCAAGATGAGCCTGCCGTGCCAGTCAAAAGAAAAGTCTTCAGTCTGGAGCAGGGCCTCGTGGATGCGGTGACTGGAAACGATGTCGAATATGTGGTCTATTTGTCTGTCACTGAGTTTCTCGAATATCCGCCGGGCCATCTGGCCGACCTTCAGCTCGAGGTACAGTTTCTGGCGCCAGGCCCTCTGGTAGCCGCTGAGCCGCGCCGGTGAGAAGTCCTCGTCCCTGATCGCCTGATCGAGGCAGTCGGCGGCCATAGCCGCGCCCAGCAGTCCGTAGTAAATGCCGCCTCCGGTGGTGGGTTTGACCTGGCCCGCGGCGTCTCCTACCACGAGTACCCTCGATGTATATGTCCGGCGGAGGGGCTCCAGGGGTATGACGCCGAAATGGAGTTCTGCCAGAGGCGAGATGACCTTGCCGCTACTCCTCAGCTTCTCCCATAGCCGGTTCATCAGCGCAGCGGCGTGGCTTCCCCGGGTCAGAAGACCGAGCCTGGCTTTGCCCGGGGCAAAGGGTACCAGCCAGCCGAAAAAGCCGGGAGCGATATCGTGCCCGCAGTAAACTTCCAGGCCGGTTATGGTGGTCTCGACCTCTCCCTGGCATCCCATGGCAAAACGCCGGATGCGGCCGAGGCCGAGCATGTCGGGAAGGCGTGTCCCGAAGCCGCCGGCGACAATCGCGGTCTTAGCTTCGAGGCAAAGTGTGCGGCCGTTTGTCCGTCCGGTGACTTTCACCGACCGCGGGGTTACCTCGATCTTCTCGACAAAGGTGTCAAAGGAGTACTCCGCACCGGCTTCGGTGGCCATTCGGACCAACTGGTTATCGAACACGGGCCGGTCGACCATGCAGGCCTGCGGCCAGGGCTTTTCTACCTTCAGGGGTTTTCCCGAGGGGGAGAAGAAGGTGGCTGAGCTAAACTGGGTCAACACCGGGACAGAGCCGGACGGGAAGAGACGCAGGCATTCCATTCCGATGATACCGGTGCAGGAGTGCTTGGTCCCGGCCTGCAATTTCTTTTCCAGCACGAGTACGCTTTTCCCGCGTTGGCTCAACAGGCGGGCGCAGTGGCTGCCGGAAGGCCCGGCGCCTATGACGATGGTATCTATTTGCGATGGCATGCTGTGGCGGCTCTCCGTTAATACGGCTGTCAGCTAACAGCTAACAGCTAACAGCTATGAGCTGTCCGGAATGGGTTGTCGGATATCAGCTTTCCGGCTGACTGCTGATAGTTGACGGCTGACAGCTACTAATTCAAATGCAGTATTATACTACCGAAAACCGGCGAAGGGAAGCGCACTTGTGCAGAGGCCCTGCAACTCAGACACCGGGAAAGCCATGGAGACACCCCTCGTCCCGACACGTCGTCCCGATGCATCGGGATCGTAAAGCGGAGTGGGTGTCGAAAAGCTGGCAGGGGGACTGCCGCCGGGGTATGGTCTATCCGAGTCGGCTGAGATATCTCTTCAGGAAGAACACCGGCAGGAGCCAGGCCAGCGCCGCAAACAGGGGGAAACTTGTCTCGGCTACAATCACGTTTTCCAGCGTCCAGGGTCGCTCTGCCCAGAACAGCTTGTGGAAGCCGGCTATGGATGCTGTAATAGCGGTCCCGGAAAGCCCCTTCTTCACGATCTCCGCGTAGCGCGGAGACAGCAGGCTTTCTCCTTCGGATTTGGCGTTGGGATCGATCCCGACCCAACTGAGCAACCACGGGGCTACCTTCTTGCGCTCCGCAACTGCAGTACAGCACATGCTTTCCGCCCACAGTGCGGCGGCCAGTATGCCGAATATTGTCCCCATGGCGGCGCCAAAGATCCAGAACCATCCGGTTCCAATTACAGGGGTCATTTGTGTTCACCTCCCGTGTGGTCCAGACCAAGGCTCAATTCGCAGGGGTTAATCCCATACTATGTATGGACTATCTGGCGGCTTCATCTTTCCCTGCCTCGCCGCCCCGCGGTGACCTGACGATGCTCTATCATTTTCAACGGGATGGTGCGCTGGCGGCGCATGGAAGACCTGCTCCGAACTATACCCCAAAGGCTTCGAAAACAAAGGGCGCCACCAGGAAGAGAACGCTGTTGGTGATTCCGTGGCCCAGGACTACGCCGAGGAGAGACCCTGTCCTTTTGACACACCAGGCAAAAAAGAGGGCGATGAAGAACACCAGCACGATATCCAGAAGAGACTGGTGTATAACGTGAACGATGGCGAAGATATAGCTGACGTAAAGCAGGGTCCATTTACCCAGGGCTTCATAAGAGGCTCGTTGCATCAGGCCGCGGAAGACCAACTCCTCAACAAACCCGGTCGTAATGAGCAATGTGAATGCCGGTAGCCAGGCATTGGTCCAGGTAAGGTTAGGAACAAGAGGGGGGTAGCGCAGCACGGAGTATTCCATCAGGCCGAAGACCAGGCCCGTGGACGCGATAGCCAGTTGCCATCGAATTGAGCTGAGGGTGAGACCGAGATCCCGGGGTTTGAGTCCCAGTCGCCACGCGACCATAAAAGCGGTTAGCGCTATGGGGGCATAAATCGCGACATACGAGGCTAATGGGGCCATGACAATTAGCGGAACGCTGTAGCTGGAAATCCGTGTCATAGGGGCGAGGGTAAGCGCCAGCAGCATCTTGCCGGTGGGGTTGTTCCTGTTCAGGGTGGCATGAACAATCAAACCGAGCAGGATGAGTGCCTGAAAGACAGCGCCTCCCGGTTGACTGACCAGGACCCCGATAATTTCGGCCAGGGAGATCAGGATGAGATAAGCCAGGCTGAGCAACACGATAGGCCGGACTTCCGGGGATGCCCGGGGTCTATCACGGACGCTGGTTGCCACTGCGGACTTTGACACTCTCGGTTACCCCTGGTAATGGCCCTTGCCAGTGGGCTACTAGCGGATATCTCGTACGGTCATGGTGCGGTATTTGCGCTGACCTACACCCCGAAGCCCTTGAGGACGAAGGGGGCCACGAGAAAGAGGACGCTGTTGGTCACTCCGTGACCCACGGCGACGCCGAGCAGAGACCCCGTCTTCTTGACGCACCAGGCAAAGAAGAGGGCGATGAAGAACACCAGGACGATGTCCCAGAAATTCTGGTGTATCACGTGGATGATGGCAAAAATAAAGCTCACGTAGGCCAGTGTCCACTTGCCGAGGGCGTCGGCGCAGGCGCGCTGCATGACGCCCCTGAAAACAAGCTCCTCAACGAATCCGGTAGTGACGAGCAGCGTTAGTCCGGGTATCCAGGGGTTAGTCCATGACAGGAAGGGAATCAGGGCTGGATAACGAAGGATCAAATATTCTGCCAATCCGAAGACCACACCGGTGCAAGCGATGACGAGCTGCCAGCGGGGCATTCTGATAGTAAGGCCCACATCCGGAGGCTTCATTCGCAGCCGCCACATGACCAGGAAGGCGGCCAGGGCAATGGGCAAATAGATGAAGACATAGGAGGCGAAGGGCCGCGCGAACAACAGGGGAACGGTATAGCTGGCGATACGTATCATGGGGGCCAGGGTCAGGGACAAGAGCATCTTCCCGAGGGGATTGTCGATGTTAAGGACGGAGTGGATGATCAGCCCGAAGAAGATGAGCGTCTGGATGGTGATGCCCATGGCCTGGTTGATCAAAGCGCCCGTGATCTCGGCCAGGGAGATGAGAATGAGGTAGACCAGGGCGACCACCACGGCGGGCTGGATCCGGGGCGCAGCTTTGACCTCAGCTCTGGAAGCAAGCAGTGTGTTGAGTCTTAACATAATTGGTGGGACGACATAAATGCAAAGCAATAATCAAAGGTCAATAATCAAGATGATAGATCAAAATGAAAGATGTGGCCGGCGGGACCAGCCGGCCGTTGCCGGTTCTCAGAAACTGTCATTGCGAGCGAAGCGCGGCAATCTCGCCGCTTTGGGAGAGTCCGCACGGCGGACCGGGTGACCAGCCAACCAGGGGATTGCTTCGTCCCGACGAAATCGGGACTCGCAATGACAGTCCATTTTCATCCTTCATGGTGCGCCATACGCGCACGGGTGATTGATTTGTCATTTTTCATCTTGGTTTTTGATGTTGGACTTCTTTGGTCATTCGTCATTCGGATCACCGCCTGCGCGGTGACAGGTTCCGACATTCCGCTTTCGTCATCTCGCGGCGGCGCCGGAGCATATTTCATTGAGCAGGAGCTCGATGGCCAGATCAGGGTCTTTCCCCCGCTTGACGGCCAAATCTGTTTGCAGGATGGGGCGATAGAGCGCTTCCAGAGCCGGCCGGGTATACCTGGCAGCCTTGCCGGTGATGATTCTCACGTCTCTCTCTTCGACGAGCTTCAGTTCCCTGGCGAGCTCCGGCGGCGGGGGTATCCCGGCGGAAATCAGTTTGGCCAGGAGTAGTCGCCGGACTTCCCTGGTGAGCATGGCGAGAAGGTATGGGGCCCCGGCGCCGGCGTTCTGCAACTGGCGGAGCAGTTCCATCGCCCTCCTGGTACGGCGCTGCAAGATCGCGTCGACGAGCTGAAAGATGTTGCCTTCACGGGAATAGCTGACAATCTGGTCGATGTCGGATATGGTGATCGTCTGGTCCCGGGCATAGAGGCCCAACTTCTTGAGTTCACTGTCTATTAACCACAGGTTGTCTCCCAGGATATCCAGCAAATAGTTGATGGTCTCGTGACCCAGTTTACAGCCGTATCCGGCGGCCCTGTTCTGCACCCATTGGAAAAGCACATCGGCCTTCAAAGGATGAAAAAGCTCAACCCGGGCGATGGGAGCAATATCTGCCAGCAGGGGGTTTTTGCCTCTCAACTCGCCGTCGACAAGGACCAGGACGGTAGTTTCCGGAATAGTTCTTAGCACGGCGGCGAAGGCCTGCCACGGTTTCTTTTCTGCGGGGGTGTTCTCCGGGACCTCGTCCTTTTCTCCGGGTTCGTCTGCGGCGCGGGTGCTCTCTCCGGGGTGTGATGCGGCCGGCGGTTTCCGGGACGGGGCAAACCGGGTGAGCAGCCCTTCGACGATTACCAGCCGGCGGGCCACCATGAAAGGCATTGCCTGGCAGATGCCGGCGAAGTGCTCGGGAGTGAGGGTGGCCCCGTCCAGGACCTGGGAGTTGAACTCAAGGAGGTCCGCGCTGCCCAGGCCGTCTTTTATGGTCTGCAGTCTTTCTTTCAGGGAAAAGCTATCCGCGCCGTAAAGGACGTGTATCATGTCAGTCTTTACATAATCAACTTGATGCGCCATTATAACCCAAAAACGGCGATTGCGCTATACGTGGAAAATGACAAAGTCCGAATGACGAATGACCAAATGGATTGAAACATCAAGAATCTGCTCCGAAAATATCACCCTGAGCCGGAGCCCTGAGCGAAGCGAAGGGGCAGTCGAAGGGTCTTTCGTCGGGCGTCCCGCATCGAAAGAACTTGTCCTGAGCAGAGCGAAGGATTCTTCGACTGCGTTCGCTGCGCTCGCTTCGCTCAGAATGACGCGCACGCCGTTTTCATCCTTTATGGTCCTGACTCGTCGGGATGGAAGATTGCTCTGAAAATGTCACCCTGAGCGCAGTCGAAGGGTCTTTCGTCCGGCGCCCCACCTCGAAAGATTCTTCGACTACGCTCGCTACGCTCGCTTCGC
>JACQUA010000228.1 GCA_016210565.1 Chloroflexota bacterium
GGACAATGACGGCTGAAAATGAGCTTGAAACGACGGCCGGTCTTTACCAATCGAGCGGCCAGGTAGATCAATTCTTGCATCACGGTCTTGATCCGGCGCCTCTTGGCGGGATGGCGCACCGGGCTCCTCCCATCGAGCAGTGCGCGCTGCCCCATGGAGCGCAAGATATTATAGGCCAGACCCGCAAGAGTCAGGATCAGAGCGTTGGTCTCAAATTTGCCCGAAGGAAGCCTTTCCAGGTCCATGTCGGATTTGATCTCGCTGTGGAATTGCTCACTCGTCCCATGATCCTCGTAGAGCCGGATCACCTGCCCTTCGGGCAGATCGAGCGTGGTCCACCATGCCTCTAATTCGATCTCCGGCATCAGGAGAGTCTGGCCGTGGCGATCGATGGTACGTTCCACGGCCCGCATCACCCTCTTGAACCGGTATCTCTTCCCTTCATGGGTCTGCCGAGTACGGATGGTGAGCAACCCGACTCTTTTTCCGGGGCGAGGCGTGGTGACTTTGCCCTTCTTGAAAATCCGCCTGGCCCATGCTTTCTGGTCCTCCTTGCGGGGGTTCCACTTGAGGATGTAGCTGACCTTTCTTTGACCCGCCAAGGCCACGCGGGTTTCCAGGGCATCATGGGCTGAATCCAGACGTACCAGGAGTTTGCGGGAAGTCAAGCTGCGGGCTTTCTCCAACACCCGATTCAGAAAAGGGATGAATTCCGATTGACTGTGTTGCTTCCCTTCACGCAGTTCCAATTCCAGGCACCATCCCTCCCTGCCAAGATAGGCGGCCATCGGAGCATAGCCGTCTTGCCCATTGTAGATGCGGGAGACCCCTTCTTTCTTGGTCTGGGAGTTGTCCATGGGGAAAACATCGCAATCCAGGGGAATGTGTCCGGTCTCCAAGGGGGTGATTTTAACCCGAGCTTTTCTCAGGAACTCCACCGTGCAGCCATCGGCAAGAGGACGCAGGGCAGCAGCAACCTCGTCCATCCTTTGTCGCAGCGTTTCGGCCGAAGGAACCCTACCGATGCCGAGGGATTCTCTGAAGTAGTCGTCTTCTCTGTGGTTGGTCACCGCCTCGAAGTCGCTTTTCCCCATGGAGAGCAAGCCGATATAGCTGCGCAGGATATCATCCAGACCGATGCCGTTTTCGGCGCTGATAGGGAAAGCCTCTCTAGCCTTGGCCGGCAGAGAGCACAACTCATTGACACACCATCCCACCAGGGCAAGCCCCGAGTGAGAGGTATAGAATTGTTTGTCGGACTGCACGATGATGAAGCGTTTCATATTTCACCTCCTAATTGAGCTGATGTGAGGTGATATTATAACAAAATTATGCAAGAAAAGCAAATAATTAGGTTAAATAATAAGGTTAAATTGACATTTGTTGGCTCAAGGATTCAGGGAATTACCATGATTTTAAAAACTCACCCACTGGGTGAATTCCGCCAGCTTTTACGGAGGCTGAATTTAATAGGGCTAAATTCATTTCTTGCTTTTGCGAACTCACGGATTAAGGTTGAATGCAACCCAAAAGGCGATGCTTGATCAGGTGGCCGACCGCGTAACCGCGCTGATCTTTGCACCGGAGACGCTCGCCGAGCGGTTCGATGAGTACGGCTGTGTGGCCGCGCAGGCATGGCAGGATGCGCAGATCAACCTCGACAGGACCGCCATCATTTTTGCGGAAAATCCAGGCGATCAGGTGGATGCAGTGGTGCGCACCTTAGCGGGGTTCCAGGGGGCCCTTTCAGCGGACGACATTGCCATAGGCGTCCCGGACACCCACATGATTCCTTATATACAGCAGCGTTTGGAAGAGTGCGACCTGCCGTTTCGTTATGGCGCGGGAATACCTGTCATCCGTTCGAGCCCGTGTCGCTTGTTGCATGCAACTGCCGACTTTCTTGAGCGCGGGTCATTTGCCGCGTTTACCAATCTCGTCCGACATCCCGTGATCGATCCATGGCTTGCGACACAAGGGATCGCAAGCGGCTGGCTCGCGGCGCTCGATGAGCACTATTCTACGCATTTACCCGCTCATACTTACGGGCAGTGGCTTCCCGAAGATCAGTCACCAGACCGACTTCGCCGGGCATTGGCCGCCATGGAACGCCTGCTGGCTCCGTTGCGGGGCGAGCCCCATCACCTCCACCAGTGGACCGATCCCATCTTGGAACTGCTGCTCCAGGTCTATGGCCGGTCTGGGTTGAACACACAGGATGACGCCCAGCGCACGATTCTGGTCGGCTGCGAGCAGATTCAAGAAGCAGTGCAGGAGCACCTACGGGTGGATCATTCGCTTGCACCGCACGTCTCTGGGGCGACAGCGCTCCGCCTGGTGTTACGGACACTGGAAGACCAAACGATACCACCCCGCTTCGATCAGTCGGCTATCGAGCTTCTGGGATGGCTCGAACTGCCCCTTGACGACGCCGAGGCAGCCATTGTAACGGGGTTCAACGAGGGATGCGTGCCCGCAGCGCAGGCTGAAGAGTTTTTTTTGCCGGATACGCTGCGGCGCCATCTCGGACTTCTGGACCATGCTCGGCGGTATGCCCGTGACGCATACAACCTGGCCATGCTTGCGGCGTCTCGTTCACGTGTTGCCCTCATCGCCGGAAGACGATCCCCCGATAACGATGTTCTTCTCCCAAGCCGGCTGCTGTTCGCTTGCGATGACGACCGACTGCCTTCTCGAACCGTTGCGGCATTCTCGTCCCATCACCCCGATCGCCCGCAGCTTGTGTCTCCGACGATGTTGAGGCCTGGGACAGCGCAAGTCAACTTTGCGATCCCGAGACCGGCGCCGTTGCCTGCGTGTCAAGGGCCCGTAACCTCGATGCACGTCACGGAATTTCGCGACTATTTGACCTGTCCCTATCGGTATTATTTGCGGCACCGCCTCAAACTCCAGGTCGTGAATACGACAGCGGAAGAATTGGATCCCGTTGCGTTCGGAAACCTGCTGCATGAAGTGCTCAAGGTCTTTGCTCTAAGTACGGCGGCTACATCGGATCATGCGGAAGAGATTCGGGAAGCGCTGTACAAGAGCCTCGATACACGAGTCCGCCAGTCGTTCGGGGACGATCCGCTCCCGGAGGTCCTTTTGCAGGTCGAGCAAGCCCGCCGCCGACTGGATCGATTTGCCGATTGGCAGGCAGATTGGGTTCGTCAGGGTTGGAGAATCGAGCGCGCAGAACTATTGGTAGATGGCCAACGTTCCTGGCTTCTGGTTGACGGCTCGCCGATGCACCTGCGAGGGCGCATCGATCGGATTGATATCCATGAAGCGACGCGGGAGCGCATCGTTTTTGACTACAAAACGGGGGATGCGGTTCGGGACCCCGAAGTGGCGCATCGTAGGAGCCGACAGGAATGGGTGGACCTGCAATTGCCCTTGTATCGCCACCTTGTGAAGGGGCTGGGGATGGATGATGTGCGGCTCGGCTACATCCTGTTGCCAAAGGATGTCGACCAGGTTGGCGAACGTATCGTCCATTGGACGCCGGAGGAATTGACCCACGCGGAGCAGGTGGCGACCGAGGTCATACGGAATGTGCGATTGGAGAAATTCTGGCCTCCCGCACCCGGACCGTTCCCGTTCGACGATGATTTCGCCTCCATTTGCCACACCCAACAGCTTGGAGCCTTGGCTATACTCTGCGCGGAATGAAATGAAACTGGTGTATTCCCCCTCCCAACCCTCCCCGTGAACGGGGAGGGGACAAGCCTCCCACCGTTCACGAGAGGATTAGAGGGGAGGCTTATTCTCATAGAGGCCCTCAAAAGTTCATATCATGCCGCACGCAGTATATACTTGCCCAGAAAAGTTTTTTCCGCAGGCAAGATGCCTGCTCCACAGTGGGGCAGGCTTCCAGCCTGCCCAAACTTTTCTGAATAACTATACCTAAACACTGGACCATGAGGATTGACCGAGATGTCCGGATCGTTCTCAACATTCCCCAATATTGCCATTCGCGCTTCCGCCGGCACGGGGAAAACATTTCAATTATCGAATCGTTACATCTCCCTTATGAACGCCGGGGCGTCGCCGGAGCAAATTCTCGCCGTGACCTTCACCCGCAAAGCCGCTGGGGAGATTCTCGATCGTATTCTTATCCGACTCGCGAAAGCCGCGACCTCCCCTGACAAATTGGCCACGCTCCAGCCCCATATCACCGGACCGGCGCTTGACCGTAGCCGGTGCGTGGAGTTGCTCGGGAAGCTGTTGCGACACCTCCATCGGCTGCGCGTTTCCACCCTGGATAGCTTCTTCGTCCAGATTGCGGGAAGATTGACACTCGATTTGGGACTCCCCATCGGGTGGCAAATTGCGGAAGAGATCGCGGATCGACGTCTGAGTGCCGACGCCTTACGGATGCTACTGTCGGAAGATATAGCTATCCAGAAAACTTTTGGCCGGCAAGATGCCAGCCCCACGAGTGAAGCCGGCATCTTGCCGGCGGAAAAAACTTTTCTGGGCAGGGATACTCAACCCGATTGGGGATTGGGAATTGGGGGTTGGGGGTTACCCATTCCCCCTGCTTTCAATCCGCAATCCAAAATCAGAAATCCACCATCAGAGATGCTGAACCTGATTCGTTGGTTGAGTAAAGGTGAGGCCCCCCGCTCCGTAATTGCACTGTTGGACTCGGTCGCTACCGATCTCTATGACCTTGCCCGGCAAACCGACGCGAAAGCATGGCAATCTCTTCCTCGCACGCAGCCTCTGAGCAGCGAGGCCTTCGACGAAGCCATCCAACGAATCGTTGCCTTCGACTTCCCGGACGGGCGCTTCACCAAAGCGCGCGACGAAAATGTCGATTCGGCGAGTCGTGGGGATTGGGCGACCTTCTTGACCAAAGGGCTCGCGAAACCCATCGCCGCGGGTGAGGACGCTTACTACAGAAAGCCCATCGAAGCGGCCGTCGTAGAGGCCTATCGACCGCTCATCCATCATGCGCAAGGCGTGTTGATCGGGCGGGTCTCCCATCAGAACGAGGCCACACGACGGGTGCTTGACAAGTTCGACCGGACCTGCCAGGCCCTGAAAATGCGGCATCGTGTCCTGCGGTTCGACGATATCACACGAGTCCTCGCGCATGCGGTGACGCGCGACTTGCTTAATATTACAACGCAAAGTTGCCCAAAAGGGCCAAAAGTGCGAGCCTCCGCAGTTTGGTTTTCCGGTGCGAAACATAAGCGGCATGATTCCGTTCCTGGTAGTAAATGACCCGGCGAAGCGCA
>JACQUA010000215.1 GCA_016210565.1 Chloroflexota bacterium
ACTGGCAGACCACCGCCGGCTGGGCCTATAATCAGACCGGCAACATGACCGTCAACGATGGAGGAGCTATGTCTATGAGGGCCCCAGGCCCCATGCCGTCACCCGGGTCGATTCCAACGGCGCCAGCACCAGCTATGCCTACGACTCGAACGGCTCGATGACCACCAGGGGATCCCAGACGCTCACCTGGGACGCCCGGAACCGCCTCACCGCCGTCAGCGGCGGCGTCGGCTATGTCTACGACGGCGACGGCTTCCGGGTGAAAAAGACCGAAAACGGTGCTACCATTCTCTACGTGAACCGGTACTACGAGAAAAACCTTTCCACCGGGGCGGCCACCCTGTACTACTACCTGGGCGGCAAAATGGCGGCCTACAAGACCGGGACGGACCTCAAATACCTCCACCAGGACCACCTGTCGGGAACCTCCATCACCACCACTTCCGCCGGCAACCTGGACGGTTCGATAAAGTACACCCCCTTCGGCCAGACCCGGGCCTCCTCCGGGGCGTTGCCCGCCCACAAATTCACCGGGCAGAGGCTGGACGACGTGGGCCTGTACTACTACGGGGCCAGGTACTATGATCCCGCCCTGGCCCGCTTCATCAGCGCCGACAGCGTGGTCTCCGGCAATCCCGGCGGCAACTCCGTGGTCTACGACCTGATGGTGGACATGACCACCGCCATTTCCGGCCCTGACAGACTGGCCCCGTCCAGCCCGCAGAGTCTTAACCGGTATTCCTATGTACTGAACAACCCGTTGCGCTACACCGACCCCTCGGGAAACAACCTGGACAGCAACGACCCGGAGCTGGTCGATCCCGGCGGCGGGACGGGCGAGGAGGACTCGGGCAGCACCGGCGGCGAGACAGCAGGAACCGGCGCCCCGGCAGACAACCCGGAAGGCAACCCCTCTCCGGTTGCCGGGGAGGAAAAGCAACCTGACGGTCTGACGGAGACGAATAAGGCGGTGGTAGAAAAGGCGACCAAGTCCTCCATTCTGGTCGGAGGCGTGGTGGCAGCCGGTGCAGCCTCGGGTGTCGGTACCCCAGTTGTAGTCGCCGCGGCGGCCGCAGTGGCTATCGCGAGCAACTGGCAAATGATAATAGACACCGTCGGCAAACTTGTTCAGGAGTTTCGTGAAAAGGTAAAGGAGCCTGGCAAGCCGACAAAGGAGGACGGCTATGAGGCTCCCAAAAACTGGAATGGAGAACTGGTCAAGAACCCGAACGGATCTGGCGCTGGATATCCTGACAACCATGGAAATGTGTGGGTCCCCACTAGTCACAAAGGCCTGCACGCCCCCCATTGGGACGTTGAGAAGCCAGGCGGCGGATATGATAAGGTGTATCCGCACCGTTAGCCTCTCTCAGGCTAGAATGTTTTGTTCGAAGAACACAACTGCACTGACAGAGAGCCAAAGCCACGAAAAACATGCCAAGGACTGGAGCCATGATCAAGTTAATTTGCAAGCGGGTGACTTTCTATTCGCAGAACGACGAACTTGCTTTTGACGAGTGGATTCCCAAAATCAAGTGTATCAAGAGACACGAAGGTGTAGGCGACGAAATCCATCTGTATGTGCCAAAGCACAGTGTTTCAAGAACCTGTTGGAGAGAATTAACAGCGCTATTCTACCGATACCACATCGATATGCACCAACTCAAACAGTTAGTCAGTGGCGCGGATCGCTCATGGTACATGGATAGCAGCAAATATTGGTATACCAGCGTTTTCGGAGACACGTCCCAAGAGCCGTCATCATGAAACCCGACCAACTCCTTTCAACAATGTTGCACCCTTTCATGCGGAGGATTCTCTTGTCTGCTACACTGGAAAGCCGCCGTTGACGCCGGCGGCAATATCTGGGTGGCCGACACCGGCAACAACCGCATCGTGAAATACAACGCAGCGGGCCAGTACCTGACCCATTTCGGCGAATATGGTACCGACAACGGGAAGTTCGACCAGCCCAGCGGCGTGGCCGTGGACGGCTCAGGGAATATCTATGTCTCGGAATATAACAACCACCGCATCCAGAAGTTCAACAGCTCCTTCCAGCACCAGTGGACCCTGGGCGGCTATGGCTCGGGCC
>JACQUA010000216.1 GCA_016210565.1 Chloroflexota bacterium
CCTTCGACCTCCTCGCCTTCATCAACGTCTCCGGCACCGGCGCTCCCATAACCCTGAAGGACGCCGCCGGCAACGTGATTTCCTCCCGCGTCCTGACCAACGCCGATGTGGTCCCCGGCATCGGCGGCACATCGCCTACCCAGCTTGCCGGCAGGTTCCGCATCACCTCGCCCACGCCTTTCACCGAGATTGACTTCGCGCTCACCAACCCCGGCAACGGCGGCTTCGGCATCGATAATCTCACCTTCATCATCCCCATCCCGGCCCAGGGCTTCCCGCTAACCATCGATTTCTCCGGACTTCCCGGCCCCGACGGCATCCCCCGCACCCCCGACGATATTCCTTTCACTTCCTACGACACCCTCTCCACCGGCCCCGGCGGCGCCAGGATCATTGACGACGAGTATTCGTCTGTCGGCGTTCGCTTCTCCGGCGCCGCCGGCGTCGGCGCCATCGGCGGCGGCTGGAACCCCGACGGCTCACCCAACACCAGCGGCAGCAACCTCCTTCTGGAGGATATCATCATCACCGACGAAGCCACCGGCGCTACCGGCGGCATCGCGCCGACCAACATCCACTTCACCCATCCTCAAACAGAAATATCCTTCGACCTCCTCGCCTTCATCAACGTCTCCGGCACCGGCGCTCCCATAACCCTGAAGGACGCCCTGGGCAATGTCATCTCTTCACGGGTCCTGACCAACGCCGATGTGGTCCCGGGCATCGGCGGCACCTCTCCAACCCAGCTCGCCGGCAGGTTCCGCATCACCTCGCCCACACCTTTCAGCGAGATTGACTTCGCTCTCACCAACCCCGGCAACGGCGGCTTCGGCATCGATAATCTCACCTTCAAGGTCTTTCCTCCAGAACCACCCCCGACACCCATTCCTTCACCATCTCCGTCACCCATTCCATCCCCGACACCGAGCCCCACTCCGACGGCATTCCTCCCGGGGGACGTCAACGGTGACGGGGTAGTGAATATGACGGACCTCAATCTCTTGATGGCTTCCTTCAACAAGCGAAGCGTCGATGCCGGGTTCAATCCCAATGCCGACTTCAACGGGGACGGGATCGTGGATGTCTATGACCTGGTGATCCTCGGACTTCGCTTCGGGGGATAGACCGCCCGTTCCGGACGACCAGCTAGGCAGGGTGAGTTCGCGTCCCGATTGTATCGGGACGCGAACTCACCCTGCCTGCGTTAAGTGAGACATGCACATGAAAGGCGCTTCCGGGTCCCTTTTCCCTATTTGCCTGCTGTCGTTCCTGATCTTCGGCAGCATTGCCATGTTGTTCCCGGTGGCGCCCCCTTTCGCCGCCAGTCTGGGGGCCGATGTGAGCCAGGTCGGCCTGGTCGTAGCTGCGCAGCTTTACGTGGCCGCCATCCTCGTGGCCCCGCTGGGGATGCTCTCCGACCGCACCGGCAGAAAGCCATTACTTCTAGCCGGCATCGGTCTCAACCTCGCCAGTCTGCCCCTGTACCTGTTCAGCGCCGGTCTGGAGATGCTGGTTGTTGCCCGCGTAGTCGCGGGGCTGGCCAGTGGCGCCCTGTACCCCACCTGCAGTGGCACCGTCGTCGACATGGTCCCGGCGGAGAAGCGCGGGACGGCCCTGGGATGGCTCACGACGAGCAGCCAGCTCGGGAGCATGCTCGGCCCGGCCGCGGGGGGTTTCATCCTGAAGAACTACGGTTACCCGGCCGTCTTCTGGACCGCCATGGCCGTCTCGGCCCTCGCCCTGGCCGTCTGTCTGACCGGGATCAAGGCCATAAGACCACCACCAACCCCACCCGGTCAAAAGAAACCGTCCCTGGGCTGGCTCGCCGACCGCAGGGAGGTGGCCGCCCTCCTGTCCATAACCTTCGTCATGTTCGGACTGGCCAGCGTCAATTCCTTCCTGCCCCTCTACGGCGCCGAGATCGGCATCGGGATTGACCGCGTCGGCCTCATCGTGGCCACGTTGTACCTTGGTTCGGTGATGACCCGCGCCCTCGGTGGGGCGCTCTCGGACAGGCTGGGACGGGCTCCGGTGATAGTCGCCGGCCTGTCGCTCATGGCAGCAGGGGTCTTCCTCGTTTCGCGGTTTGCCAGCGAAACGCCCCTGCATTTCGCCGGATTCGTCATGGGCCTCGGCATGGGGATAGCCCTCCCACCCTGCGGCGCCCTCATCGCCGATATTGCCCCTGCCTCGATGCGGGGGCTGGCCATGGGGACCTACGCCGTTGCCTTCCACGCCGGACAGGCCATCGGCGCCACCAGCCTGGGAATGGTGGCCGCTTCGGCGGGTTTCAGGAATATGTACGTGGTGACCGCCGCGGCGATTGCCGCCGCCCTGGCCGCCGTGTTTGTGCTAACAAGAAGAGCCGATAGTCAATAGTCGGCAATCGATAGTCCGTGGCGGCACACTGCCGCGTGCCCTATCGGTCTGGAGCCGTCAGGGGGGCAGCCCGGGGGCGGGGAATCTTCGAATCTTGAATCTGCAATCTGCAATCCCCCGGCGCGGTCTTCGCGCTGGGTGTAGTGCGGGGCTACTGGCTACCGTCTACTGACTGCTCGCTACTGCGCACCCGTAAAGGGTGCGGCTACTGACTGCTCGCTACTGCGCACCCGTAAAGGGTGCGGCTACTGGCTGCTCGCTACCCCGAACAGCCTCCTCGCATTCCCACTCGTCTGCGCCGCCACCAGTTCCCGGTCCACCCCCTTGATTTGCGCCACGGCGCCCAAACTCCTGACGATGTCCTTTGGCGAAGCCTGATACCGGTTCTCGCGGCCATAAAAGACGGGCGAGTCGGTCTCCAGCAATAGCTGGGATAGCGGCGACTCCCTGATGGCCCGGCGGTGTTCCGAGTGATATTCGGCAGCGGGCGTAGCCGAAATGAAATAACCGGCCTTCAAAATCTGCTCCAGGACGCTGGAAAAGCCGGTGAACCAGTGGAAGACCACCTTTCGGAGACCGGCAGCCCGGGCCAGGTCGAAGCAGTCCTTCCAGGAATACCGGCTGTGCAGCGAGACCGGTTTATCGAGCTTCGCAGCCAGCGCCAGGAACTCCTTCAGCACCGCCTGCTGCCGGTCCTTTTCAGCCGCCGCGCGCACGCGCTTGTCATAGTCCAGCCCCACCTCACCTATCGCCACAATCATGTCCCGGTGGTCTTCTATCAGCTTGAGGTCCTGTTCCACCTCGGAGACGCCGGCCTTCCCCAGGTCCCAGGGATGCAAACCCAGTGCAGGAAAGACAATACCCGGATATCTGGCTGCAATATCCAGGACGTGCAAGTTGGACTCATAATCGGAGCCGACGGCGACAATCGCCTTGAGACCTGCCTGCCTCGCTTCCTCCAGGGACCCTTCCAGCTCCGGCAGGCTTTCCAGATGGGCATGAGTGTCAATAAGGTCCATACCTGTCTCCCACCGTAGGGGCAGACCCGTGTGTCTGCCCGCCCCGAGCGCGTGCGAGCGCGCCGACGGCGCGCAAAATGGCATAGGCGGGCGAACACGCTCCGCTCTGCGAGAGTCCTCGACTTTGTCGGGACGCGTTCGCCCCTACGGCTCGAAGCCAAACGTTTTCAACCCGCAACAGTCCCTTATCGTGGCGAAGTCCGCATCGTTGTGGAGAAGTTCCAGCCCATTTTCAATAGCGATTGAGGCGATGATGCAATCAACCGTCCTCCTCACCGGTTTGCCCTTTTTGCGGCAAGCGCGATAAATCTGAGCCGCACGTATGAACGTGCTGATGTCTCCCGCAGAGTAAACAGGGAACTCCCGGAGATAGCTTTTCAGTTGCTCGAATCTGCCGTCTTCCCTGACGCCTTGCAGTATCTCCATCAGAATGATGTCAACCAGGCACAGGTCGCTCTCCCGGGCGATCAGATCACGCAAGACGTTGCAGTGTTCTGAATCAACCCCTCTAAAGAAATCGATCCAGACGCTGGTATCAACGAGGATCATGTCCTCCCCTGTCGCATTTCGTCCAGGTCCCCTTCCCAGCGTATCTTCCCTTCAAGGTCGAGTATCTTTTTCCTCTTCTTTCTCTTTACCAGTTCTTCGAGGGCAAGATTGACAAGGGCTTTCCTGGTCCTGCAGCCGGTAACCTTTAGCCCTTCCGTTACAAGTTCTTCATCGAGATCAATGTTGGTTCTCGCCATGTTAACCTCCCCGAGCGAATACACCAATTATACATAGAGGAGGTGTATGAATCAAGTCGCAACTTGCACACGGGCTGACTCCCTGACGGCTTTCGTGGCTATTAGCGCCACTTCGGTGGCTCCATTCGGGGCCCGTCCATTGGCAGGGGGTCGTGAGTCAGGTGCGGGCCAGGCCCAAGATTGCTATGAACGTCCCTACGGAAAATACCCTCTCGCCTCCCGCGCTATCGTCTCCGGCGCCATTTCGACATCCGCCTCGTAATGGACCCGCTCCAGGACGCCCGTATCATTGCGGTAGAGCGGCTGCACCGCCGGCCGGGCGATGAGCTTCCCGTTGAGGTTGTAGAAGTCCTGTCTCTCGCCCAGGGCCGCCGACAGCGTGGTGAAATTGAAGCTGTCCACCCCCGAATCGTGATAGTACCGCAGCAGCCGCAGGAGGGCGTCCACCAGGTCTTTCCTGGCGTCGCCCGCGAGGTCCAGCAGTCCCGCGCCGTCCGTGAAGATTATCTGGAACTCGCGGTTGCCCTGCGGGGCGTAGCTGGCCAGGACCCATACCGAGGAATTCTCGCCGACGAACCGCTCGCCCTTTTCCCGTTCCACGCGCGGCAGGTCGGTCCAGTAGTTACTTCCTGTCTTCTCGAAATAGGCGGCGCTCGCTTCCAGGAGCCGGGCCTGGTAGCCGCTAGGTCCCCGGTCCAGGAGCGCCTGCATGTGGGGATGGACGATGCTGCCGCCGCTGGGCGGAAGGTGGTTCCAGCAGACCAGCGGATAGAGCTTGCCCCGGCCCCACGCCGTAGCGACAGGGTCTGCCCCTGTCGTTCCGGGTTGACCGCCAGAGTTTCGACACCCGCAAGGGGTGTCGCTACGGGGCGCCCGGAAGACGTCACGGAAGAACAAGCGGGCTGTCTCCAGGGCATCTTCCAGCATGGCCGCGGAGAATTGCTCAATGGAGACGAAATGCCTCCGCGACAGAGTGATGTTGGCGTGAAACGGGGCCAGAGGAAATAGATTGGGGAAAAGCCGGCATTCGCCCACCTCGTAGAAACCATCGCGGCAGATGGCGGCGGGGAAGCGGGGGGTGGCCGCGCCGATGTTCTCCGGACAGAAAGGACAGTTGTCCGGCTTGCGGGCCAGCCCGTCAACCGCGCTGCCAGGCGACACCTGCTTCGGCCTTTCCACCCGCTTCCGGTTCAGACGGCACCGCGCCCCCGTCAGGGGGTCCTGACGGAACTCGATAGTCTGCGTCTCCGGACGGAGCTCAGGCAACCGCAGAATCGTGTTTTCGTATACCTGTCGCGGAAATTCCACGGTCAACTCTTCTCCCCCTTTTTAAAGGTGGGTTTAGGCGGAATTCAAATCGGGAGGCGTATGGTGGGTTAAGCGTCCCGATGCGGCATCGGGACGCGAACCCACCATTCCCGCTTCGTCCGAAGTCGTGGCCGTCACAGGCACGGAGGCCTGTGGTACCGGGGTGTGGCGCCCCCATTCGGCATTGGTCATTCGTCATTGATTCGTCATTCGGGTTTCGTCATTCGTCATTCGCCCCCGATCAAGTCGGGGGTCGTCATTAGACTAAGTCCTCAATTCCACGATGTCCCCGTCCAGCGGGACGTAGGACCGGTTCACCTGCTGGCCGGCGAAGCGCCCCGACCCCCACACCAGGGCATATTTCAATTTCTGGCGCAGGTCCTTGTGGATGGACTCAGCAAAGTCTTCCACCGTGGCGTCCTTTCGGAGCACGCTGGGCTGGTCCAGGTCGGGCTGCCGGCCCGGCTCCTTGCAGTAGATGCGCTTTATTTCCAGCGCCTGGAAAATCGTTTTGCCCAGGGAGGCCAGGCTCCCGTCATCCAGGGCCGACACGGCAGCCACCGGAAAGCGGGGACCGTAAGCAGTTCTCAAGGACTGAAAGTTATCAGCGGCGCCCGCAACATCGGACTTGCTCCCGACGATGATTGCCTTCTTCCAGGCCTGGAAATCGCCGGCGGAGGGAGCGTCGCCGGCGACGTGAAGCCTGACGCGCATCGTGGCCAGTTCTTCCTCTACGCGGCGCGCCTGTGACAGTGGCTCCTGGGAAAGGTCCACCACCACGAGCAGCAGGTCGGCGTCGCGCAGGCTGCTGTAAAGCCAGGAGTGGGCTTCGCGGAAATCAACGGCCGGTAAGTCCACGAGCTGGAACTGGACGTTTTCGAATCTCATCATGCCGGGGCTGGGCGACTGGGTGGTAAACGGATAGTCGGCGACCTTTGCCGGGACGCCCGTCAGGCTGGCGAAAAGCTCCGACTTCCCCGCGTTCGCCTGGCCGACCAGGGCAATCTGCCCCGCACCCTCCCTCACTATCCTGAACTGGGCGCCTCTCCTGGCAATGGATGGCCTTCGCTCCTCCTCTTCCCTGAGCTTGGCCAGGCGGGTCCTCAGCTCGGCGCGCAGGTGGTCCGTCCCCTTGTGGTGGGGCATGATGGCCAGCATATTCTCCAGCGCCTCTATCTTCTCAGGAATAGCCCTGGCCTGGCGGAACGCCTTTTCCGCTTCGTGGTACTGTGGAGGCAAATTCGCTGGCATAGGTCATCGCCGGGACAAACACCAGGGTCGGTGTCAGAAGTTCTTTATGTCATGTTCTGGGTCCGCAAGTACCCACCCCGGGTCAGGGCTGCGAAAAACCGCCTGACCGGACTGCCGACGGGTTCCGCTCATTCCAGTCCCTTGTATTCCTTGAAACTGTCAACCAATTGCTGGAATGTGGCAGGCGTGTATTTCTCATAGCTTCCTTTCATAGCTTCCTTCGTCCACGTAAACGAAACCGTACTCCGTCTCCCCTTGAACGCGGTTGATGTCCTCGCACCATCGCCGCAGCCGCTGCATCTTGAGCGGCACGTCCAGGTCTTCCCGGCCCTTGGTCTCCACAATGAATATCCGTTTGTCGGTTAGTTTCACCAGAAAATCCGGATAGTAGTTGGAGATATCCCCATCCGCATTCACGTAATCGAGCTTGAAATGCACCGCCAGGTAGTTTTTGGCATAAGCGGTCACGTCGTCGCAATCTTCCAGAAAGCGGGCGAACAGCAATTCAAATTCGCCGTCGCCGATAATCCGGTTGAAGACGCTCTTTTTCGGTATCAGGTATGTCCGGTCCTTCGCTACGAAGGGACGGGTCTGGCGTAGCTTGATGCTGTCACGAATCTCGGCGTCGCCCTTTTCCTGGACGGTCAGCGCATTGATGGCCTTCTTGAAGGTTTCCAGCAGCGTCCTGGTTGCCGCTAGTTCCGACAGGTTACGCAGGGTGTAAGGGCAGAACGACTTCGCTGACCTCGCCGGTCTTGCCGTTCCAGACCAGCTCCACCTCCCGCTTGTCCGCGAATAGCAGAAAGCGGTACTTGTCCGGCAGCGGCTTGTCCGCTTCCAGATAACGGATAACTTCTTGCTTTTCTTGTTCAGTCAATGGTGGCATGATTGACCTCCCGGAGAAGTCCCGCCGGCCGGACCCGTGCTGCCGGTGGAGTCACTTCCTCCACCCTGCTGCACCCGTTCAGGCTTTTTCGATGGTCATAGTGATGGCCTCCGGGTCCCCCAGTTCTTTCACCCTGGCCTTGGAGAGATAAATGTTAATCGGGTGGTCTTCCTGGCCGACTTCGCTGAAGCGAACGGTCCCCGGGGTGGTCTTGTCTTTAGCGAGCTTGATGGTAAGAGCCATGTTACGTCCTCTCCGTTGTTCAGAACCAAGTTGGCAGCCCTCTCCGTGCCCGGAGGCTAGCGCCGCCCGTTGGAGCCCCGCCAGATTATAACAAATCCACGCGGCGCCTGGGCGACCTGCCAGCAACAATTTCCAGCGACCGCCGGCAGGACTAACACAAAGGCAACAGGTGTGGCGCTACGACAAACACAGAAGCCACGGCGTTCCCACCGCAAAGGACACAAAGGAACGCAGAGGGCAGAGCACAGAGTGAACCCTGGGTCCGAACGGCGGATGCCTGGAACAGCATGGAGCGCTAACATTCCAATCGTCTGCTATTGACATGGTGCGTACTACAGGTTATATTTCTTGGAGTAAGGAGGGGCGCCACGAAGGATGAAAATGGGCCGTCGTTGCGAGTCCCAATGAAATCGGAACGAAGCAATCTCACGGCCTGATCAGCCAACCGGTCCGCCTTGCGGACTCTCGCAAAGCGGAGGGGATTGCTTCGCTTCGCTCGCAATGACAATCCACCGGGTGGGGGAATATTGAATCTGGAATCTTGAATCTTCGAATCGCTTGAGGAGGGACCATGAAAAAGCTTACCGATCACGTCTACGTCGTCACGGGGCTGCGGGGCTGCAACGTGGGCCTGGTAATAACCGCTTCCGGGATTGTCATGATCGACACGCCGTGGAAGCCCACCGAAGTCGTCCAGCTAAAGAAGGAGCTGGCGGGGAAAGGCGAGATCAAGTACATCATAAATACCGAACCGCACCAGGACCATTTCACCGGCAACTACTTCTTCGACGCCCCGGTCGTCGCCCATGAGGATACCCGCAAGGTTATGTCTAATTTTCCCCTGCAGGCAGTGGTGGACCGAGCCAACGAGCTCGACCCCGAGGGACGGCCCCTCATGCAGGGGTACAGGACAAAGCTGCCTGAAATCACCCTGCGGGACCGCATGGCAATACATCTCGGTGAAGTCACCGTGGAGGTCTTCCACTGCCCGGGCCACACGGCCAGCGAAGTCGCCGTCTTCATACCGGAAGAGAAGGTACTTTTCGCCACCGACAACGTGTCTTACCGTTCCAAGACATGGATGCAGGACGCCGTGCCCGAGGACTGGGTCAGGTCTTTGAGGAAGCTGAACGAGCTGGACGTGGACAAGATAGTCTCCGGCCACTCCAGCGACGTCTGTTCGAAGGAATACCTTCGCCAGCAGGAGACGGTGGTGACCGACTGGGTAAAAGCGGTGAGATCGGCCATTCAGTCAGGGTTGAACGAAGAGCAGGCGCTGTCCTTCGTGGGAAACCCGGACCCATTCTCCCTGCCGAAGGAACGGGAGGCCATGACCCCGGTGCTCAATAAGATGATTGTTACAAGGCTGTACCAGATTTACAAGAAATGAGAAGCAGGGAAAAGTAGGAAGAGCAGTAAGGGTAGTAGGACTGGGAATGGCAGGTAGCGACGAGCGGAGGATGACGGCCATCGGCTACTTCGCCTAAGTTTCCTACTTTGCCCACCTCCTATTCTTCCTACCCTCCCACTTTGACTAATCTTCCTACTCTCTTTCTACTTTTCCTACTGTTCCTACTTTGCCTACTCTTCCGTTCCTGGGTGATGCCCACGCCCACCTGGAAAGCTATGAGCCGGAAGCCCTGGAAACGATGATCGACCGCGCCAGGGACAGCGGCGTGGGAATCATAATCGGCAGCGGCATCACGCTGCGCTCATCGGCGACCAGCGTGGACATTGCCAAACGCTACGACTTCATGTGGGCTACCGTCGGCCTTCACCCGTGGTACGCCGACCGCCTGGCCAGCCGGGTGGAGTCTGTGACGGAGCTGGCCGCCAGGGAGCGCGTGGTCGGTATCGGCGAGATCGGCCTGGACTTCCTCCAATGTTTCCAGGACCGGCAAACGCAGATGGCGCTTTTCGAGGCCCAGCTCAGGCTGGCCAGGGCCAGGGAACTGCCGGTCGTTGTCCACACCTACGGGGCCCTCCGGGAGACTCAGGAAGCCATTATTAGAAGCAAGGCTCATGAGACCGGGGTGATCATCCAGGGATTCATCGGGGACCTGGCGACCCTGGAGGGCTGGATAGACCTGGGGGCCTATATATCGGTGGGGGTAAGGATGTTCAGGAAGCCGGCAGAAGCGGTGGCCGAAGTGGTCCCGCGAATACCATCAGAACGGCTGCTCATCGAAACGGACGCCGCCGCGGCGCGGACCGTGGCCGAGGGACTGGACCTGACAACGCTGAGAACAATTGCGGAAAGGGTAGCCGCCGTCCGGGGCGTCACCTTAGAAGAGATCGCCCGGACAACGACAGCCAATCTCAAGAAGGTGTACCACCTCGTGGAATGACGAAGTCCGAATGACGAATGACCAAAGGGCTGACGAATTTCGCATTCTGAATTCTGGCTTCTGGATTCCCGTTCCCACTCGCCGCTCACTTCCGCCTCGTCGCTCCCCAATCCGGGTGTTCTTCCCGTTGCAGGAACTCCACTCCGGTAGGATCGCGCACCGGGGTGAAGATAAAGGCCATCCACTCCGAATTCCGGTCCGGGGCTTCGCTGAAATGCTGGTGCTCGCAGCCATCGGGTTTCACCGGCAGGATTATGAGGTCGCCGTCCTCCCAATCATACCTGACGCCGTCCACCACAGTATACCCCTTCCCGCTCAGGACGAAAATCCCCAGCCCGCCCTGGTGCCGGTGCTTGCCGCCATGCTTCTTGATAAGATTGGTGAAGATCCTCCACCCCGTCACGCTCAACTCGTCCCAGTTCCTGTCCCAGGAATACCACTTGACCAGGCCCTGCCGGTTCTGCTCGTACGGGATGTCCTTTCCCCTGATGACCACCCTGCCTTCCCTGCGCCGCTGAATCCGCTCGTTGTCGATGCGGCGCATCTGGTCATACAGGGTTTCCCGCGGCTCTGGTTCGCGGCCCTTCTCGATGACTCTCTCTGCCATTTCCTGTGCTCCGGTGTCCCTGACTTCGGGGCAATATTATCATTCCCGGCGGTGGCCGGTCAAAGGTTCATATCAGATACATGGAACCACGAATGGACACGAATGAACACGAAATGGTATCCTCGGTGTCCTATTCGTGTCTATTAATACAAACGAAGGAATAAATGTCGCATCACGGCAGTGCCGGCAGAGGGGTACGTTTTCACACAAAGACACAGAGACACAAAGAATACGGACACAGTGTGATAGGAGTGGCGTGTTCTTGGCGCGTCCCTGCTCAGAATTCCTTTGTGCCCTTTGAGTCTTTGTGTGAGACTATGCGTCATTATTTATTGCCTTTGTATTAGTGTTTATTCGTGGTTCCGCGTCGGGGCAGCGGCGCGGATTACAGCGGCCAACCGTTCCGGACGATTGGAGCCGATGAGATACTTCCTCCCGCCGGCAGTGGTCAGCAACACGCCCTGATTGCCGCTCAGGAAGTAGGCCCTCATCTCACGGTTGAAGCGGATGCCATAGCCGCCGAAGTCCCGGAGAGGGGCAAAGCGGTGCAACTTCACGCTGGCGATGTTGGTCGCGGCGAGACGGAGCACCGTCAACCCCGGAATCCCATACCGCACCCGGACCTCTTCCCTGGTTACCGCGGTCCGCTGCCCCCCATTGAATAGAAAGAGGAGCACCCCGAGCGCCGCCAGCAGTGCCGCCGCCCACGGTTCCGAAGACCAGGAAAGAAGCGCGCCGGCGAGCATCACCACGGGCAGCAAGGCGGCCAGGAGCGTCATGTACCAGGGGTTCTGGACATCAAAGTAGACGAAAGCCCCGCCCGCTTGCAGCCGCTTTCCCAGGCCCGCCGCGAAGGCAGTTGTCTCGTCGATGGTAACGCGCTGCTCCTGCGCTTTGAAAGGCCGGACCAGCTCCAGGAGGACCGCCAGGGCGACCGCCCCGCCTCCGACCACCAGCACCTCGTTCCACGGAAATGTAAAGCTCTGGTCGCCTGCAACTACTGACCGCAGATAGCCCAGGCCCATGCCACTCAGAGCGCCGACGACCAGTTCATCGAACAGGGATAGCCAGTTGAAAGTCTTGCCCGCCTCCTGCCGGGCCCATAGCTCGTCCAGCAGGAACGAGAGAAGAATATAGATGACTGAAAGCCCCGCAGTGGTCCCGAATACGGCCCACGGAGAGCCGTAGCGGTCCGGCGAGCCGCCCCAGGAAAAATGCACCGGGACCTGCGCCGGCAAAGGCCCCGCCACGGCCAGATAAGCCAGCAACACCACCAACGCCCCGGTGGCGGGAAAGTGAGTCCAAACAGGGTGGAGAAACCTTGTATTCATGGGTTCACTCCTTTCCGCGAAACAGCAGTGAGTAGTGAGTAGCCAGTAGCCAGTAGCGAGTAGTGAGTAGTGAGTAGCCAGTGGCAAGCAGCCGATGGCTGATAGCCGATAGCCGACAGCCGACAGCCGATAGCCGACAGCCGACAGCCGATAGCCGATAGCCGACAGCCGACAGCCGATAGCCGACAGCCGACAGCCGACAGCCGACAGCCGACAGCCGACAGCCGACAGCCGACAGCCGATAGCCGACAGCCGACAGCCGACAGCCGACAGC
>JACQUA010000219.1 GCA_016210565.1 Chloroflexota bacterium
CCCGTACATAATCCCCCCATATCAATGAGAAACCGTTCCCTTCCCACTCGACAAACATGTCACGGATTAACCCAAAGTGCGGCCTCGGCAACGGCCAAGCCATCGCGACCCCACAGACCACTTCTCCGACCGGCAATAGCAGCCGCGCCCACACCTCGATGTGCTCAGGCCATGGCCAGTCCGGCGCTGTAATCCCCTTCGGTGGTCGCAGCTCCCCTTCATCTAATGCCGGTGGCCAGGGACCTTTGTACGCCTTCAGGAGCAGCTCAATCGCCGGGGCTACCCCGCCCACAGACACCCCTAGCTCTTTGAGCCTTGCCGCAACCCCGTCGTCCAGCCGGGCAGAAATAACGGTCATCTGGCCATCTCCCCTGCGAATTGTTCACGTCCCGACAATTCCTACCCTAACACAGTCCGGCAGCCTCGTCAACACCGCCCAAATTTCCAGCCACAGAGGAATTTCCAGGAGGTGTAAACATACCCCTGCGTAGGGCTGCAACTCTGTCATCCAGTATATGGGTCAGCCAACTCTGCGCTATGCTGGCATGGATTCCAAAGACACCAAGAAAATTTCCCTAAGCCTTAGGCTGTATACCTAATGGATGGCAGCCTAGACTGTTTACAACAGGGCCGATAGCCTTAGGCGTAGGGGCTTGTAAACGCTTCACGGCGCTGTTTACAAGCACTTTGCATAGGGTGTATAGCGTATGCATATTTTTTCGACCCCGCAAGCCCTACAGCCATGCGCCACAGAGGCCACAAATCCCATCTGCTGGGAGCGCGTTTACGGGGGTGCAAAATGTATAAAAAAGAAAACCCTGTAGGCGGCCCACAGAGCAGGTTTGAGGGCTGTTAGGAGGGAGTTGGGAGTCGTGTAAACGGCCTTTTTTTGCATAATCGAGAAATGTGTTGCCCTATAGTATACATAGGGCAACACACTCGATGGGTTTATGCATGCATGGGGAGGGGGAGCTTGCCGGAAACCACACCGGAGATCAAGATCAAGAGAAGCCGGAAACATACCGGAAACCGGGCTTCTCTCTTTCTGTGGTACAAGCAGCATAATAAGACAAGCTTGTACTAGCTGCTCGTGCGAGGGCTTCTGTGGTCCGGCACACAAGCTTGTACTAGTTGGTTGCTTGATAAGCTTGTACTAGCTGATTGGCAGCCCCCTAGATACGACATACTTGATAAGCTTGTACTAGCTGGTTGTTTGACAAGCTAGTACTAGCTGATCACTGGCCCCCTAGATACGCACATACAAGCTTATCGTTGATAAGCTAGTACTAGCCGACCGGGGCCAGGACCGGCCTGCACAAGCTTGTCGTTGACAAGCTAGTACTAGCCGGTCGGCCTCCTAGATACGCACAGAGAAGAGATAAACTTGTCCTGGAGAAGCTTGTCGTGTTTGGTTGTTCTTGCCAAGCTTGGGCATCGACTAAGCTTATCGTTGGCGATTCAAAACGTTGATAGCGCGCTGGAGGGCAGAGGGGTTGACAAGGCTAGGCGCCGATTGATAAAATGAAGGCGTCCCGCCGACCCGCCCCACAGAAGACCCACGAGAAGCGCCGGACCTTGACAGCCGCATATGGCCACGGTACGCAGGCATTGCTCCCCTGCCATCCTCCTCATTATGAGCAAGGAAAGGGTTGCTGTCTCGTGAAGCTGGTTGGCAAGATTCTGACCCCCCGCGGCACCTGCATTCGCACCGAACTGGCGGACGTGAATCTAGTTCTTCGGGAATGGTACACGCCGAAGGTTGATGCTCCAAAGGTGGACAAGCGCGGCACGCCGTTTATCGAGATTGACGGGATGTTCCAGGGGAAAGGGTGCAGGTTCCACGCCAGCTTGCTCCCCGGTGTGATCGCCCAACTGCAGGCTGTACTCGCCAGTAACGAGTACAAGACGCTCATGGCCAGCCTGCCCTCCGGTGCAGTCACGACATTGCCAGCCGCCGAAGCGGCAAAGGCATACGTGGCCGAATTGGTCAAGCTTGGCATTGACCTGGCCGTGGCCAAAACAGCCGCCGAAGCGAAGTTTAATGTCAAGTTCACTTCGGCACCGACTCCGCCACCTGCTCCCGCACCTGCTCCCGCCGTGGTTATCGATGATCTTGGCACTGTCGCTGCCAACATGGTTGTTACAGTCCCCAAGCGCTCCCGCCGTACTGCCAGTTAGGCAAGGGCATCCTCTTCGGTCTGGCGGTCCTGTGGTGGCTTTGGCAGGTGGCTACGTGGGTACTGGCACAGTAGCCAGTACCCACCTGGCCAGAAAGGGGAAGGTGAAGGATGGCACAGACACCAGTCCAGAAGCGAGCGGCACGCCGTAGGGCGATTGAGCGGTCCGCAGTCGCTGAGGCACGACTCCGGGCAGCCTGTGCATGGCAAGCCGTCTTAGAAGAAGCGGTGATCGATCATGGCCGTAAGGCTGTGGTAATCACATCTCCGGCCAGGTAGCAGGTCCAACGTCCCACGGGCAAGCCCCTTGGCAGAAGTGCCAGGGGGCTTTGCTTCGCCTAAGCTTGTTCACGTTCGAACGTTCACAACCCGCTAGTACTGGCCGAACCGGGGGGCCCCCGAAGCCGACGGGCCCCCCGCCGACGCACCGCTCCGCCCGCCAGAACCAACCCCCTCTCTGTGCAAATTAAATTCTCCCCGACGACAAGCTTATCCGTCCTCCGTGCAAATTAAATTTTCGTAGTGACAAGCTTATCCACTCTCTCCACACACACAGAAATTCTAGTCTACGACAAGCTTATCCAGCAGTCCCCGAAATTTCCCCTTGACTAGCCCTGCCGGGTCCGCCATACTTAAATCATGCACCCACGAAAATTCGTGTAAGGAGCAATGACCGATGGCTATGACCGAAAGCGGGCCAGACGCGCAGCCGAAGTTCGAGGACCAGCCCAACAGCCCAGTCTTCGGCTCTGTGGCAGCGGCGATGGGAAAGTTCCGGCAGCTAGAGCAGCAGGTTAGCCAGGAACCGACAAGAGAGGCTCAGAGGGACGACCCGCGGGAGCCCTCCTCTGTGGACAGGCTCACGATTGCCGTCAACATCCTGCGCTCAGCAATCGACGACAACACGGAGCACCTGCGCTGGCTGCGGGAGACGCTCCTGGACACCATTGACCGGCGGGAACGGTCCCTGAGCGTGCCCAAAGAAGTGCCCACGCCCCCTGTGGATGAAGTCGGCAGTGTGCATCCTGCCCTAACCGGCCTGAACTTCAGCGCAGCTCTGTACTATCTCAAGGCAGGTCGGCGGGTCGCCCGCAAGAGCTACTGGCCCATAGTAATGTGGCTGGTACTGCGTGGAACGGACACTCCGGCTTTCCGCATCAGAACATCCGAAGGTCACACCTTACCCTGGGTGCCGTCCCAGACAGACCTGCTGGCCGATGACTGGTACATTGTCGAGTAGGAGGGGAGCAGATGCTGCGCTGGTTAAGCCGCCGTTTCCACGGTCTGGCGGATTGGGCAGAGTGCATCGCGGATCGCCTGGCGGATTGGTCTCATGAGTTGCGGCGCATGCGGCGTGAGGGCTGGTGGAACCGCCTGGCGGATCGGACGGTGCCCGACCATAGCCTGTGGCTTTACTGGAACGATCCAGACAGTGTGTTGAGCAACTTTACCGCGGCGCTTCGTTATCACTACCTGCCCATACTTATCCAGTGGGCCACTGCCGAGCCAGGTTTCTATAAGCGACAGACGGATCTCAAAGAGGAACTCAACCAGCAGTTCTATGGTGATGTTAGCCCTGCGGAGAAGGCTGATGAGGAGCTTGACAAGGCTGACGGCACCGGCTAGACTTGGGCTAAGGCCCATTCCTCCGCTATAACGCAAGAGGTACACGGGCCAGGTGGGGGGAGGACCAGTACGGTTCTCCTCCCTCCGCATATCTGGGGGGATCAAGGACAATGCCGGATATTGTTGAGGACTTGGAAGACCTGGGTGAGCTTGAGGCCATCGAGGTGCCGGTCGGTTCGGGCCGTCGGCTGGCTGTGATTCCCCCCGCTGCGCCCGTGCCCTCTGTGGCCAAGCCGCGGGCGTTCGGCGAGGGCATGGCCATCGAGGACATAGCACCGTTAATCGAAAGGGCCGAGACCTATTTTGGTCCCGGTGTGCATGGGCTATCGACCGAGCAGCAGCTTGTTATATTGAAGTACTTGCAGTCGGGCAACGCCTCGCGGGCCTGCGCCTCTGTGGGCGTGGGGATCATCGCGCACCGTAGGTGGCTCAAAGAGGACGAGAACTATCGGGACATCTTTGTTGCTGCCGATGAGGCCCTGACCGATTTAATCGAAGAGACGGGGATCAGATCAGCTATCGTCGATAAGGACCCTAAGCTTATTTTGGGGCTGCTCAGGGGACGCCGCCGGGAGAAGTACGGTAAAACGGCTGAGCCCGGCGAGACGCAGGCCAATAGCTGGGCAGAACTGACCCGTAAGCTCAGTTCGGAGGCAGAAGACGATGCCTAAGGTTGTGTATGGGTTTAATCGGACAATTGTAGTACGAACCCGGAACGTGGTTCAGGACGATGGCAACATTACCTCGTATGTGCGGGTAGATGCGGACTGGAGCACTCGTCGGGAAGTCGCTGGTGAGCTTGACTTTGCAAAGAGTATTATGCAGGGGAGCGGCGGTTGGCTGTGCGATAAGCTTGACCTGGACACCTTGCCCTCAGACCCGAAGATCCTAGGTGAGGATGACGACGGGATCGTGGCCGATAGTGAGGAGGAATAGCTTATGCCTGTGATCCATTCCTATGATAAGTTTATTCTGGTGCAGGTTCGGGCGCAGATTTATGACGACGGGCGGGACCCGACAACTTCGATTGTCGTGCATGTCGATGTGGAGAACCGCTTCGAGTCGATTGGCCTGCTCGACACGGCGAAAGATGTCATGAAGACGCAGCGCGAGATCAGGTACAGTGCTGTGCCGGTAAACAAACCGATGCTGCTCGTGCCGGGGAACTTGCCCAAGTAACAGGAGGGATAAGCTTGGCACCTGTACAGAACCCTGACCATGCCGCGACGCTGGCCCTGATTATGCTGCTCCGGTCCCGGCCCAAGCGCACATTTGTCGTTCCGCTGTCCAAGCTCGAAGAGATCGCCGATAAGTATGCGCTCAAAGCACAGGGCGTCATCAGGCAGGACGGTACGAAGGTCGTTGAGTTTACGATTGCCACGGCTGCCGAGCTTGCGGCGTACCAGGCGGAGCAAAAGAAGCTTGCGCTGCGGGCCAAGCTGCTTGGGGAGGTGCAGTGATGCCGTCCACGATCGCCGCCAGCATGGCCCTGACTATGAAGGCCCGCCACAGGCAGCGCAAGCGGGCCTACGCGCCCGGCTATGTCAGTCTTGAGGACTTGCGGCTGATATGGCGGGAGGGGCACAAGAATAAGCCCAAGAACACGCAGACCATCGACGTGATGCGGGAGGCCCTGCTGGAGCATTACCAGTCTCCCGAGGGCATGGCCGAGATCAAGGCTGCGCCGATCTGGCTCCGTGAGAAGCCTATCACGGAGATCGTTGATCTGCTGCTGAAGGACATGGTTGACTGGGACGAGTCTGGGTTCCCGAAGAAGGACCCCAGGGGAAAACCATTCCGAACGGGGTGATGCTGTATGAGGGGGCCGAGGGTTTTGACGGTTTGGAACATGCTCCGGGTTGAGCTTCGGTGCCCGGAGTGCAGCAACATCATCGTGATCTACCGTCGGCCACATAAGCCCAGGCATGCTGGACACGAGAAGCATCTGTGGTGCTACCGGTGCCGGAAGCTGCTGCCGCATGTGCAGCTTAAGCGGGGACGCTGGCAGTAGGTTTTGGGGTGATAGCATGGCAGTCATCGACGGGACCCTGAAGAAGCTTTGGCTCAGGGGCCGCAGGGACCCGGTGTTTTGGTCCCGTGAGATCGTAGGAGACACGCCTTACGATAAGCAGGAGGAAGTTCTGTACTCTGTCCGGGACAACCTGTTCACGACTGTTGCTGCCGCTCATGGCGTTGGGAAGACGTACATCGCCTCCCGGGCCGCTGGGTGGTTTTTGACCTCGCACGAAGAGAGCATCGTCGTAACCACAGCACCCACCGGGCGGCAGGTCCGCGAGCTTCTGTGGGGCGAGATCAATCGGATGAACGTCAAAAGCAAGTACCCGCTTGGGCCGAAGACCCTGACTGTTTCGTGGCCCATTGCTCCGGGCTGGTATGCGATAGGCTTCTCCACGGACGATCCAAACAAGTTTCAGGGCTTCCATGCTCCGTCTGGTTCGATCCTGGTCATTGCTGATGAGGCTGCCGGTATTCCCGACCTGATCTATAATGAAGGCATTGACAACCTGCTCACGTCGGACAAGGCCCGGCTGCTCATGATCGGCAACCCCACGGAGCCTACGGGCCGGTTCTTTGACTCCCATGAAGGGGCCATCCGGTCCCTGCACCATCGTATTCGAATCAGTGCTTTTGACACGCCCAATCTCAAAGCGGGCAGGGTGCTGTTCCCCTATCTGGTCACGCCGCAGTGGGTGAAGCACCGGGCGATTATCTGGGGGGAGGAGTCCAGTGCATACTTGTCGCGGGTGCTGGCCTTATTCCCGTCTGCTGGCACGAATACGCTTATCCCGGCGGCCTGGGTGGATTGGTCGTTCGAGGCTGACGAGATGCAGATCACCAAGGCCCTGGCAGAGGCTAAGGTAGCAACGATAGGGGTGGACCCGGCCCGGTTTGGCGACGACTCATCGGCGGTCGGTGTTCGTCGTGGAAAGGTCGTGACCAGGCTTGAGGAATTCTATCACCTGGATACCATCAAGGTTGCGAAAGAGGTCAAGCGGATTGCTGATGAGGAGGCTATCGGAACGCCGTCCGGTACTGGTTCTGTCGAATCCTTCATTGTCGTGGATACGGTTGGCGTTGGTGCAGGCGTTGCTGACTGGCTCCGTGATGCCGGGTATAACGTTATCGACTTCCAGGGAGGCAATCGGGCGTTCCTTGATAGCCGGTTCGAGAATCGTCGGGCTGAGGCATGGTTCGGGGTGCGGGAGCGGTTCCGTAAGAAAGACATCTTTATCCCTCGTTGGGGCGACGACGGAGTTGGCTTCCACCGGGAGGAGATCCTAGACAAGCTTAGAGGGCAGTTCTCGGGCATCCAGTACAAGTTTGATCTGCACAGCCGGTACGTGCTGGAGCGCAAGGAGGACATGAAGCGGCGGCTGGCTGGCTCGTCGGCGGACAAAGGCGAGGCTCGGGGCCGCTCACCGGACGCTGCGGAGGCCATCATCCACGCTTTCGCGTTCGACTCTAGTGCTGAGACCATCGTGATCGAGGACGACGAGTCCGAGGCCGCAAAAACCGAGCTTGCGAAGACCAAGCCAGACACCGTGGCCCGGATTTTCGCTGACTTGGAGCTTGAGCGGAAGCTTGAAGAGGAGTTTGGCTGGCTGAAAGGGGACGTTGGGAGTGTTTGAGCTTATCGGATTCGTGATTTTGGTTCTGCTCCTGCTGTCTGTGGGGACGTTTTTCGCTGTTTTGGCCCACTTTTGGCCCTTACGGCACCAACTGGCGGACCTGGCGCAGGCTATGACCAGCTACTACGGTGTACTGGCGACAAACTTGGCTGTTCCAGAGGCTGCCGCGGCTCAGGAGTCCGGTCCTGCTTCTGTGGACCGACAAGCTGATCTGGTTCGGGCCGGTGTCCCCGTTGAGGAGCTTGACATTGCTGTCGGAGCTGATAAGATTGAGATATTGAGGCAACGCTTGAAGGAGTTTTATGCTGCTGGGGTAGTTCCTGCCTACTTGTACCAGGCTCATATGGCGGAACTGGACGCAGAAGAGACTGCGGAGGCGATGCTCAGTGGCGAAGGAGGACAAAGGACCGATTAACATGCAGGGTCGGCTGCTAAAGGCGGCTGAACAGGACCCTGTTAAGTTCGTCGGCAACTTGCTTCGCCAGGCAGAGCCCGAGTTGGCCCGTGCTGCTGTGCGGTGGCGTCGTTATCGTTCGAAATACCGGGCGGGATTGCAGTATTTGGAGAATGCTGCGACCCGCCCGCCTGCGTTTTTTGCCAACTACCTCTACGGCAACGTCGAGACGGTCAAGTCCAACGTGCCGAGGAACTTGCCAGCCATTGCCGTCCGCTCTATGGACGTTGACGACCGGCGGGGTGACGACACGCTCTCCCGGCTGCTCCGTGCTGACCTGACCCGCATGGATATGCGGCACAAGGTTAAGTCCGGGGCGCTTCACCATGCTTCGATTACGGGTTTGGGTTGGCTCAAGCTTACTGTCGAGGAAGACGAGTTCGAGAACGCTCAGAACGCCCTGCAGGCTTACCCGCCAGAGGCTATCATTGTGGACCCGATGGCAGTGCCGTTCTACGACGGACGGGGCCGGGTTACAGCCCGGTTTATCATCGAGCGGCGCAGGGACGTGTCTTACGAAGAGGTCACGGCTCTGTTTCCCGACTTCGAGGTTGAGATGGATGAAGACGGGTATATCGAGAACTTCGATGGGCAGTTGGGTGATTCACCGGAGAACCGGGGTGGGGTCTTCGGTGAGCGTAAGCCCGTTCCGGTGGGCAAGGTTGGCGATCTCCTGGATTGCTGGATCAACACTTTCGCCCGCAAAAAGCCCTGGCACAGGATCGTCCTGTGGGGGAACAAGCTTGTTTCTGGCCCGGAGCCATCGCCGTTTGACCATCCGAATCCGCCGCACGTGCCGGTGTTTGTCGGTTACGACGATGGGGCGGATTCGTTTTACCTGGCTCCGATTGGCGAGATCGAGGAGATTGAGCCGCTCCAGGACAAGGCCAACATGCTCGACCTTCAAATCTTCAAGAACATCCGGCTGATCGTTAACCGGCAGCGGGTGGTCAACAAAAGCTTGGGGCTGTCCGCCTCGAACGTCGATAACACAGAGAACCGTGTCTATGCTGTCCCCGGCAACCCCAAGGATGCTATTCACTGGGACGTTCCGCCGATGCTGAACAGCGACGTGTACTCGTACCGCATGATGGTTGACTACATGATGGAAGTCGTCAGCGGTGTTACTGGGACGCAGGCTGGCAGGAAGCCTACCGGCATTCAAGCCGCCAAGGCTATCGCTCAACTTTCCCAGAACTCCGACCGGCGGATTGAGGACAAGCGGGACGACATGGCCTACGTCTACCAGCGGATTGGGGCCATGGCCCTCTCGAACGTCTTCCAGTTCTGGACCACGCCCAGACTCGTCAAGCTCCTGGATGGGGCTGCAATCAAGGTTATTGCTGACTATCCTGATAGTCTTAAGCAGGGCGACGAGGGAACCCAGGGTGCTGAGCAGCCAGATGATGAACAAGCTGATCTCCTCCAACAAAGGCAAGAATGGCGGGCTGAGAACCAGATCGATCTTGTGCTGTCTGACCTGAAGCACAACTTCACGGTGCAGGTCAGCATGGATTCGCCCTTGCCCGAACGCAAAGAGGATCGGGCACAGCTTACCTCCGATGCACTGCGGCTTGGGGGCATTGACCGACGGGCTTTCCTGGAAGCTCTGGACTGGCCGGATCGAGAGGGCATCCTCCAACGGCTCGACGAAGCCGCTGCTGGCAAAGAAGCTGCCGAAGGCGGCCTGGCCCAGATGGAACAGCAGCACCAGCAGGTGATGCAACAGGTCCAGGCGGCCATGCAGCAGATGCCCCAGATGGTGCAGCAGATGGTGGTGCAGATGGTGCAGCAGGTTGCGCCGCAGGTCGTTATGCAGGTGCTGCAGCAGATGATGGGTGGGCAACCCCCGATGGGTGCCGGTCCCCCGGTTGGCGGTCTTCCTGTCGGCACGGGCGAGGAGATCCCGCCGGAGGCTTTGGTCCAGACGATGATGGCCGGTGGAATGGGAGGTGTAATACCCGGTGCCTAAGCAGACTGGCTATGGCCCGATGCCCCCTGGTGTACCAAAGGGGGGTAAGGGCAAGGGTAAGGGCAAGGGGAAGTAGCTTAATTGACAACCTTCTCACTCCACGATAAGATTAGTTTGGAGGTGAACCCTGGTGGCGAACGAGCAGTATGACTACCTGAGCGAGGGCGACCCGATGAAGGTCAGCGGGCCGACTCGGAACGAGCTTCTGAATGTCCGTAGCGAGGCAGCCGCTCTTGCTGTCGGTAATCTGATCTACGTCTCCGGTTGGTCCGAGACGTACAAGCTTCCGCTCGTGACCAAGGCGGACGCAGACGCTTCCCGTCGCATGGCAACCTGGATTTGCCCGGAGGCCATCGCCCAGAACGCCAACGGCACTGTGGCGAAGGCCATGCGCTTGATTGGCACAGCTTCGGCCAACGTGGACACCAGCAGCACGACTGTTGGCGATCCGATTTACCTGTCGGCTACGGCGGGCGGCTGGACCAAGACCGATCCGGCTGCAGCAGGAGCTATCTCGCAGATTATCGGGCGTGTGGCTGTGGTCAGCGCCACGGTTGGCGAGATCGTCTTCGACATGGTAGCCGAGGGGCCGACGCCCAAGGCGCTCGGTTCCAGTGAGATCCAGGATCTCTCCGTCACCACAGCCAAG
>JACQUA010000220.1 GCA_016210565.1 Chloroflexota bacterium
ATCTCAAATAGACGCTAACGAGGCTACAGAACTATATCAAAGGCTCAAGGCGAAGGTAATTATTCCTATGCATTATAAAACAGAGAAATGTGGTTTTCAATTTGACAAAGTAGATGAGTATATAAGAGACAAACCAGATGTTCGCATATTATCATCATGCCAGATGGAGTTGAAAAAAAGCGATCTTTTTTCTACTCCCCAGATCGTTGTTTTGGAATATGCTCCTTGATCGTGGCAATATCTAAGAGGAGGAGCCGCCACGAAGCACTCGGAGCGCATCCCCGAAGACAGGTTCGGGCCCCGAGATGTGTCTCAGCTCCAGCTCAGCGCGCTCTGCTGAACTCCCGCTTGAGGACCCGATCGGATAAGGTAGGTCTCTCGCATGGTCTTTGGGAAAGGTACGGCCTCAAAAGGAGGCATGCATGCATGTGCTCACTCGCAAGCGGCTTCAGGAGTTTTGGCAGACCCATCCCGATGCCGAGCAGCCCCTGAAGACATGGCTTGCGATCATGCAGCGAAAGCATTATACCGGCCCCCAGGAGGTCCGGCGCGATTTTCCCTCGGCCAGTTTCCTCGAAACGTGGCGGACCGTATTCAACATCGGTGGCAACAAGTACCGGCTGGTGGTGGATATGCGCTACGATTTGGGCCGGGTATACATCCGCTATGTGCTCACCCACGAGGAGTACAACCGGCGAACCCGAGAGGGCAGGCTGTGACGGATAGGGAAATCGTGAGGAGAAAACGATGGTGAAGATGCTCGACTTTACAAAACCCCATCTCCTGAGGAATGAGGGCGAATATGCTGCGGCAGTCGCGGAGATCGAGCGGCTGCTCGATGCCGATCCCCCACCGACCTCCGAGGAGTACGAACGGCTTGAGTTCCTGTCGGTCCTGGTCCAGGCCTACGAAGAGGCGCACTTCCCGATGCCCTCGCAGCCCACACCGCAGGAGGTTGTAGACTTCATGCTGGAGCAGAAGGGGCTCACCCGGGAGGATGTGGCCGGGTGGCTGGGGGGGGAACGCCAGATGGTCGAATTCTTCAGCGGCCGTCGTCGTCTGTCGTTGCGGCAAATCGAAGCCCTCAGAGAGCAGCTGGGAATCCCGGCCGATCTCCTTATCAGCCGCCCCCACGATGCATCCGACAACTGAATGGAGTGCTCCCATTTGGGGTAAAAGTAGCGAAGCTGCAATGAGCCGCAAAGTAATCCCTTACCGCCATATTTAACGCGGGAATAGAGGTAAAGTTCCGAGAAATTAACAGAGTCGGAACCTTTGGCAAAGTAAGCGTGTATAGAAGGCCTAGTTTTGCCCAAAAACAGGGGCGAAGCAGCCAAAGTTCCATCTTCCAATACCAAGTCGGAACGTTGCAAGATTGAAAATGCCCGGAAAGCCGCAAGAGATACAGGTTTACTTAGCTACTTTGCGGCTCATTGCAGCTTCGCTACTTTTAGGCCTAATTACTTATCCCCCGACCTGGTCACTCCTCCTGCTCAGCTCCCCTAGGACCTCGGGCCAGGTCATCACTTTCACGCTGGCAATCCGCTCCGGGATCTCCACGACCTCCGAACCTTTAAACTTATGTAGCCAAGTTTAAAGGTTTACCCTGATGACCCCTCTCTTTTTTCTCTCCTTAATTCTAACGGCCCAGATCCTCTCCTATAACTTATAATTTTGGTATTACTTGGTATTATTGTTTGACTTCCACCATAAGCAATCATACATATTATATCTATAGGCCTAGAATAAACACCTTTGTCACAACAAAAAGCCACAGGAGATGAACAATGCCAGAGATTCATTTGTGTGTTTCTTGCGAAAAACCAATCTACGAAAACAGCGAACAATTTGTTATTCCAAATAAACACAAGGAAAAACCTGATTGCTGGAAATATTTACACTTTTCTTGCCATGACGAGACAAAACAAAACACACCAGTTCCGCAAACCGTTCTAAAAACAAATAGATCCGTTCCCAAAACACTGGCAGAAGTTTTAGAAGTGTGTATAGAATTTTACTCAGGGAAAAGTTATCCGGACGCTGTGAAAACTGTGGCAAAAAGAAGGAATATTGACACATCAACTGTTGCTGATAAATGTACAAGGCGTATCAACCTCAACACCGATGAGTTTAAACGATTGTTGCAAAATAAAATCCAGCTTGTTAATCATTTAATTCAGTGTTTCCCCACATATGAAAATTATATACGGGAAACACTATCATAACTGCGTGCGATATGATTGCCCGTAAACTCTTCGTGGATCTTGAGTTGACTCTGGTGAGTTCGTGCCCCCTGCCAGGGGTTCCGACAACAACGGAGTCTCTCTACGGGGTTGGGCAAAAAACCCGATTGTACTATACTACTTGCCGAAGCGGGGTTTAACCCCGTCGCTCGAAAGGGGGGAACATGTTAACCAAACTTTTGAGCAAGCCGGAAACACCCCATAGCGGGGGATAACCACGGCCCTCCGGCTGGTTGGTGGGTAGGCGCCAACGAGGGTGGCCAACTGGGCGTTACCAGTGACGTGGGATTGCGGCATGGCAAGGGGAATCCGCCTTCCAAGTCGTAGCCAAAGGAAGCGAGAAATCCGAACGGGAACAGCGGGGCTTAACCACCCGCCGGTCCCAGCATAGAGTTTCTGATTGACACCGCTTCCTTAATTCCCTTTTTCATCTTCAATTTCGCCTTTCAATAAAAAACACCCCTATTTTTCACGCCCCTCTTGCCTAGAAACCAAGGCTTTGCTACAATGGAGTTGCGCCAAATAGTTAAAAAGAGCAATTCATGTTCGAGCCCAAACTCCCCAAATAGATGACCCAGGAGGAGCTAAAGAAATTCTTTAGATCAGAAGGGCCGTTTTCCGGCAAGCACCGAGATCCAGGCATTCTCCCGGTCCAACTGCCTGCGAAGCTGGCCGCGGATCGCTTCGTCGGCCTGGGCATACGCATCCGCAGGCAGATCGGCCGCATGCCCCTTAACGGCCTGGATCACCCGAACCAGCGTCCTTTTCAGCTCCTCGTTCTCTTCGGTCAGCGACTCCACCGTCGGATAGGTGCCGGAAGGCCGGTATTCCTTGACCGCCTTCTCTTTCATCTCGGCGACCGCCGTCGCCAGGTCGGGGGCGGCGCCGTCCCGTAGAGCGGGCTCCAACAGCTGAGAAAGCTGCTGAAACAGCTCCCGCATCTCCTGATTGTCCTCCACGAGCAACGGGCCTTCCATGGCCACGCGCGCCTGAAGGTGGTCCAAAAGACAGAGGATGCTCCGGGCCGTACTTTGCGCCAGCTTTTCGTTCAGGTCGGGCACGATATACGTCTCGAAGCTCCATTTGATTCCCGCAATGATCTCCGTGGCACTGGGACGCAAGGATATTTCCTCCTTCCAGCTCTAAGGTGACAACGCGAAGCCAGCGTTGGTCTGACCCCTAGTTGTAGCGCATGGACTCCGAACCTCGCGCGGTCGTGTGGAGTCCGGAGGCCTTGGCCATTTGTTCGAGAAACAGATGGCTGAAGAGCGTCAACGAGGCGACCTGCACCCTCTGGTCTTTCCCGGCGATGAACATCCTCCCCCCGGCCTGCAGGCAGGCGAAAACCTTGAACCAGACGAGCACGTAGAAGTAGTTCAGGCTCTCCCGGTCGATGGGGATGCCGCTCGCCTTTTCATAGTGCGCCAGGATCTGATCCACCTCCCACAGCTGGTCGATGCCCTGCACCACGGCCCAGGCCCAGTCCTCCGTCGGATCGCCCAGATGCGCCACCTCCCAATCGCTCAGGCCCACGATCTTGGTCCCCTGCCAGATCTCCTCGGACATGCCGTTGTTGCCCTTGACCAGGGAGATCCGGGGGGCACGCTGGGGCACGTGCTCTTTGAGCCAGGCCAGCACATACGCCATGGCCGGGTAGGGCTCCGGCTGCACTTCGTAAAAGATCTTCTCCCACAGCTCCAGGTCCAGGCGGGTGCATTCGGTCTCGTCCCGGGGGACCCGCCATTCGGGGAATTTTTCCCTTAACTCGGCGAACCCGTGCCTCTGCCAGTCCAGGGTATGGACCAGCGCGAGCTTCTCGGCGTGCTCCTTCGCCATTTCGATATGCATCGCCTGGTACTGCGGATCGCCCAGGTGCGGGATCTCCACCGTTCCTTCCAGCTTTTCCCGGACATAGAACTCCCGGCCCTCCATCAACCATTGGGGGTCGCGCTCGTACCAAAAGGTGCGGGCGATTGGGAGACCGCTCCCCTGGAGCCGCGCATAGACCTCGTACTCGTAGGAAAGGGGCAACGGGACGATGCTGCCCCCGGGGGTATCCAGCCGGAAGACGAAGCCCCGGACCACCCGCTTCTCGTCCTGCTCCCACTGGACATCCGTCAGCCAGGTCTCCCGGGAGATGCCGGGAAAGACGCGCTGCAGCCCCACGACCCGGAGATCCTGGGCCTCCGGCACCCGAAAACTGAGGTATCGCTCGATCGCTGCTATATCCATAGCTCCCCTCCCTTTCTCGAAGAAGCACTTTGAGAATTGACTTGAGGCAAGATTACCTCCGACGGCAGAAAAGGTCAAGCACTCAGACGGATTGGTTGAATCTTGAGAAGGTTGATTTGTTCTTGGGGGGGAGAGAGCCTGGCCAGCAGCGCCCTGGTGGTCTGGATGGCGAGGAAGTTGAAACAATGAGTGTACCGAGGCAGCCTTGCGGTCATTTCTTGAATTCGTGTACTGCCACCAGACATGCTGCACACCTTTAG
>JACQUA010000221.1 GCA_016210565.1 Chloroflexota bacterium
AGGTGTAGAGCTGGAGGGCCAGGGTCAGGATGAAGATCATCGCGCAGATCCGGTTGGGCTTCTCCAGCAACATCGGGGCCACCGCCAAAGGACCCTTCAAGACATGAAAAGCCCGCTCCACTTTGTACTGGCGCTTGTAGAGCCCCAACAGGCGAGAGGCTGGCCACTCCTGAGGATCCCGGTTGCTGACCATCAGGAAGAACCCATCGAGCAAGGCCTCCTCCTGGATGGCTTCCTGTTGGCGGCAGACTTTCAGCTCAAAGACCACCTTCTCCTCGGTCACGTACTGGCTGTTGGGTCCGGGCCTTCCTCGCCCCAGTTTCCTGCGGCGGCTCTCGACCTGCTCTTCGATGCTAACCTCCAACAACCCTTCCACCTTGTGTTCCCGCAGGATCTTGGTCACGGCGGAAGAAATCGCTTCTCGTGTGGTCAGCTTCCGCCGGTTGAGCTTTCCCCTCAGGGCTTGCAATTCGGCTTCGGCCTCTTGCAGGTGCCGTTGGCGGGTGTCGGCCTGTTGGTGGGCAAGCTGGCTGCTGCGAACGATGAGCTTGCGGATCGTATACTCATGGCCCTCCTTGTCTTTGATCACCCAAGGCTCCTCACAGACCTGGTAGCCCCCCAACGGATATTCCGTCCCCTGGCCGGCCCTTTCAGAGGAGGAAGCCGCCTCCTCCTCTTCCTCCCCTTCGGGCAAATCCTGCGACAGCCTCGTGCGGCGGGTGCCCGGCCGGTTGGTGCGCCTCTCGTAAATGGGTTTCTGGCCTTCCTCTTCCGGGGTCACGGCCGTAAAGATCAGTTTGCCCTCCTTCAGCTTCTCAACCAGCTCCTCCTGTTGGCCCACGGTCATGGGCAGCGGAGCCAGAAACTGCCCATCTTGGGCACAGATCTCCTGCAGGGTCCCCAGGGTAGCCATCTTGCAATCCCCAATGAAGCAGAAAGAGCTCTTGCTGGTCAGCTGCCGCAGCCGCTCCCAATAGGACAGAGGCAGGGTGCAGTCGTTGGCGTTGCCGTCTTCGGTCTTCGACACCAGGGGCACTCCCCCGTCGCCACTGACGGCCATGCCTACCACCACCTGCTTGAGGTCAGGCCGGTGGTCTTTGCTGTAGCCGAAGGTGATGACCACGGCCGACTGGCCAGTGGCCGAGTCATAGGTGCCCCACAACGAGACGCTGGTCGTGTCGTAGTGGATCTCGTCGAGCCGAACACCAAACTCCCCCACGATGTGGGCACTGATCGATCCCTGGATCAACTCCAGCCCCTTCTGGTAGAGGGCATCGAGCGTGTCGCCCAGCCGGTCGTCGGTCCAATCCTCCGGCCGATAGCCGGGGAAAAGCTCTCCCAGGATCGAGGTCTCCTCTGCCCACCCCTCCACCCGGTACAAGGCCCGGCCGCTGTTGAGCAGGTAAACCATCAGGCCGGCCACGGCCTCCCCGTGGCTGATTTCGCGGTTGGGGTGCGAGGGGACCAGTTCGTCGATGATGGCCACCACCCCCATCCTTTGGATAAAGTGCTTCAAGATGGGGGCCGAGCCCACCTTCTTGGTGATGGTTTGGGAGAGGTTCTCTCCATCCTGGCGACCGGTCACCGGAGGTTTGGGGGCCTTGCGGCGGGGAGCCCTTTCCGCCCACGGCTTCTTCCGGCGTGGGCTTGGGAGCGGGTTACGCCGGGGCTTAGGAACCTCCTGAGGATTAGCGCTCTCGGCCCACGAGCTTCCTGCAGGTTGGGATGGCCCCCGGGGGGTGGGATAGCCTCCCTGGGAGGCCCCAGATTGAACCAGCGTAGCTCCCTGCGTCAAGGGGGCTCCCTCTACCAAACCCGTCGGCCACAGCATCCAAAGCAGGGCTGCTCCCAGCAGCCACCCCATCAGTCTCCTCATGGTTCTTTTCCTCCTCGCCAAAGAGTTGGTCCTTCCAAGGGAAATGCCTCAACTGAAAAGGAGTATACCCTGCTGGGAAAAAATCTCAACTTTGACGGGGGGGATGTCGAAATCCGCGTTAGGAGGAGAGCCGATTGGAATAAAAGGCTCGTTCCCCTCGGCTCTCGAACACGGAAACCTATATGGGAATGCCGGAATATTTGCTGAGCGGTACGAAACATACGAGGATATGCTTGAGGACAAACGCAAAGACTTTGCCGATCTTCCTTTCATGATTCGTCCTTATGAGGAAATGCTGCTAACTCTGGAGTTTCAATTATTCTTTGAAAAGGAATCTCCACATAGGTATTTCATAGTAAAAGGGACAAAAAATGAATTTGAATCTATATTTGACCGATTAATGCC
>JACQUA010000222.1 GCA_016210565.1 Chloroflexota bacterium
AGGATTTCGCCGCGGGCATCCACCGTAATCTTCTTGTTGAGGTCGCCGGTGGCCACGGCGGTGGTCACGGTGGCGATGTTTCTCACCTGGGAGGTGAGGTTGGCGGCCATGGAGTTGACGTTGTCCGTAAGGTCCTTCCAGGTGCCGGAGACGCCCCGGACGGCGGCCTGGCCGCCGAGCTTGCCGTCGGTGCCGACCTCGCGGGCGACGCGGGTCACCTCGGAGGCGAAGGCGTT
Organism: Chloroflexota bacterium; assembly: GCA_016210565.1. GTDB lineage: Bacteria > Chloroflexota > Dehalococcoidia > JACQUA01 > JACQUA01 > JACQUA01. The sequence goes on from JACQUA010000222.1 coordinate 237, forward strand.
GAGCTGGTCCACCATGGAGTTGACGGTGTTGGCATATTCCCGGAACACACCTTGAAGGGGGCGTCCTTCGACTTCAAGGGGCACGGACAGGGTAAGGTCGCCTTTTCCGACGGCGCCGACGACATTGGCCATTTCGCTGGCCGGTCGTACCAGGTCGCCCACCAGGCCGTTTATGGACTCTTCGATGCCCCGCCAGGCCCCTCTCGTATCACCCAGAGCTGCCCGGCGCGAGGTCTTACCCTCCTGGCCAACCTCCTTGCCGACAAGGAGTAGTTCTTGCGACAGACGCTGGTTCATCTCGACAATGCCATTAAAGGTGTCGGCCACCTTGCCGGCGATACCGGTCCAATGCAGGGGCAGGCGCGTGGCAAAATCTCCATTCTTAACCGCAACCAGAGAGTTGAGAAGAACGGTCGTGTTGACTCGATCTCGCCCAAACATAGATAATACCTCCAGATTCTTTGTTCAGTAAATTGGCTTCGGTAGTCGCACCCGTTACGGGTGCGCCCCTCCCTCGCTCCGCCTTGCGGAGCGACTACGTTGCGGTCGCCGCCCGGCCCCAGCCATGCCAATCCGTGGTTTTGGTTTCGACTATTATGGGATGGTGCGCAACGTCCGAATCAGGTTCGGCTGGTGACGGCTTCCTTCTTCGTTCCTCCCGATATTCGCCCGAAGCGGGCATAACAAACGCGTAAAACACTTGCACCAAATTTTATATATAGCACAAGACCGCCCAAAGAATAAATAGCAAAAGTGGGAAAAAGATAACAAATTTATGACATTTTTGTGGCAACGCCCAATCCTTCAATCGGTTCTTGCCAGTTGTTTCAGCCGCCGCACGTCTTCCCAGGTGAACCCCTCGCTGAGGCAGGGCATCGCCGAGTTGTTGTGGGTCAAAGGTTCGTTCTGCAGGTCGTAGCGCGAGCAACGGACCGCCTCCGGCCAGAGGGGAGTCCCGGGGATAGGGGAATACTCCGACAGATAGGGGTTCACGCCACAGCCTTTGACTGCCGCAATGGCGGCGGCTACGGCGGCGGGCTCCTGACCGGGCAGTCCCATGAGGAGATAGGCGACCAACTGGTCGTTCCTGAATCCCGCCTCGTTTAAGTAGCGCACGGCCGTGGTGAATTCATCCAGGTCCGTTTTGCTGTCCCACCGGGGGCCGGTCGCGGTTTCCAGACCGAGACGGATTGCCTGGAAACCGGTCTGCCGCATCAGGGCGGCCAGCCGGGGGTTGACATAACGGGCATGGAGGCCGTTGGGCGTGTGGAAACGCAGTTCGGTCCCGGACCTGAGGACCCCTTCGAGGATGGGTATGATATGCCTTTCGGCGTCAAGAAGCAGGGCGTCGTCGTAAAAGGCAAAGTCCTTCACGCCGTACATTCTATGCCAGAAGAGGATTTCCTCAACCACGTTCTCCGGCTTCCTCCGGGCGAAGTCCGGTTGAAGCAGAGGGCTGGCGCAATAGGAGCAGCGGAAGGGGCAGCCGCGGGAGGTGAGCAGGCAGACATAGTCAATGCGGCGCAGCAGGTCGAAGGCCGGGTATGGCAGGTCGTCCGGGAAGGGTTCCCGCCTTCGCGGGAATGACGGGGCGTGGTGGGGCGGCGATGGGGTTGATGGTCTTGCGCCGGTCGCCTCTTCCAGAACGCAGAAGATTCGCTGTTCGCCCGGCCCGGGGACGACGAAGTCGGCGCCGCTGTTGGCCCGGGCGTGGCTGGTGCAGAGGGTGGCGTAGATTCCGCCCAGGACGACGGGCACGCCCGGCCATGTTTGTTTGGAGAGCCTGATAGCCTCGAAGACGCCGGTGTACCAGTAAGTCATTCCCGAAGTGACCAGAATGGCAGACGGTCTTTCGATGCCGGTGAGCGCCTCCAGGAACAAGCGCTCGCTGAGGCCGTGACGGTAGTAGTAACGGGGGATATCCTTGAAACAGGAAGGTTTGGGTATCTTGCGGCGATAGAACTTGCCGGTGCCGAACTCTCGCCTGGCGGCGGGCATCAGGCCGGGTTCGCTCTTGATGCCAGGATAGTGGGTGTCCAGGCAGTCAATGAATTTGACCTCGTAACCGCCCTGCCTCAGGAGGCCGGCCAGATAGAGCAATCCCAGCGGTTTGGCCCAGAAATCAAACGAGGTGAAATCGTCAATCCAGGGATTGATGAGGAGCAACAGCGGTCCGTTCACCAGCAGATTGTAGCACACGGGAGATTGCAGATTGCAGTACCGCAGGCCACCGTGCCTGCGAATGCTGGATTTCGGCCAGGTCAACATCCTGTCGGCGACCATGGGACCTGGTACTGTTCCCCAGGGCAAGGCTGCGCCCGGGAGGTCGCCGGGACTGGTCTCAAATTGACCCGCCTGCGCCGCTCTGCTATCATGGCATCAGATTCGAGGCGGGCGTATCCGGGGAACTCGAACTCAATGAACTCAATGAACGCAATGAACTCAAAGAACTCAAAGAACCTTACAAACCTTATGAACCCCCATGTCAGAGCTATCATCTTTGACGGCAGCGGCACCCTCCTGAACGACATCGAGGCGGTCTGGAGGGCCAATTCCGCGGCTTACGAGTCGTTTGGCGTCGAGGCCTGCCGCACCCTTGAGGAGTTCAGGGAGAGATTCCGCCTGCCGATCACGGCATTTCACCTGGCCAACGGGGTGCCGGCCGACGTGGTCAAAGCCGTTGATGCCAAATTCCGGAAGGTCTACCCGGACTTTGCCCGATGTGTCGGCCTGTTCCCGGAGGTCATGGAAGTCCTCGGTGAGCTGAAACGCAAGGGTGTCCAGCTCGGGATAGCTTCCAATATTCCCTCCGGGTTCCTGAAGGAACACCTGGCGACGTTCGAAATCGGCGGGTTCTTCGATGTGGTCACCGGCCAGGAAGATTGCGACGAGCAAAAACCCTCGCCGAAGCCTATCCTGGTGACCGTGAGCAGGATGGGCGCCAGGCCCGAACAGGCGATGTACGTGGGCGACATGGAGGAGGACATTATTGCCGGGAAAAAGGCTGGTGCTCTCACCGCGGCGGTAGTGCGAAGGGAGAGCTACCATCCGCGATGGCGGCTCGAGCGGCAGAAACCGGACCGGCTGATCACGAGCCTGAAAGAGCTGCTATGATGATGGCAGATTCCAGATTGCAGATTACAGACTGCAGATTGTAGATTCGGAAGATTCGAAGATTCCCCGCCCCGCAAGGCTAAAGCCATGGGCTACGCCCCGCCCGGCGGCATGCATAATCCGGGATTACAGATTGCAGATTGCAGACGACGGTTCGCCGCAGGCAATTGATCTCTTGATAGTTCGTGCATAAAACGGGATAATATGACCATCCGAAACAGCGAAGCCTCACCCCACTCGAAGAAGGCGAATGGGTTCAGGTCTTGCCCCCTCAATAGAGGATTCCTGAACCGTTTGGAACTTCCCCCCGATCCGGGGGGTATTTGGAATTTCCGGCTTGTCCGGGTTAGGTGACTCAGATGGAACAGCCGTTAGAGGTCGCAAGAATGTCCCGCCGGGGACAAATAAGAATACCGCAGCAACTGAGAGATAAGATGAACCTCGGGGAAGGGGCCAGGTTTGCCATTGTGGGCGTCGAAGACACTATTATCCTCAAGAAGCTTGAACCGCCGAAGTGGGAAGAATTCGACAGGGCGATAAGCAGCCTGAGAGCTTACGGTGAGAAGAAAGGCATCGGAGAGAGAAGAGTGGGCAAGGCTGTGCGCGACCTGAGGAAACGTGCCTGAGGTGTATGGGATGGTACCGGACACCAATGTGCTGGTGTCCGGCGTCATAGCGCCCCGCGGCAACCCCGCGTTCCCCCTGGACTGCTGGAGAAATGGAGAAGTTCAGCTAATTACATCTTTCGAGATACTGCGCGAATTTGAACGAGTGATGCAGGAGAAGCTCCGCGCCCCGCGAGAAGAAGTGGAAATAGTCAAAGCGTTCCTGGTGTGGAAGGGCAGGGTAGTCGAACCGAAACAAAGGTTCACCGTCGTGCAAGATGACCCCTCGGACAACAAATTCCTCGAGGCGGCTGTCGAGGGGAATGCTGATTTCATAGTGTCTGGCGACAAACACTTGAAATCGCTGAAGAATTTCAAGGAAATCCAGATTGTTTCGCCTGCTGAAATGGCTGCCATTCTGAGGGGCTATGTCGAGGGAGATAATCATGGGGGCGTATGATGGCAGGCTATCGTACACGCCCCCCTTTTCGATTTTGTCTCTTGCCCCCTGAGGTCTTTTGGACCGTCCCATTCACTGTCACCCGGTCCTCATGAGGTAATATCTTTGCAACAGTTCACCGGGGAGAGCAATCGCGTAATAGGCACACGGTCGGCTACCGCCTATCGACTGGCGGCTGGGAAAGTGCTAGACTTACAGGCACGGCGAATTCCCGCGGGCTGACACGAAATGACTGAAGCGAGCGCGATAGATAAGATCATCGAAGACTGGCAGGCGAAGGTCGCTGCCGACATAGAACGCTGGGAAAAAATCAGAAACAAGGAGGTTCTCTTTGGAGACCAGGGAACTCATGGAAAGGACACAGGCCCTGAACATGTTCTGGGACAGGGAGGTGAAGAAGATCTTAACCCTGAAACCATCGGCGGTGGTGTCGAAAGAGGAGGTCGTAAGCCTGCAGGAGGCCCTCGGAGCCGCAAGGGGCGGGGTGAGCCAACTGGACATCAATGAGCTGTGGCGGAGCTGGACGGAGAACTATTCGGAACTGGTCAAACTTTCGACCAAAGCCACCAAAGACTATTCGGCCAGAGAGCTTGAGCAAATCTACGGGATCTCTCAGTCTATCAAATGAACCCGCATTGTGCATCGGCTATCTGGCGGCTTCACCCTTCCCCGCCCCGCAAGCTTCCGATCCAGTCGGGAGCATGGGCTACCCCCGCCGGGTGGCATGCCTGATGCAGGATGAACAACCGGCAGCACCTCCAGGCCACGAAACTATTGCTGGGCCTGGAGCCTCACCGCGCTCTGCATGCTTTTATGGACGAATACTCCCGTGAGCTGATCGGCGCCCACCAGATCCTGCGACATAATAGCAAGACCCTGGAATTTGCCAGGGAGCTGTACGGGGAAGAGGGAGAACTGGAAGCTGCTCTCCATATTGCCTGTGACATGCGGGTGGTAACGGTGGATGACATTCAATGGGCCAAAACGCTGCGCAAGGGCCAAGGCCGGCGAGATAGTTCCTCAACCACGGAAAAGACGAAATGACACGAAAAGGGAGCCGAGAGTCTTGAGTCCCGCCCGCCGCGCGGGTTTTCTTAGTGCCCGTTGTATCTTTGTGTGATGCCGTTCTTCATCACTTAGTGCCGTCGTAGCAAATTAGCGAAATCTTTTATTGCCTGGCCTGATTCGCCTGTCCGGCACACTGTCACCCCGGCTGCCCGGTGCCCCCCGCACCCTTCCTCGCTGAGTTGATTGCTCCGACCCACTTGTCCACGCTCGGCGGGCGCCAGGCTGAAATGGGCTCTTTGTGAGGGTTGCCAGCCGGCAGCGACCCGTGATTGCGAGACCCGATTCCTCAGGGGACTCAGCGGGACGAAACAGTTCGCTCCGCTCTGCGAGAGTTCGCAAGGCGGACCGGCAAACCGGTCAAGCAGTCTAAGCAGCCGACATTCATTGGCGGGGGCACGTGCAACGTGCCCGTACGGGGGCGGGGAATCTGTAATCTTCAATCTGTAATCTTCAATCCGTGGAGGCGCCGGAGGGCCTGGAGCCTTTCGGGTTCGCCGATTCTGGCGCGGCGGACGGCCCGCCCCAGCAGTTCGATGCTCGTGTCGTAGGTCTTCCTGTCTACCGGGTAGGGATGGCCGTCCTTGCCCCCGTGGGCGAAGCTGAAGCGGGCGGGGTCGCGGAAGCTGGGGGCGACGCCGTAGACCAGCTCGGATATTAGACTCAGGGCGCGGACGGTCTTCGGACCCACCCCCTCGAGACCCAGCAACTGCTCGAAGTTGGCCGGGCTTTGCTCGTGCGTGCGGAGGATGATCTTGCTCAGCCTGTCCGGATTGATGTCATCGGCTGTCACCTGGTGGCGCGGGGGTAATTCCAGGGTCTTCAATTTCTTCAGATTGGCAAGCAGCTTCTCCGGCTTTTCCAGCACCACGATATCGGTGACGGTCTGCCTGGCGGGCCCGCTTTCCTGTGCAACCATGTTGAGGGCTTTTCCGGTGGCCTCCGAGCAGATGGCGGAATGGGGTTCGCAGACGAAGTCAGCCACCTGCTCGCCCAGCCAGTGGTAGCGCCGCGCGTAGCGGGTATCTTCGTTCATTCCCTGCTGGACGACGGCCCACGAGCCTCCGGCGGTGAAGAGAAAGACGTGGTGGTAAAGCTGGTAGCCGTCCTGCAGGGCGGTGTTGTCCACCTTGGCCGCCATCCGGCTGGCGTAGACCAGGGTCGCGGGGTCGACGGAAAGGGAGGACTCGAATCCGCTTATTTCAGCGGGCGTCTGCCGTGAGGTGCGCCCTTTGCCGCCGGCCACGAAAAGGCCGGTCTGCCTTTCCAACCCCTTCATGGATTCTTTGAGGGCGCCACAGACTGTGGTGGTGACCCCGCTCGAATGCCAGTCGAAACCGAGGACGCAGCCGAAGGCCTGGAACCAGAAGGGGTCGGACATCCGGCGGAGCATCTCCCCGGGGCTGTAATCGGTCAGAATGGCCAGGGTTACCTCGCGGGCCAGCTTCACCATGCGCTGGAAGAGCCACGGCGGCGCTTTGCCGTAGTGAAGGGGGAGATTGGCGATGCCGGTCCTGGCCATGATGAATGACGAAGCTTGTCTCCGCGCAGGCGGGGATACGAATGACGAATGACCAATCAACGATGAATGACGATCCCCGACTGGATCGGGGACGAATGACGAATGAATGGCGAGTTAATCAATGATGCGTGGCTGGCGCACCACGGAGCATGAAAACGGCCCGCAGCGGCACGCTGCCGCGTGCCACCATCCTACGTTGCCTGGGCTCCCGGCTTGGCAGCAAGGCCATCGCTCACAGGCACGGAGGCCTGTGCTACCGGTTTCTGCAATCTGTAATCGATTAGTCCTCGTCATCAGCGGTGTCCATTTCTTCCAGCGCGGCGGTCATGTCGATGAAGCTCTTCGACACCAGCTCTTTCAGGAAGTGGTTGTCAACAAAGGGAATCCCTGATTTTTTGTTCAGGGACGAGGCCGCGGCCAGGGCGAGCCGGCTGTGCTCGCGCCGACCCATCCTTTCCAGTAGCCAGGCCTGGCGGCGCAATCTTCTTTCGAGGAGGTCCATCAGCCTGGGTTTGGCCACTTTGCTGATCGTGCTGCGGACTATGAGGTCATAACGGGCCATCTGTTCCGCTCTGCTCAGGCGGCTGTCCCTGACTGTATTTACGGCCACTAAATCGGACAAATCGATGTGGCGGTCATCGAAGCCCCAGCTTGAGAACTCCTTCAGTTCGAGGAGGTCGCCCGCATCCCGCACCAGACGGGGATCCAGGACGAGTTCGTTGGAGATGTTTATTGCCACTTCGTCTTTCCACAACCGGGCGGCCTCCGGACCGTCTTGAAGCAGGGGACCCCAGACCTCGAGTTCCATGGGAAGGTTACGGTGGTTCTTCTTATTCAATGAGATCGCCTCTTCCAGGATGGCCCGGCATTGGGGCAGTTCGATATTTACCCACGAGACTGCATCGAATTCCGAGAGGATTCTGTTCCAGTCCTTCACCGGCAACATATCGTCTCCCAGGCAGTCTTTGATGCCCTCATGGTCGTTGAACACCACGGAAACCAGCTTCAGCGTGCCGTCAGCTCTTTTGCGCGTCACCATGATGTCCTGGCCCCCGTCGCCGTCTATGGTGGTGACCATCGCCTTATGCAGGGGCAGCGTCTGGGCCGGTTGTTCGGCCGGAGTCCGGGCCACGGAAGATACGGCCGTCATGGCGAGTTTGGAACAGGCCGTACGGGCTTTGGCCCTTATCTCCGCACGCGGCGAAACCTGAGAAAGGGTGTTCAGGGCAGGCACGGCTTCGGGACTGCCAAGGATTTCCAGGGCTTCGATGGCAGCCGCCGCTGTGCCCCTGGCGTACAGCAGGGGTAACAGCAGCCGGAGGGCTTTTTGACTGCCGGTCATGCCCATCATCCGTATGAACTCAGTCTTCTGGGCGGCAGGCATTTCCTCCAGGGAGCGGATTGTTCCCTGCAGAAGGGTCTCGTCATCTCCTGCCACGGCGAACAGCTCGTCGATGACTTCCTCGCCCGGCCTGGTCGGGTCAATGATGTTGGGTATCTCATCTTGCACGTTTTCTCCCATCTCACCCAGGGCGCCGAGGACGATAACCTTGGTTTTAACCGGCGTAGTGGGGTCGCGGGCGAGCTCCCACAAAGGCTGCTTGACCGTTTCGCCACCGATCATGGGGAGAAGTTCGCTGGCCAGGGCCTGCCTGGCGGTATTCCCGTGGCGCAGGTGGTCCAGAAGGATGGGCACAGCCACATCCTTGCCGGAGGCAAGTCGATTTATCAACCCCTTGTCGTCGCGGCTACTCCCCACATCCCCCTTTTCCAGCCTCGTCAGAATGGCCATCGCTTCCTCTTTGCCGAGAGGCCGCCGGGGTTCGTTAGGGTGCTTTTTCCTGAACATTGGTGTCCTCCTGGAATCAACCAATGATACTCCGATAAGTGCGCCGGGGCAAGCAGGAGTCAATCGTAGCGACACCCCTTGCGGGTGTCGTTATGGCGGACAACCAAGCAACGACAGGGACAAGCCCTGTCGCTACCGAATCCCATGATGGATTCCCGCCTTCGCGGGAATGACGGCTGGCAGTCCTTCCAGGTCTCGATCCCGTCGCCTCGAGACAAGGGGTGTCGCTACGGGGAGTCAGAGGATGGAAAATAGCAGCCCTCCGATCACCCCCAAGGCGGCCACGAAGGCTCCCAGATACGTGGCCAACCTGTAGGACCTGAATACCCTGCCCAGGACCCACAGGGAGGGAAGGCTGACTGCGGGAAGGGTGATTAGCAGCGCCGTTGCCGGCCCGGTCCCCATTCCGTGGCCGACGAACTCCTTCACCCAGACGACTTCGGAGAAAGTAGGGATCATGAGCACCGTTCCCACAGCCGAAGCCAGTACCGTGGGCAGGAAGCCATCGCCGAAGTTTCGAGCGATCATGTCAAAAGGGACCAGGGTCTTGAAGACGCTGACCACGAAGATGCCGAGCACCAGGAGAGGGACAACGTTGCGGGCGATCTCCCGGCTATAGCGCATCCAGTTGACCGGCGTCGCTGCCGGCGTCGCGGCTGTGCCGGTCGCTCGCGCGGAGACGGTGGGCTGCGGGGGGGCCAGGCGGGAAACCAGGTATGTCACCAGCACGGCGGCGGCCACCCCCAGCACCAGCCGCGCCAGGGCCAGCTTCAACGGCAGTAACTCGAAAGCCAGGATCAGGACCACGATGTTCAACGCCGGGGAGGCGACGAAGAAGGCCAGCGAGGGACCCAGCCCGGCGCCGGCCTTCTTGAATCCGGCCACCGTGCCGGCGGCGCAGCACGTGCAGAACATGTTGGGAAGTCCCAGGACGGCGCCGGCGAAATGCTCGCGCAGCCCGTTGCCTTTCAGCCAGCGGTTGATGGCCGCAGGCAGGAAGGCCGCAATAGCCCCGGCGATAAACAGGCCCAGAAAGGTGGTGAACCAGACGGTGTTGAGGTAGTCCAGGGTCTGGTAGAAAGGCGACAGCCAGACGGGCGCTGTCTGGAAGTCAAACGTCACTGGAAACCTGGTGCCCAGGGGGCTGACGTTCATGCCGAACCTTTTCAGGAGGGACAGAATACGGTACTGGAAGAGCAGCCCGAAAAGGACCGTGAAAACGAGGATGGGAAACCACAAGCTTCTGCCGGCGTGTCTCATTGTCTCATTACCGCTTTTGTCCCATTCTGTGTGCGAGGTGCTATGTGCGTCCATCAGGCCCCTCCCCCGCAGGCTGAAGACCTGCGGCTACAGTTATCCGTCATCATCTCCAGGAAGGCCTCGATCCTGGTGAGCAGTTGGCCGCTGTCATCCCAGTAGTCGCTTTCGATACACAGCAAAGGGATGCCTTTCTTCCCCAGGTGGTCTCTCCGACGATGAGGTGGCTGCTCTGGACATAGGGGCAGAGGCGTCCGAGCTTGAATCCGAAGGAGGACTTGATGAGCGGGCAGGTTTTGGGGGGGCAGGACGTCCTCGGCGAACGGCGCCGAGAACTGAGCGCCGGCGCATAGTCCCACAGGGATGGCCCCTGCCGCCAGGGTTATCTCGTCGGGGACGAAGACGCAGTGGGTCGCCACCACCTTGCCGCCGTTCCTGGCGTGCTCCCGGAGCTCGTGGACCCTGATTCCGTGGATGTCACCCACCACGAAGTCATAGAACCCCATCCCCTGCGGGCGGTCCTTCTGAGACAGGTAGATTTCGTTGTAGACCGGACCGAGGGGCGTCAGCAGGCGGTCATGCCTCTCCATGTCGATCCCGAGCTCGGCCCACGTTTCTCTGTAACCGGTGGTCACGGATTTGCTCTCCTTCGCGGAAATAAAAAAGCGATGGCAACTAGCTTCCAGAAGCTCGTCACCATCGCCTTATACGGCGCTGAAAGGAAACCGGGGTATTACGACCGGCTACATGAGCGCGGCGACTCCTTCGAAACGGAAGCTTCTGGAGCAAATGACTGGTGCAGGACCTGCATCAACCCGATGCGGGCTCAAGCTCAGACACGTTGTGGCTGGTTGGACCAGTTCATTGCTCTCACCTCCTTAAGGGAAAATTCCAAAAGCCAAATTCCAGTGGTTAGCAACCCTCCCCCTTTGGAAAAGGGGGACCGAGGGGGATTTGCAAGGGTCCCCCTGTGTCCCCTTTTCGCGAACGGGAGAACGACCGACTTGTATTGTAGCATGGTCGCCGGCCCGGCGCACTGGCTGGCGGAAATGTCACGGAAATGTTATTTTTATTGCGGCGGTGATTTGGTATCATTAGACTTATCCTAGGGAAGGGGGGCGCCGACGGACGGGGGAGCGGAATGGTTTTCAAGGGATTCTGTAACCGGAAGGCGCAATGGCCGTTTATAAGGGCGGATGGCTGAAAGGGACTGCGAAAGGGCTGGCGGAGGGGTGGGTTGCGGACCGCGACCGGTGAACACGGTACGACCTGCGAACAAAGAGGAGGAACAATATGCATCGGATAGCAATAAGCTTCTTGCTGGCGGCTTTCCTGGTCTGGCTCAGCGCCTGCGAGGCGCCGAGGGCGACTCCGGCGGTGACGCTGAAGCCCACCGCCCCGCCGGCGACGGCCAGTCCGGCCCCGGCGACAAAATCCGCGGAGACCCCTGGGGCAGGGGCGCGGCCGACCACACCCCCGTCCCTGCCTACTGCTGCTCCCACACCTTCGCCGGCGCCCAAGCCGTCCCCGAAACCCGCGACGCCGGCGCCGACGGTTGGGGCGGAGCCCGGACCCGAACCCGCGGCGACAACCCGGCCGCCCCCGCCCGCGCCGCCGGCGCCATCGTTCTTAAAAAAGGGCGAGACGCTGCCGGCTGTGGCCGCGAAGTCCGGGCGGCGCAGTCTGGACTTTACTTTCCTCTGGTGGAACGCCGGCGACCGGGCCGTGTCGCCGGTCCTGGGCAGAAACTACACGTTCGTAGCCCGGCCGGGCATGAAATTCATTATCGTCAGCTACAGGTTCAAAAACGCCTTCAATGTTGAAGAGGAGACGCCGGACATAAATGCCGGGACGATGCTGACTCTACCCAGAGGATACGCCTACGAGCTGTGGATGACACCCTCGCCATCAGACGCGCTTTACCGTGTGCATGAGTCCCTTCCGGGTGAGGTTGCCGTGCTGGGCGCGACAACCGGGGGGAGTGTGAAGCTGTTGCCCGGCCAGACGGCAGATGGTCGAGTGATATTCGAGATGCCCGCGGAAATGTCGCCGGTCGAGGCGTCCCTTTCCAGGATACCGGAGCGGATAACCTTTGTTGACCAATCCGTGTCCCAGACTGTGCCGGCCACCCCTGCCCCTGGCCCATCAGCCGCCTATTTGAAGAAGGGCGAGACCCTGGGGGCGGTGGCAGCCAGGTCCGGGAGGCCGGGTCTGAGGTTCACCTTCCTGTGGTGGAGCGTCACCGACCGGGCCGTGGCGTTTTCTCAGGGGGCGAACTACACCTACGTGGCCCGGCCGGGCATGAAATTCATCATTGTAAACTACAGGTTTACCAATGTTTCCGGTGCGGAGGAGGACACGCCCGATGTTAATGCTGGGAAGATTGTCACTCAGCCCCGGGGATTTAGCTACCAACTATGGCTGCCCCCTCCGGCGGCGGAGGCTCAATCGTACCGTGTGCAGCCCGCCTTTCCGCGGGAAGTGGTCGAGTTGGGCGCCAGCAGCGGGGGCGGTGTGCGGCTGAAGCCGGAGCAGTCCGCGGACGGCCGCGCCGCCTTCGAAATACCGGCGGAAATGGTCCCCACGGAGGTTTCCCTCGGCGGCATACCGGCGCCGATCCTTCTGACGGAATGACGAATGACCGCCGGTCACCACGCCGGCAGCGCGGGCATCTTGCCCGCGCGCCGGACGCCCGGTGCACACTCCAGGTCAGGTCAAACGCCGCGCTGCCCTGACAATCGCCGCGGTAGGATAGCCCCGGACGGTCGTGGCCCGCCCCGAGTTATCGCTAACTACGAAGGTGTCTCCGACGATTTCGTAGTGGGCGTTCCATTCCACTCCACAGCGAACTTTGTGGCTTCTTCGATGATTGTGAAAGGCTGTTTGTCGCCGTCTCGCGCCAGGCGCAGGGCAAGCATATCTTCGGGGTCGAGCATCCAGGCGTCACCGGTATCGGTAGAGAAGAAGATTAATACGAACGCACTAAATGCAGCCGTATCAGGCTGTCATTGCGGGCGAAGCGAAGCAATCTCCCGGCCTGTTCAGCCATCTGGGGGATTGCTTCGTCATCCCGACAAGTCGGGATTCCTCGCAATGACGGGTTATTCTGCAACATTTCTTGCCTTTGTATTAGTTCGCCAAGGCTGACCACGCGGCAATCGAAGTTCCGAGCCATGCCCACAATGCTGATTTCATCTTGCTTGAGCGTTCGCCGTTGGGACCGTGGGGCCTTTGGCTTTCTGGATTTCTTGCTTCTTGCCATTTTGGTCCGGTATGCCTTTCTCGCGAGACCAGAAACCACCGGTGTCGCCCCGATGTATCGGGGTGTGGGCTGGACATTCCGTCGCCCCGGCTGGTTTGGGTCGACCACTTCTGAAACCCTCGGAAAACGCTTTCACATCGTGGCCGAATATCTGTATAATACAGAAAAATTCAAAAGAAAGAAAGGGATGGCATGGAAGCTCTAAAAGTCATGCAGCGGCGGGCTAGCCTCAAGTCATGTCTATCGGACAGGGAGATCAATAAGGGGGACCTCATCCAGATTCTGGAAGCGGCGAGGGCGGCCCCCTCCGGGCGGAACAACCAGCCGACCCGGTTTGTGGTAGTGGATGACAAGGCGATTATCCAGAGACTGGCTGCGGAGTCCTTCAGCCGGGGGAATGCCATCGCTGGCGAGGCGCCGGTCCTGATATTCATCTGCGCCAATCCCAAGGATTCGACCGACCGTGGCGGTGAGAGCCATTTCCAGTTTGACGCCGGCCTGGCCACGGAGAACCTGCTCCTGGCGGCCACCGACCTGGGGCTGGCGACCAATATCATGACCGGGTTCAAAGAGGCCGAAGCCAAGAAGATTCTGGGCATACCGGAAGAGGTGAGGGTCATTGCGGCCACCCCTCTGGCCTGTCCCAAGCCTAGTTCTTATGACGAAGCGGCCAAAGGGCGGCTGGCCGAGCGGACACGCAAAAGCCTCGCGGAGATTGCTTTCCGCAATTCTTGGGGAAATCCGGTAGGATAAACAGCCGATAGCCGTAGGGTGGGTTAAGCGCAGATGGGTCGTCTGGGGGGGGGAGCGGGTGCGCGAACCCACCGAATCCCGGCGTCAATGGGACATTCCGTTAACACCGGTCTGGTTCTGGTGGGTTCGCGCAGCCTCATCCCCGACCCAGCATCCGCCGCTGCGCTTAACCCACCCTACACAAGCTGAGAGGAGTGAAACATTGGACTTCTATTTCGACCACGTGCATCTCTATGCCCCTGATTTGCGAAAAACGGCAGCCTGGTACCAGGAAAAACTGGGCGCCAGGCTGGTCAAGGAGACGAAGAATCCCAGGATGGCCATGCTGCACCTGGACCTGAACGGCGCTCGGATCATCATCGCCGGCCCGGCGCAGAGGCCGGGGCCTGGACCGGGCGAGCCGTACGCGGGTCTGGAGCATTTCGGTCTGAGGGTGGCGAACATGGAGGCGGCTATCAAGGAGCTGAAAGACAAGGGGGTGCGGTTCCTCCAGGAACTGACGGTGACCCCTTCCGGTGATAAGATCGCCTTTATGGAAGCGCCGGACCAGACGCGGATAGAGCTGACGGAACGGTAAGAATAGTCGGCAGTCGATAGTCGATAGTCGGCAGTGTGAACGGTCTGAGCAGTCTAAGCAGTCTGAGCAGTCGAGCAGTCGAGCAGTCAAGGGGGGGGACTGGCTACTGGCTACTCGCTACTCGTTGCTGACTGAGGAGGGAAAATGCCTAGAAAGATCATTCGACCGAAGGAGCTATGGCAGACCAATCTTCCTTATTCCTACGGGACCATCGTTAAGGGAGGCGCCCTCATTTTCCTGGCGGGGGCCATCGCCGTAGACAAGAATGGCAACACCGTTGGGAAGGGAGACATGAAGGCTCAGATACGGCAGGTGGTGGAAAACATCAGGATCGCCCTGAAGGAAGCCGGAGCGACGCTGAAAGATGTGGTAAACATGCGGATTTACACTCCGGATGTGGACGGCATTCTGAAGTTGAAGGACTGGCGCTGCGAGAATTTTCCGGAACTCTGGGGAAGTTCGGCGAGCAGCCAGGAGGCGCCCTCCTCCACCCTGGTGGGCGTGACCAAGCTCGGCTACGACGGCGGCCTGGTGGAAATCGAGGTGGTGGCCCATCTGCCGGGGTTGTAGTCGCAGGTCTTCAGCCTGCGGGGGTGGCGCACTGCCGGGGTTGTAGTCGCAGGTCTTCAGCCTGCGGGGGTGGCGCACGTCAGTCAATAGTCGGTAGTCGGCAGCAAAGGGTCTGTCGGGTTCATAAGGTGCATAAGGTTTGTAAGGTCGAGATAGCTGACCCCAGACCCCATACCTCAGACTCTAGACTCTAGACTCCAGACTGCTCTAGACTCCTCCTCCGGCCGTCATCCGGTAGATCACCACAATGACGGAGATATCGGCGGCGGCATGGGAAAGCAGGGATGGCAGCAAACCACCGGCGGACCTGTTGGCGCGTCTCCAGCACCAGGCGGTAAGACACAGGACCAGAAAGATAACAAAGAGCCAGCCGGCTGCCATCCTCCCGGCGAGCACGAGTAGATGATACCCCGAGAAGAACAGGTCGCCCGGCGCGATGTTCCTGGAGTCTCCAGCCAGCAGTCCCCGCCAGAAATACTCTTCCAGCAAGGGTGTTGCCACCGCGTAGTAAACGATGAACAGCGGCCACGTTGTCGGTGTGAGACCGATTCCCAGAACGTAGGGGCCGATGTCTTCCGGCACTGCCAGGAGTGGCCACAAGATGTAGAGAAGCCCTCCGCTGCCGGCGCCCACCACTGACGCGATGACAGGCGGGCCGCGCCTGTTGCTTTTGAAGAGAGACGGGAGCGTAGGTCTGGTCCTTGATATCAGGATGAGGCAAACCATAGCCGCATGATAGGCGAAGATGGCCAGCCAGGCGCTACGTAGCACAAGGAGGCCCACGCCTATCGTCACATAGGGGATGCCCCAGCCGAGTGCTTTTTTGGACATGCCTCCACAAGTGTACGCGACGGGGGATGACCTCGCAAGGCCTCCCCCTGCGTTTCGCAGGGGGAGGCCTTTTCGAACGGGTGGAAGCGCATACCGGGTTTGCAAGTAGGTGTGCCGGATGGTGTTTTTAGATACAAAACAGTGTTTTTATGTTAAGTGGCAAAACCCCGTTTTGTATCTGGCGTGCCGTCCTGTGTTGTCTGGTGTCGCTGGCTTGGGTAGCAAACCGGTAGCAAAATCCCCCGTTCAAACAGACAGGCGCGCCGAAAATCAAGAATGGTCCTGGCAGCCGGCCCGGGACCATCCGGGGATTCCAGGAACTTCTCCATCAACTTCATCGTCTTCCCCCTCGTCTGCCACCGCCGCGTGGATGGGGTCAAACTCTACCTGCCAGAGCGGTATCATGTCTGCCTTGTTTCATTTCCCCGTCAGGAAACGCTCGATGTTCTTGATGGTGATGGTCCTGGGGATAATGTCCATCGCGGCCGCCTTCTCCGCTATGAGTTCCTTGGGCAGGTTGTCGATGGTGTGCTGCACCAACTCCTGCTTGACCGCCTGCCACTCGTGGGCGTGCTCACAGTTGCCGGACTCGCAGTGGGCGATGAATTCCCGGACGCCCGGCAGCGGGGGCGGTTCCGACGCCGCCCGGTCTACCTGGGCCTGGAGGGTCTTGACGGCGTTTTCGGCGGTCTCCCGCGCCGCACGTTCGGCGGCCAGGGATTGCTGGCCGGACTGCCGTTCCTGATCACGCTCTTTAGCAGCTTGGTCAGCTTTGTAGGCGTTCAGGGCGCAGTATGGGCATGGGGCATCTTGTCTTTCTTCATTTCCGTTCATCACATTACTCATTGGAGCATTCTGAGGTGGAATCCGTTGGGAATCCGTAGCGCCGCGGGAATCCGTACGATTCCCTACGCTACGTGATTCCGTCCCATTCCTTGTTTGGCTACGGGAATGATCGGCGATATGCACGTGCATACCCCGCCGGTTCTTGAACCCTCTACCGCAGCCGGGGAAGGGGCAGACGACCTTGCTTTCCATAGGAACATCATATAGCCGCGTCGCGGATTCGTCAAGCAGTCTTTCCCTATCACCCCCTATGAACCACCACCGACAGCCTGCCGACCCCCTATCGCAACTCCTCATGATTCCCTACGGGCGGGGTCGTTTCTTATAGTGAAGGCAGTATTGATGTAGCGTATTGCTTACCCAGTGGATGCCTACGGCGAACGGCTTTATCCCCACATCATCTTGACACCAAAAAGTGTTGCCCACGAATTCGTAGTTTCCCGATGGTCCGCAAAGCCTGGCAGTCAAGTCCCAGGCGAGGGAGTAAACTATGTGGTTTCTCTTAATGTTCTTGACAACCACCGTCAGAATGCCATCATTGACCAGTTTGGCGGATAAGCCATTATATATTTCGGTTAGGATCTGAAGGAATCGGTCGTAATCCCGGACATTGCCAAGGTCTCTATCGTTCTGAGAATACACTAGAGGCAAATTCTTGAGCTTTCGTGCTCGCTGGCCTTCACTGCCGGGGTTGCTCAACATTGACCAGTACGGCGGGCTGGTAACTATGTAATCGAAGGTTACGTTGCGCAGTTCGGCAATTTCTTCTAATCCTGTCGCATCGCCCCGTACTACCAGTGTCGTAAGAGGGGCTACGCTTTCGGAAAAGAGCCTCGGACAGGTTTCAGCAAGCAACCGATTCTGGGCTATTTGTACGAATTCGGGACTCAGCTCGACCCCGTAGCCTTGCCGCTTGGATCTAATAGCCGCAACTACAGTGGTTCCCGTGCCAACCATAGGATCGAACACCCGATCCCCCGGATTGGTAAATCTTTCGATAAAGCTAGTTATCAGCGTCTCAGGAAACTTCGCGGGATGGAGCATTTCATTCTTCTTACGCGGCGGGGGTTTGGGCACCGTCCAAGCCGGAATGGTCGCATTTCCGGCACTAAGATGAAGCTCGGCCGGCGATATCGGAATCGGGGGACGTTCATCGGTCTTGTTGCGAAGGAAGCCCAAGTAGAAGAGATTGTTAGGCTCGAGCAAGCCAATCTTTTCATCGCAAAGCCGAAGGTATGACCTTCCAAAGTCGGCGACGGCCCAGGGTAGCGGGAAACTGCTGCCTTCGTTATCCGTGCCCAGTGCCAACCCACAATACTTGTCTTGCCTGAGCAGCAGCCGCAGGAGCGAAAACAGCACATCAGCATGCGTTCTTAGAAAAGTTTCGAGGGTGCCTACGTTGGAAATCAAGTTTCTGAGATCGATGAGGATGAAGTCGTACTTCCTACCGGCCTCCTTCAATGTTTCGAGAGTCTTGATTAACTGGGCCATCGAGTAAATCACGGGGTAACTGTCGATGATCCGCGGCGAGTCTTGACCGCAGTAGTCCCAGCCAACGACCAACGTAGATGAAGGGCTACCGTCCGGCCATCGAGCCTTCGTGAAGAACTCAATGCATTCTCTGGCCAACTGGGTTGACGACTGATACCTGAAGAAGCTCTTTTGGAACTTCATCCAGTCGGTATATGACAAGTCATTCATCAGGTTAGGTGGCCCCTTGTGTCCTGACGAATGTGACGCCAAATCCGTGTCTTCAAAAAGCCTGGTTGTCAATGCAAACTCCCGAGTTCTAGGACATTAAACCAGCTAGTTCATCCATCGGCCTTAGATCCACTGGCAAGACGTAGAGGTTGGTCTCTTTGACCCCGCCTCCCTGACCTATATTCGGAAATACATAGCAGCACGCGCCGCCGCCTTTGCCTGTCGTCTTTAGCCATCCAGCCTTCAGTAATTGCGGCTTTGTCTGGATGCGGTCTTCAAAACCCGCCTTCGTGAGCGTGGCACTGTCCTTCTCCGTGATCAAGCTCCACGGTTGATTCTCGAACTTGTTTACTGTATCCTTTGGCCAAACCCAGGCAGGGTACCGCCGGCACGCCTTCAAAAACTCTTTCTTCATGATCCATCCGATCACATACATTATATAACTATTTGGCAGAATCAGGTTGCAGAAGTCCTGCCTCGTGAGGGCCAGGCCGCTGGTCGGTACCTTATTGAGGTCCGTCTTCGACGCGCTAGAGACCGGCTGAGTGAAATCATTCACTGCTACTTCAACGTCGATTTGACCATCGAATTCTTCGTAGTCCTGTAGCTTCAGCGCGAAAGATCCTATACACGAAAAAGGCCCGACATCAAGGCGTGCGCCTTTTCTGATAGTAACCTCGACCCGCTTCCGCTCGCCTTCCCACTCTCCGTTGATTCCTAGGTTCAGGATGTCCAGACCGAGGAGCCGGCCAGCGCCGTGATAGGACAGCCGAAGGTAAAAGCCCTTGTGAACAGCCTCTCTGGCGATGCACAAGCGTTTGGAAGCAAGGAAAGGTAACGCGGTTCCATATGGGAATGCCGTGAGAGCGCTCTCGCTTCGGTCAGAGAGAGCATCCCGCCTGGTGTCGATGCTACTCGCTATGATGAAGCAATAGGTTTCCTTGTCTTGGTGGATTTGCGTATGCGGGATTAGCATGGGAAAAAAGCGGCGCCAATCGGGTCCTGGGTACGATGCGTTCTCTACGATCAGTTCTGCAGTCAGCGGCTCTCTCCCTCGTACCAGATAATCGGAGTAGTAGTTGATGGACTTTACATCTAATCGTCGTACCTTTCCCCCAATGTCAATATCCAAATCAAACAGGTCTTCATCGCGGTAATTTTTTTTCTGTGCTACCGGTTTAACACCTTCAGATTCTAGCTTCCGCCTGAGGACCTCTTGGCCAACAATGCCTTTGGCTATATTAAGCGCGCGGTACTGCTGCCCGGTTGACCCGGTGTTCATCATCATTCTGTTGAATGTCCACGGCAGCGTTATTGAGGCGTACGTCGCTCCGGCCAGGAGGTCTTCTTTCTCAGGCTTCAGTACCCAAATATCAGTAGCCTTACTTACCATGTGCAATCGAAATCCTTTCCGGGCAGATTCTGAAAACGTCACAGCAACCGCATGAACCCGTGCAAGGGTTGGGGTCGAATTTCCCTTGGACGATACCTCTAAGCGCCGTCCTTATTTCATCGACCAAAGCCTCAATGACACTCGGGGAGATGTTGACATCTACGGCGATGAGTTTTGCCTGCTTAGTTGAACCTGCGATGTCGACGATGTCTGCTTTTGAGACAGTCTTACCCTGTAGCTGAAGGGCATACACGTAAAACTGAAGCTGCTTGGCGTAACGGGATAAGAACTTTTCGTGAATGCTTGATTTCCAATCTCTCACGATGAAGCTCTTGTCCGCCCCTTCTTGGACCCCATCGATAATCCCATGTACGGTACCTTCATCGAAGGCTATCTCCACGTCGACTTCCGGCTGCATCTCCCCTGAGAAAGCATTGAAAGATTCCATGTTGACGATGCTCTCGGCAATTGTCTTGCGAGCTTCCTCTTCTCTTGGCTCGGACATATACGGAAGCCTCACATTGGCCGATATTTGGTCCTTCAGAGTCTTGAAGGACCAGGGGACCTTGGATTCAAAGCGCCGCTGGATAAGCTCGTGCAATCCCATGCCGTAACCAAGCTCTTCACCTACAGACGGTTGGATGTCGACGAGGCGGCGGAGGCCGAACTGAAAGGGGCATTCGATGTACATCAACAAATCGGCGAGCCCTATTCGCAACGGAATCGGGTCAGGTTCTTTCAAATCCTCTTTAGGGAGGTGCCAAACTTCGGGCTCTATCGATGACAGATCACATGGGGTGACCACGCTCTGACTCAGGAGGAAGACGGAAGGGTCGCCCGACGCCTTTGCCGGATCAATTAGGAATAGCCTTTCCTTTGCCCGAGTTGCCGCAACATAGAATAGTCTGAGTTCATCATCCAGGGATGTCCCGTATCTCTTTGCAACGCTGTCTGGAAATGAAGTTCCGTGCCCGCGCCGACCCAGGGGGAACCTCCCTTGTTGCAGCATTGGCAAGATTACTACTGGCCATTCAAGACCTTTCGACTGATGGACAGTGGTTAGCACAACGGCATTCTCTTCAGTATTTATCGGCACGCTTTCTCCGAATTCCTGTTGCTTGCGGTTCAAGGCAAAGAAGATTTCAGACATGATTCCCCGAGGAGTTCGTCTCTGTACGCCCCTGAGGCGACGTCTATGAATTTCCTCTACACTTCGGATTATTTGAGATGCAATCCCGATCCCGACCATCAAGTCCGGCTCGTCTGGCCTGACACAGAACCCCACGGAATCGAGGAAATCATAGAGCATGCCACGGACATCGTAGGCTTGGTCACTCTTGGCGCCTAGCTGCTCGGTCCATTGGTTCACGGCGCCCCAAAATACATCCTCAGTCGTGGTCGCAGGCAGCCAGGCTCTTAGGCTATCCCATAGAGCGTCTGCCATTCTCTCAGCCTCCTCTTCTTCAATCTCGTTCTTGGGTTCCTTATGCTCGGTGCGCAACCAGTCTACCAGAGGTAAAATGAAGGTTGCAATAAACTTGCCACCCCGACTCAAGATGGGACACTGGAACGGAATCTTTTTTGCCTCTAGCGCTTTGGCAATCGGCTGCCCGGCTCCTAGAACTGACCGTAATAGGACTGCTATCCTGTTCCAGGGAACGCCGGCCTGTCCCAGCTTCTCGACAATCGTCGCCACTGCTTCGGCTTGAACTGCTTCCCCTTCTAAGCTCAGCCAATGAATTGTTTGGACTGCTGCCGGCTCGCGTCCGGGCTTCATTTCCTTGTTAGGAACCCGAACATCTATGTTCTCAGCAGTCTGGTTTGCAAAATCGATAATGCCCGGCCTTGCCCGGTAGTTTGTGGCGAGAGTGTATATGGTGCTATCGCTGAATTCAGTGGAGAAGTTGATTATGCGGGTCACATCACTCCCGCGCCAGTTGTAGATGCATTGCAGTTCATCGCCGACCACCGTCAGCCGATTTCCATTAGGCAGCATTGCCTTAATGAGCGAAACCTGCGCGGGATTGACATCCTGATATTCATCCACGTAAAGGGATGCCAAGCCCGTAGCCGAACCATTGCCGCTGAGGTGTCCTTGGGCATGGCGTACCATGCCGCCAAACGTCAATAGCCGGTTATGATCCAATGCTTCAAGAAATTTTTCCAGGGAGGGGCGAATTCTTGAAGGGACCTGCTTAAACGGCAGGTTCTCATTATAGAAGATCTCTACATCTTTGAGGAAGCGGTTTATAGCTCGGGGATATGGTTGGCCATAAGTGGCTTGGAGGCCGAGATAATCGTATAGCCTGCTTACTAAAGAATCAGTATGTAGCTCGTCTATGGATGAGAACCCGTAAAAGTGTGGCTGGCTCAGCAGATACTGAAGGCACCAGGAATGTATCGTGCCAATGAACATTCCCTGAGGGTCGAGTCCCGGAAAATGCCGTTTTATCAAGGCATGTGTTCGTGACAATAACTCATGGGCAGCCTTCTCAGTGAAGGTAAACGCAACGATACTGGCGGGTGCCACGCCCTTAGCTAGGTCAGCACAAATCAGGTGAACCAGAGTGCGGGTCTTGCCCGACCCTGCAGAAGCCAAGATGCACGCGTCGGGCGTTGCGCAATAAAGGGGTTCCCTCTGTTCCCGCGATAAGGCCGATAATATCCAAGTTGGAGGTTCGAACGGCAAAGTGGCACCGTACCCGAACAAATTTTAACGGGGACTATTCTACACCTGGCAACCTCCTATCAGCAAGCTCATCGTACGGGATCGCTCCTGTGCTATAATCCACCCTGTTGAAATACCTCGTAGGCATTTTGCTTTCGGAGTGACCATGCGAAAACCAGCCCTTCCCATAACCCTGGCACTGCTTGCTGCCCTGGCAGCAGCCTGCCTTCCGGCATCATCTCCTCCTGGATCGCCCACGACGACCTTCACCATGCGCCCCCAGGCCACTCCCGCACTGGCCGGGACGGCGGTTCCGACCGCGAAACCGACCCAGGCTGCTGCCCCCATGACTCCGGCTGCTTCAGCGTTCACTGAGGCCAGCGTCGTCAGGGTTGTGGACGGAGACACCATCGTGGTCGCTATGAATGGCCGCGAATACCGCGTCCGCTACATCGGCGTTGACACCCCGGAAACGGTGCATCCTTCCCGGCCGGTTGAGTATTTTGGGAAGGAAGCCTCGGCCAAGAACAAGGAGTTGGTCCAGGGAAAGACGGTCAAGCTAGAGAAGGACGTGTCGGAGGCGGACCGCTACCAGCGACTGCTGCGCTACGTCTGGGTCGATGAAGTCATGGTCAACGCGGAACTGGTAAGGCTCGGCTATGCCCAGGTGGCCACGTATCCGCCGGACGTGAAGTACCAGGGGCTATTTCTCAAGCTGCAGAAGGAGGCCAAAGAGGCGCAGCGCGGTTTGTGGGGTGTCCGGTGACCGCGGGCTGGGGTTGGGCTGGCGGTGTCACATAACCAACTGGCATGGTGTTGGGAAAGCCGGGGAATGTTTTGCCGTCTCGCCGGCCCGCCAGTCTAAGAAAGCCTAGGAGGGGGCTGACATGTTGAGGGCGATGGTTTGGCTACGACCATTGCGAAGATTACGGCGATGGAGGGGTCGTGTTTCATGCCGGGTCAACTCGCCCCCGGCCTCCACCAGAAGCACAACCGGACCTCCGGGTGATATCCCCCCTGTTTCCGCCGCCGCACCATTCTTCTTTTCCTTCCGGTCACGGCTCGCCTTCGGCGGTCCAGCTTTTTACGAGTTACAGCAGCGCGGCACAAACCGGCTGTCGTTCGTTCAAATCCAACTTTTTCCGCCACTTCCGCTTTGCTCAGCCCTGGCGCAAGGCCAAAACAGATACGAAAACAGATAGGGACTGCCGGATATGACACTATCCGGCAATGACTTGATTCAGTATACCACAGCGGTAACGGCCGCACAGAATTTATATTTTCAGAAAAAATGATAGCAGAGTCTCCGGCTCCCCACTTGCCATTGAGCCTAGAACTCTGCTATCATGCGGCCAAACTAAATTGGTTTTTTGCTGGAAGTAGGTTCGAAACTACTGGCATAGCCTTGAACATATCCCCATCGCAGTCATTATAACATGCCTGTAAAGGGGGCCAAAGCCGTGGACAACATGTCAGCAACCGATTTCATTGAGATTAGATTCTCTGGTGAAGGCGTAAAGCCAGAAACCACTAAGGCCAGCGACATCGCTGATATCATCAAGGCCATCGAAAGCATGCTTGAGTCCTACATCTTCAGAGATCATCCTGATACTGACAAGGATGCTGTCATTGTTGGGCTGGTCAGCATTGAAAACCTAAGTGTTGGCCTAACATTCCGATCACAAATTCCAGCCATCACGATACGCGCCTTTGAGAAAGTAGGCGAGGCAGTCGCAACTGGCCAATACTCCGAGTTGCCCCCAGCGTCCCTTGAGGCACTAAACACCATTGCGCTATTCACGCGTAGACGTCAGTGCACGACAGATTTCATCGTACGCAACGGTCAGCGAAAGACCGTGGCCACAATGACCCCGCAGACCAAGATAGAACGACTTCCCTCTTTGACCGGAGAGACGACCATTTATGGTCAGGTAATCAGGGTGGGGGGCCGGGACCCAAAGGTCTGGGTGGAACTGATAAACGGAGATCAAATCACATGCGAAGCGTCAGTGGACATAGTTAGGAAGCTCGGTGGGAAGCTATACGACATCGTCGGCCTTTCCGGATCCGCGCGCTGGAATCCGAAATCGCTTGCCCTTGAGGGGTTTACAGCAAAAGACATAACGCCCT
Source organism: Chloroflexota bacterium (assembly GCA_016210565.1). GTDB lineage: Bacteria > Chloroflexota > Dehalococcoidia > JACQUA01 > JACQUA01 > JACQUA01. The sequence goes on from JACQUA010000222.1 coordinate 24,840, forward strand.
ATGAAGAGACGCCTTTGGAAGACGCTTTCGGCCAATTGGCTAAAGTCGCTGGTCAGTACTATGCTGATGTGAACGATGTTGAGAGGTATATTGCCAGTATAAGAGGCTCCAGACGGGAAGGCGAATGAACCTAGTGTGTTTTGACAACAATATCTTGATCTGGGGTATCAAGGGCCAGGCTACCCCAGGCCAAGAGGAAATGATATATCGCGCAAGAGCATTCATCAGGAAATTGCACAACGATCACATTCGCGTCTTGATCCCATCAGTGGTGATTGCTGAATTCCTTCTGCCTGTGCCCCCAGAAGAGCATCCCGGAGTACTCGACCTTTTTCACAAGAGGTTCTTGATAGCATCGTTTGACACAGCTGCTGCGAGTGTCTTCGCCAAGATTTGGCAGGCAAAGAAAGGAAAGGCAATTGTGGATGAACTAGCTAAGAAAGGCAACACCAAGACGGAAATGCGAACGGATAGCATGATCGTCGCAACAGCATGTTCGCAGAGGGCAGATTGCATATACAGCCATGATCATGACCTCAGAGCCTTCGCGAAGGACTACATTGAGGTGAGGGAAATGCCCTTGATCCCAGACCAAACCAAGTGGCTGCCAGAAGCAGGCACGGACAACACGGACTGGGGGAAGCTTCCAAAAATGAATGAGTCCCCTTGACCTTTAGCATTGTCTGTTGTAGTTGCACCCCACCTAGCCTTGGCTGCGGTTTGGGCGAACCCTTTATGCTGTTCCGGGGTCAGCGTATCGACCCTGGTGTCACGCGGTCCCCGTGATTGTAGTTAACCCAATTGTCTCTTAGTTTCTGGCGCCTCCCACGGACAAAACTGACAGGTATCCGAAGGGTTTTCCGATCTCTTAGGTTATCCTGGGCTGTCATTTCCTTTTCCCTTCTTGAAATCAATCACGCGGGCATTGGCCTGGCTGATGGGATGAAGGGTTCTGATGGGTTTTCCCATGTTTTCTCGCGAAAGGGTAATTCCATTGGGAAAAACATGGTTTACGCTTCATTAGATTCACAACCCATCAGGAACCCTTCAGTTTAAGTCCTATCCCATAGTAAATAACGCCGGTTTCGGTGGGCTTCTTCTGGAACTTCTTCCCCAACCGCGTTCCGAATTTCGTACTGGTCAAGATCTCAATCTCGCCCAAACTTTGCCCGTGCGACCATTTCAGGTAGGTCTCATAAAGCGCCGACGCTTTGCCCGTGGCGCTGGGGCAGACGATGCAGCAATCTGCGATGAAATCCGCCAGTGGGTCACTTTCGGCCTGATATTCCTCGGTCGCCGTCATAACCGCCGGAGGCGTCGGTTCTAGGCCGGACTTTTGCCATCCGAGGCAGCCAGCAACCAGCCAGTTCAGGATACCGGGGGCCTCAGCCAGCAGCTTGTCCAGCAACTGCAGGTCAGCATGCTTGCCCTTGAATTGGCGTGTGAAGGGCACAAGACGGACGCGCCGCCAGAATCCATACGAATCGTCTCTAACAATTGGCTTATGGTTCACGGATAGCCATATTTTGCAAACCGGCATAAAGCTGAAGAATTCCTTGTGAAGATATCGGGCGGTGCACGGGTCTTCCCCGGACAGGGCCTTTAACCGGGCCTCATTCAACCGCGTTCCGTCGTTGGTCTCTGAGCTGGTGATAAACCGCCGGCGCTCAATCGCTGCCAGGTCATTCGGGATGCTGGGCCGGTTAGTCAATTCGAAAGTGGAAAACGGCGCATTATAGGCGTAATCGCCCAAAACATACCGTAGCGGGGTCATCAACCTGCCCTTGCCATTGGCTCCCGTCCCGTAGCAGATGAAGTACACCTGTTCCCTGGTCATGCCCGTCAGTGAATAGCCGAAAGCCTTTTGTAGATAGTCGATCAACTCGCGGTCCCCGTCGAATATTTCCTCAAGGAATTGAAGCCATCGCGCACATCGGGCCGCCTGGTCAAATACAATCCGCGAGTGAAGCGTTACACCGTCCGCGGCACGACCCGGGCGCAGCGCCCCGGTCCGCAGGTCGATAATCCCGTTTGCCACGCCGAAGAGCCACGGGTCAGCGTCGAAATCTTGCCCACTGTTGGCAATGGGTTTCACAGCCTTCGCCAAAGCCATCGCCGCCTCCAACCGCCCCCGTTGCTCACTCGCAATGGCCCAGTTGGCGACCCGCTGGCGCTCGCTCAAGTCCCCGATGGTGGTCGCCCGGCGGTAGCGTTCTCTGGCGGCCTCAGTAGCCATGCGGTAGATTTCGCCATCGTCATCGGCCTGCCAGTAATGGCCCCTCCATAGTAGCCATCGCCCTCTCTGGTGGTCGTAACGCAATCGGTCGCCCCACAACTGGGCGAGCAATTCAGCGTTGGTGCTATCGGTCAGCTTCAGATTAGAGATTAAGGCAGATTCCTCAACATCTACCGGGTTGATGATTTCCTCGGTTTCGATGGTCATGACTTTCGCTCTTGGGCCGCCAAGTAGTCATCAATCCCCTTGTAAGTCGGATTCCATTTCTTTCTGAAAACCCTTGCCCCAATTCCCAGCAACGCATTGGTCAGCTTGGCCTCGTGATAGCTTACTATCTTTCTAGTTCGCTCCGTAGTGTCACAGTCGAACGCGATGGCCACCCGCTCCGGCCTCGTTTCCCTGATCACTGGAATTGCTCCCGGCCAGTTGCCGACACCGGCCACGGCCAGGAACACCCGCCGGAGCTTCAGGGCCGCAATGTCGGCCTTCAACGCCCCCTCGGTAACCCACACTTCGGCAGACTCGCAGTCCGCCGCTGGCCGCGCGACGTGCACCGGCGCGCCCGGTGAAGCCCCCTCGTTCTTGTGATTGCTGGAAAGCCATTTGTATTTCCCGCGGTCGGCGTTATCGCACCGGACCTGCAAACCCTGAATCCGGCCTCGAAGATCACGAACCGGGATAGCGATCCCGTCCGGGCCAGCCAGTCGGACTTTGCCGGAGTCAAGCCAGAAACCAGGGACACCGGTCAGCGTTATGCCGTTCGCCTGGAGCCTGTCAACGATTGCGGCCCGGCCATATATCGGGAATGATTTGTAGCCGAGCCGGTTAATATCGTGGTCGGTCAGTCCCCGGCGCTGTAGGTTATCGCGGTGGTGCGTTGCTAGCACCAACTCTCCCAGGAGGGTACGATAAGCGGCGTCCAGGACGTCCGGGGCAGCCTTCGGTGATTGCGGGGCGGCTTGTTCAGACTTGTGTAGCAGCGGCAACAGCCCGGGGCGGATGTCCGTGAATCGGTGTAACCATCCGGCGTTTCCTGCCCGGTGGTCGCTCTGAACGCGGGTGCAGATCGCATCGCTGGCGTCTTCAGCCACGAGGCACCAATCCGGCTTGTGGCATACGGGGCACGGGTTACCGCGCGTGACGCGAAGCCTTTTCGCCTTAATGGGCGCCATTACCACTTCCGCCCAGCGATGGCGGTTCCCCCTCTCCGAGCAGCGCAAGTAGTCGTTTTTTCGGAACGAGGATACGCCGTCCACATCTCAGAACTTCCACCGGGAACCGCCCTTCTCTGCACAGTGTGAAGCCAAGCGCTCGCGAGATTCCCAGCAGCTTGCTGGCGGCCTCGACGGTCAGGGTTAATACTTCATTTTGCGGCATTGGCCGCCTCGCCCAACAATGCCGCGATATCCCGCGCTCTTAAGCGGAAGTCTCCGCCCGGCAGAGTAATAGCTTTGAGATGGCCACGCTTGATGTAACGTCGGACGGTCTCGCGCCGGACCTTCAGTAGCTTGGCCGCTTCTTCGACTTTCAACAATTCTTCTGGCATTTTGTTGTTTACCCCCTTGACAGCTAAAATGCTCTGTGGTAATCTAATGTCAGTTAGCATATCTCAAAGCTGTCAATCATCATCTTAACACATCAGTTATATCTGTCAATAAGATAACAGATAACGACGTTGCGGATAAGTGGATAAGGCTGAAACAAATGGCAAAAGGTCGTCATATCAAGAGCATCGAACGGTTGATTGCAGAGGTGAATTTCGAACATCCCGATTGGATAGCCAAAGAGATACGCGGTGAAGTGGAAAATAGGGTGCATAAGACTAACCCGCGTTCAAACAAGGGCTGGCCTGGGCTAAGCGCTGTTCAAAAGAAGCTGACTGAAATACGTAAGGCTGAGGAGACCAAACCACCCGAACTGAAAGAACTTGATAAACCCTGGTCGCTGGCGGCAGTTGTCGCCCACCCGATACTTTCTGAGGCGCTACCGGTCTTATTCATCCAACTCGTGCTGGATGAGAACAAAGACACGTTGTCGCAAGGTAGTTTACGCGTTGGTACACTCACGACCAGGGAAGCCTTGTGGGTTGCGAGACTGCATAGTCTTTTCCCGTATCCCGGCGTTGCGGGTGTTTACGATATCCCCCTCTCCGCCGATCAAAAAGCCAACATATTGGAGGTGACGGCATTGGCGAAACAGCATGGCATGACTGACACCACCATAAAGCAGGTAGAAACATTTTTGCTACACACACATAACGTTTTATTGTGGGCCAAAACATATGCAATGGAAGAACGGATAGCCGAAATCGGCGTCATTCCGTTCGATACGTCCGCAATCGATAAGGGATTACTCAAGGCGTTGATGGCCCCAGGTTGGTCAGCGCGAATGCCGCCAATCGGGGACATTCTACTGACCAAGAACTGGGCCAGTATGACAAGCGCACAGTTCCGCAGAATTACCGCCGCCTATATCACCCTGTTCAAACAAATGATCGAAGAAAAGGAGGAATCGAAATGAGAGGCCACATCGTCAAACGGGGTAAAGACAGCTACACTATCGTTCTAAGCCTGGGGAATGACCCCGCTACTGGGAGGAGGCTCCGCCAGTGGGTCAGTGTCAAGGGGAACAAGAAGGATGCTGAAAAGAAGCTAGGCGAGTTGTTGCACCAGCTTGATACCGGATCCTTCATGACGCCGGGCAAGACCACCGTCGCCGAATACCTCGAGCGCTGGTTGACCGATTACCGAGCCAATCTTTCCCCGCGGGGCTTCGAACGGTACCGGGACATCATCCGGGCGCACCTCATACCCGACCTGGGCGCCATACCCCTGACGCAGCTCCGCCCCGAACACCTGCAGAGGCACTACACCGCCATGCTGAAAAGCGGCCGCAGCGCCGGGACCGTCCGCTATCATCATGCCGTCCTTCACGTGGCCCTGCAGACTGCCGTCAAGTGGGGCCTGGTGGTGAGAAATGTAGCCGACGCCGTGGACGCGCCCAAGAAGCGGGGTGTCGAGATGCAGACGTGGGATGAGGATGATGTCAACCACTTCCTGGAAGCCGCCAAAGACAGCCCCTATCATCACATCTTCCTGACGGCGATCTATACCGGAATGCGGAGATCGGAACTGCTCGGGCTTTCCTGGAAGGACATAGATTTCATCTTCGGGCAGATATGCGTCAACAGGGGCCTGCACCAGCTCAAGGATGGCAGTTACATCTTCACTGAACCCAAATCGGCCAGAAGCCGGCGCACCATCGCCTTGCCGCCCCCGGCGGTCCTCGCACTCCAGGAGCACAAGGAAAGACAGGAACATGACCGGGCCATGCTTGGACTACCCCTCGGTAACGAAGACCTGGTGTTCAGCACCGTTGAAGGCAAGCCGCTGCGCCCTAACACGATCACCCGGGCCTGGGAAACGCTGGCCGCCAGGTGTGGCCTGAAGGTTATCCGCCTGCATGACGCCCGGCATACCCACGCTTCCCTTATGCTGAAGTGGGGCATTCACCCCAAAGTTGTCCAGGAACGGTTAGGGCATTCCAGCATTGAAATGACGATGGACATCTACAGCCACGTTATGCCCGGCCTGCAACAAGCGGCGGCGGAGCTTTTCGGCCAGAAGCTAACCGGCAAAGCTGAGAAAATGCCGGTTGGGAAAAAGGATTAGCAAAAGAATAGCAATAACCGAAATGTCAAGTTGTCAGAGGGTCAAAACAGATACGAAAATGGGGCTTTTCGAGGGATTGGTAGCGCATACCGGATTCGAACCGGTGGTCTCCTCCTTGAGAGGGAGGTGTCCTAGGCCGCTAGACGAATGCGCCGGGTCACCAAAAAAACATGGCTGGGGATCCAGGATTCGAACCTGGGCATGCAGATCCAGAGTCTGCTGTCCTACCGCTAGACGAATCCCCAGCGCAACTAACCATTATATCAAAAGCCCTCCAGGGCCGCAATTCAAAGGAGTCCGCGAGCCTGAACTCAAGAGTCTATGGTCAGCCGCCGCGCACCCCCGTCATTGCCATCCCGGTCATCAGTCGGATCCGGATGGCGGAGAGCCGCGGTGGCGCGGCATGCCATGCCGCTACGGGGGTGTCACCCCGAGCCGGAGTCCTGAGCGTAGCGAAGGAGCAGTCGAAGGGTCTTTGGCTCCCCCCGAAAAGATTCTTCGACTACGACTCGCTCACGCTCGTCTTCGCTCAGAATGACACCGGGGGGCACGGGATGCCGTGACCCCGCGGCGCCGTGCGAGAACCGGGGAGGGCGCGTGCAAGGTGCCCCTACCTTCTAACCTTCTAACCTTCCAACTTTCCCTCATTGCAGCCAGTTGAAACTCGCATCCCTCAGTTGCACCCGGAACTGGGCGATGAACAGGGCATCGGACATGTCCAGCTTCTCTCCGGTGGTCGCCGTTTCCAGTTTGACGCTGGCGCCGTTGATGATGTGCGTCAGGCTGGTATCCTCCCCGGCGCCCCGGATCCCCACCCGGAACTGGGCGATGAACAGGGCATCGGACATATCCACCGCGCCATCGTTCCGCGCATTCCCCCGCCGCAGGGTGAACGTCTTGGTCCCGTCCGACGGGATGTTGTTCCCCCAGGCCCCGTCCAGCAGGCTGTTGAAGGACAGGACCAGACTATGGCTCACGGAGGAGGACCCTAGAATGCGCGGCGCCACCTGGGCCAGGGTCAGCGGGGCCTGCGGCGCCGCTCCAGTCTGGCTCGCCGAGACCCGCAGTATCCCCGAGGTAGCCGGCAGCGTGCCATAGACCGGCGCGGCAAACGGCGCCGGTCCCCTCACCGCCATGATGTTGATCCCGTTGCCGCCGGTCGTCGGCGGATAGCTGAGACTAAACTCGTAGCCTCCGATACCCCCCGGGGCCGGCATATCGGCGTCCGTCCCGGGATTGCGGATGCGGCTGACCTTGATGTCCAGGTAGGCGACGCCATCCGCGCCCTGAGTCTGCCCGAAGGCGGGGATGTGCTGGACCGGAAGTCCCAAAAACGAGGCCGGCCAGTCCTGAACAGTGAAACTGGCGCTGGCCGTTTCGTTCGAGCTATCCCTGGCGGCCACCGAGTGATAGCCGGGTTCCTGTTGCTCGGGGACCACGAAACTGGCCGCGAAAGAGCCGTCGGCGCCGTTGGTCACAAACCCCGGGCTGGTCCGGAGGCCGGCGTCATTGAAAGCGAGGTCCACCGCCACCCCGCCATTGAAGCCACTGCCGGTGACGGCTACCGTGTCCCCCGGTATTCCATACTTCGGCGTCAACTGGATCACCGCAGCCCTGGCCACGGTGAGTTGCGCCGCGGCCATCCCGCCTCCGGCGTCCGTGGCGGTCGCCTCGTGCGCTCCGTACGAAACGCCGGCGGCCGGCACCGTGAACGAGGCCAGGAAAAGCCCGCTGGCATCGGTGGTGACCGCGGCAGGGCTGGTGGTCATGACAGCCCCGTCCAGTCTGACAGTCACGGCTGAAGTCGCGGCCAATCCCCTCCCCAGCATGTACACCGTCGCGCCGGGACCCGCACGGTCCGGGACCAGACGCAACCCCCTGGCAACGCTGAAAGTCCCCATGCCCAGCAACGCCTGGGTGGTCACCACCGTGCCGGTCTTGAGTATTTGCGGATGGGGATAAGTTGAATAGGGTAATACGGCGCCGGCGTACACCGCCGCCGAGCCACTGTTGATGTCAACGTTATACCTCCCCGCAGGGCCATCCGGGATGCGGAAGGTCGCCGTCCAGGCGCCGTTCGGATCGGCCGTGATGCCGGAAGCGACGACCCTGTTAACCATACCGCCGGCGCCGGTGAAATTGACGGTGATGCCGCTTTCCAGGCTGCCAAAGCCGGTCCCCCTGAGCGTCACGCCGGTCCCCGGGGGAGCGCTGCCGGCCGACAGGTCGAGATACGGCAGGACGTTGATCGCGTTGATTGCCGTGTCGTACCTGGTGTTGGGCGCCGGTGAATCCTTGAAGGGAAACCTGGTCCTGTATACGTAGACGCCCGAGGCCGGGTATTCAGCGCCCGCCGGCAGAAAGCCCGCAAAAGCGATGTTGAGATACGTCCCGGCCACTGGCTGCTGACCCCTCGCGGTGAACAGGGCGAAATTGATCGAACCCCGGACGTAAACTTCGTGCAGGCCCGTACGGCGGTCCGGCATGATGAATGAAGCGCCCCAATTACCGTTGGCATCGGCCACGGCCATAGCCACGGCGCTGCCCGCGTCGGCAGGGACGGTCCAGTCCTTCTGGCCGTTGCTGCCGGCCAGCCAGATGGTGATGGGCTCGCCCGGCGACCAGCCCTGCCCATATGACCTCGTCCCGCTCAGGCCCACCGGCCTTCCTACGAGAGCATTCAAGGGGGCCAGCATTGTATATACCCCGGCGTCCGCAGCCCGGGCCGGTGGAGTGAAGATTGTCACGCCTCCCCCGGCGACAGCGACCAGAGCGATCAAGACTCTGATAAGCCTGTTCATTTCAAACATCTCAGTGCCCTGGTACTACTACATCAGGTTCCGTAATTCAAACCACGAATAAACACGAATTGCCGCTAATGGGCATGTTTTGAATCGTTTCGTGTTCATCAGCGTCCATTCGTGGTTACATCTTCACGGCACAGCCCGCACCGGCGGGGCCTGCACCGTAAAATCGGCGCTGTCGTTTTCACCGTACATATCGGTCGCCAGTATGCGGTGATATCCGGGCGCGGACCTCTCCGGCACCTGGAAACTGGCCGTGAATGAACCGTCACCCGCGGTTATTACCGCCTCGGGCGTGGTCCTGAAGCTAGTACCATCGAAGCTGAAGTCCACCAGGGCCGAGCCGTTGAAGCCGCTGCCGGTGACCGCTATCGTATCGCCGGGTATCCCGTATTTCGGCGTCAACTGGATAATCGCCGACCTGGCCACCGTCAACTGGGCTGTGGCCGAGCCGCCCCCGGCGTCGGTGGCTGTAACCTCATGCGCTCCGTACGACACGCCCGTGGCCGGTACCGTGAACGAGCCCAGGAAGAAGGCGCCCACACCGGTGGTCAGGGCGGCAGGGTTGGTGGTCATGACCTGCTCGTCCAGCTTGATGGTCACTGCCGAAGTGGTGGCAAATCCTCTCCCCAGCAGGTATACCGTCGCGCCGGGCGCCGCTCTGTCCGGGATCAGACGCAATACCCTCGCCATATTGAAGCTTCTCGGCGTAAAGGCGCCGGTGGTGACGACCACGCCGCTTCTAACAGGCGGACCGGCGGAGACGACGGAAAGCACCGCCGCCCCTCCCGCGTTGACAATCATCCCATAGCTACCGGCAGGGCCATCGGGGACAACGAAGTTGGCCGTCCAGCTACCGTTGACGTCGGCGGCCATACCGGAGGCCACCACCCTGTCCACAGCAAACGGCGCGGGGCCGGGGCCGCTGAAGTTCAGCGTGATACCGCTTTCCAGGCTGCCAAAGCCGGCGCCCCTGGCCGTCACCACAGTCCCCGGCGGGCCGCTGCCGGTTGACAGGTCGACAGCAGGAACCACGTTGATGGTGTTAACATAGGTGTCCGCCCTGGACGAGGGCGGCGGTGAGCCTGCGGACGGGAACTTGGTCCTGATAACGCCATTGCCGTATTCAGCGCCCGGGGGCATGGCAATTGTGCCCACCGGGGCGCCGGAAGGTACCGGCGCCGGGTTGGTGTAGGCCCCAGCCACTGGCGTCGCGCCCCTGGCGGTAAACAGGGCGTAGTTGGTCGAACCCTGGACGTAAATCTCGAAAAGGCCGGTCCGGCGGTCCGGCATGATGAATGAGACGCCCCAGTTCCCGTTGGCATCGGCTACGGCCGCGGCCACGACGGCGCCGGGATCCATCGGGACGGTCCAGTCCCGCTCGCCGTTGGCGTTCGCCAGCCAGATGGTCACGGATTCACCGGGGTTCCAACCACCACCGGGAAACCCCAGCCTTGTGCCACCCACCGACACCGGGCTGCCGACGGTGACGTTCAGCGGAGCCAGCGTGGTCTGCGCCCCGGCGTCGGCCGCCTGCGCCGGGCCCGGCGCGGTGAACACCATGGCCCCCACTGACCCGATCAAGAATGCCGCCATCAGCATGGAAACCAGCTTTTTCATCCTGCTACTCTCCTTTCTCTGTATCCCCCCTCCCGCAGGCTAAAGACCTGCGGCTACACCCCCGGGGGCACGGCATGCCGTGCCGCCACGGCGCTATCACCCTGAGCCTGCCGAAGGGTCTTTCGTCTCAACCCAATCACCACCCCGAAAGATTCTTCGACTTCGCTCAGAATGACACCCAGGGGTACGGCCCACCATGGCCGCGCACATTGGCGGCAGGCTTCAACGCACGCGGAGAGACCTGCCGGTACTCCGGGACAAATGACCAGCACTGGAAAACTGCTCAAATTTACATCCCGGCCACCCCCATTGTCAAGCAGGCCAGAACACAGGCTGCAACTCAGACACTGGCAAACCCGTAGCGACACCCCTTGCGGGTGTCGAAAACCTGGCGCTCAGACGGGCACGACAGGGGTCCCGATGCATCGGGATCGCTACGGGCGACCGATGCACCCGCCAGTGTCTGAGTTGCCGGGAGACAGGAGTCTTCAGTCCAGAGTCTTGAGTCCAGAGTCTGGAGTCTTGAGTCGAGTTCCGGTACCCCTGTCGTCGGCAAGCCACCGCCTGGCAGCAATCGCCCACAGCCGGGCGCCGCCGCGCGTGATATTCCGCGGACCGCGGCGCGGCACGGCTTGGGCGTTCGAGGGCACGCGGCACGGAGGGGCCTACTGGCTACCCGCTACTGGCTTCTTCTTCAATTTTCCTGAAATTTCACCGCCAAACATATTGCACTACAGGGTGCATTATGATAATATCCCAAAAAGTTCCCATATAAAACCGAGGCAAGACTAAGGAGGTGACGGCCTCGTTATGATATGAAATCCTGGTTCAAGGAGGTTTAAATGCACCTTGTCATCGACGGGTATGGAAAGAATCCCGCCATCTTGGCTGACCGAAACGTTATTTACGACATCCTGGACACCTTTCCCGCTGAGATCGGGATGACCAAAATCGCACCTCCCTACGTGTTCCGCTACGTGGGGGCCAAACCCGAGGATTGGGGCATCTCCGGGCTCGTCCTTATCGCCGAGAGCCACATATCCGTCCATACTTTTGTCGATCGTTCCCTGGTCAACATCGATGTCTTCTCCTGCAAGGCCTTCGACGCCAAACAGGTGACCGAAATGCTGCAAGCGAAAATGCAGTTGACCCGCATCCGCAGCTATTTGCTGGACAGGGGTCTGGAGTATTGCGACCTCCCCATGACCATCTGCCAGCCCATCGCCGTGCCCGAACCCGCCACGGCCCAAACCGGCGGCAACGGGCAACACGCCAAAACGGGAGGGCGCGTGCAACGTGCCGCTACGGAATGCCTCGTACCATCCCGCCAGGTCAGACCCACCAAACCATGAAGAACCATTTCCAGAAACCTGTAGTCCCTTTTTCCGTTTCCACCCCCTGCACTACCGCCCAGCTCGTTCAGAAGATGGGCGGTACTTCTTTTCAGGCCCGGAACCTCGCCCGCGCGGTGGACATCTGGGCCGAGATGCTCAAAGGCGAAGTCACGATTTATTTCGGACTGACCGGCGCCATGATTCCCGCCGGGATGCGCCAGGTGATCGTCTTTTTGATTGAGAACCGCCTGATCGATTGCCTGGTCAGCACCGGCGCCAACCTCTACCACGACCTGCACGAGACGCTGGGCAACCCCCACTGGCAGGGCCGGCACGGGGTCAACGACAACGAGCTGGCGGCGGCCCGGGTTAACCGGATCTACGATGTCCTGCTCCCGGAAGACGATGTCGAGGCCGAGGAAGAGTTCATCATGGACTTCGCCGAAACCCTCGACCTGAAGAGGCCCTATACCACCAGGGAGTTTTTCAACGCCATCGGCCACGAGCTGATCAAGAAGGGCAAGGGGGAGGGCATCCTCACCTCCGCCGCCAAAGCCAGCATGCCGGTCTATTGCCCCGCCATCGCCGATAGCGTCTACGGCACGGCCCTGGCCGGCGCCCAGGTGAAACGGGGCAAGCGCCTGCTTTTCGACGTGATCAAAGACGTGGTCGAGCTGACCCGCCTGGATACCCTTTCCAAAACCACCGGCGTCATCTTCGTCGGCGGCGGCACCCCGAAGAACTTCATCCAGCAGGCCGTCCTCTGCGGCTACCTGTTCGATAGGGAGCTGCCGGGCCACGACTACGCCATCCAGATCACCACCGACGCGCCGCAGTGGGGCGGACTGAGCGGCTGCACCTTCGAGGAGGCCCGTTCCTGGCGCAAGGTCAGCGAAAAGGCCATGACCTCCACGGTCTACTGCGAGGCCACGATAGCCCTCCCCCTCATCGTCTCCGCCGTCGCCGAAGGCTACCCCGAGGTCATCAAGAACAGGAAAAGGCCCACCTTCCAGATCGGGGAGGAGCTGGTCGTTTCGTGAAGACTAATGTCATTCTGAGCGAAGACGAGCGAAGAGAGTCGGAGTCGAAGAATCCTTCGCTCCGTTCAGGACAAGTCCTTTGGCCGGTTCTCCCTCAGAGTTGATAGACCCTTCGACTTCCCCTTCGCTTCGCTCAGGGCTTCGGCTCTCCGAAACGGAGCGTGCTCCGTTCCGAGAGTCCCGACGTGTCGGGACAGGGTGACATTTTCAGAGCACGTTCAGCCTTAAGGTTCGAGGAGGACCCGGTTGTTTCCTGATGACTCCTTAGCCGGCCACTTTTACCCCCCCCGCAACTTCGGCGCCATCCCGGCCCCCTACGATGATTTCGAGAAGGCCAGGGTCGTCATTCTGCCGGTGCTGTACGATAGCACCACAGACTGGAAAAGCGGCTCGCGGGATGGGCCCAACGCCATCATCGATTCTTCCCAGTACATCGAACTGTATGACTACGAGCTGGACCGGGAGCCCTACAGGGTGGGCATCTACACGGCGCCGGAGGTCCAGCCCATGGTGAGCAGCCCCGAGGCGATGATTCAGAGGGTCTACGAGATCGTCAGGCATCTCAACGCCAGGGGCAAGATGGTGGCGATGCTGGGCGGCGAGCACTCCCTTTCTTTAGGCCCTATCCGCGCCCACGCCGAGACCCACCCCGATCTGACGGTATTGCAGCTTGACGCCCACACCGATTTGCGGGACGAATACCTGGGCACCCGGTCCGGACACGGGTCGATCATGCGACGGGCCCTGGAGCTTTGCCCCATCGTCCCCGCCGGCATCCGCAGCATGAGCGCCGACGAGAGGCTCTTCATCCAAGAGAAACGGCTGGAAGTATTCCACGCGGGCGCCGCCGGCCTCGGGCCGCAGGCGGTAAAGAAGATAGTCAGCCGTCTGAAGGACAAGGTTTACATCACGGTGGATGTGGATGTGTTCGACCTCGGACTGGTGAACGCCGTGGGCACCCCTGAGCCCGGCGGCCTGGGCTGGTACGAGGTTATTTCTCTGCTGGAAGCCGTGGCCGCTCAAAGGGAGGTGGTGGGGTTCGACGTGGTAGAACTATGTCCCCGGGAAGGCACCTCGGCTTCGGCCTTCGTCATCGCCCGGCTGGTCTACAAGCTCATCGGACTCTGCTGCAAGTAGAGTTCCTCGAGTTCATTGAGTTATTGGGTTGTTGGGTTGTTGGGGTATTGAGTCAGTGGGCAGCCGGGCAGGGAGGGGAATCTTGGAATCTTCCAATTTTCTAATCTTGGAATCCCCACATGTCACAGTTTTGTCATATTATCGACGCTGATTTTATGACTTTGTTATTGACATTCTCGTACGATAGTGGAAGAAGAACTAGTTCTAAAGTACTAGTTCTTCCGCCGACGGTCCGGAGCCGGCGCTGAGGGCGAGGGGAAGTTTGGCCCCTTCCTCGCGTCTTGACGGTCCCGGTCTCCGGACCGTCAACGGCATTGCCGCCACCGAACGTCGCAGTTCGCCACATCCTGCTCACTTACACCCGGCAGCCCCGACACACCCGGTCAGTTTACCCCGGGTCGTTCATGAGAGCATCCCGACAATCCAGCCCGCAATTTGCATTTTCCCCAATCCTGGTCAATAATAACTGGTAGGTGACCCGGATGGAGAAAGAATCATCTATGACCCCAGACGTAACTTATCAAGACTAATACAAAAGCACTGATGTTGTCAGAATCCGTGTAGACAAATGTCAAGACGGGTTCCGTCGGTTTGTTCATTTTGTGATTTCGTCGTTGGAATTTGTTTGGTACTTGGGATATCTAATTTAGCATTGTTGTTGGGTTCGCGTCCCGATTTGTCTGAAGGACTCATCGGGACGGTGAATCCACCGTGCGGCCATTGATGTCACCCTTATCTTTTTTCAATAGAATATCCCTGCAAAAGAAGATTAGCTTCTTTGTTCTCCTCGGGCTCGCCATTGCCCTGGGACTCTTTGCCTGGGTCGGCCTGCGGGCCGCCGGCGACAGTACCGACCGGACGCTCGAGGAACGCCTGGGCAACGCCCAACTGGTGGCCAACTTCGTGGACTCTATTCTGCTGCATATCGTGCAAGATACCCGGGAAGTTGCCCTCCTCAAGGGCATCTCCGACGCGGAGCAGGTGGAATTCCGGACCCGCTACCTGCGTCAGGACTTCGAGGAAATCGGCGTTCATGTCCACGAGCTCTTCCTGTTGAACGAATTGGGGGATACCGTGTGGGAAAGCTCGCCCCAATTGATGCAGGGGAGGTTTCCGCGCTTAGAATTCGCGGGGGGACTCTCGACCAGTCTGAGGACGGGATATTACATATCGGATGCTTTGAATTTCTCGGTTGAAGGAAGACCGGTGGTCATGGTGGCTTCGCTGCTGCCAGACCAGGAACAAGGCAAGCAACTGATACTCGGCGCCATCGTCGACCTATCCCCGCTAAGCACCCAGTGGTTTCTCAAGCCCTGGTCGCTGGGAAACACCGGGTATGCCGAGATCGTGGATGGAAAAGGGACGGTGCTGGCGCGCAGCTTCCCCGGCAGACCTCCCCGGTCGGAGGAGATAAGCGACCACCCGGGAAAGTTTTCCGACCTCATCCGCGAGGGCAAAGCGGTGGTCAGGACCTGTCACCGGTGTCACGGCGGGGAAACGGAGCCGCCGAAACGGAGGGATATCATCGCCTTTGCTCCCCTGTCGATGACTTCCTGGGGCGTGGCCTTGAGGCAGACGGAAGAGGAAGCCTTTGGGCCGGTCCGCAGTCTCCAGAACCAGCTCCTGATCTTCGCGGCGCTCCTGGCGCTGGCCTGCCTCATCCCCATCGCCTTCATGTCAAGAAGCGTGGTCACCCCCATCAAGGATCTCACCCAGGCATCCAGGAGGATTGCCGGCGGAAACCTCGAGGGCGCCATCACCTCCAGGAGCGGAGATGAAATTGGCGAGCTGTCCCGGACCTTCGACCTGATGCGCATCAGGCTCCGGGACACCCAGAAAGAGCTGGAACGCTGGAACCGGGAGCTGGAAGAAAGGGTCGGGAAACGGACCGCCGAGCTCTCATACCAGTTGGAAATAGCTAAGATGCTGGGGTCGACACTGGAACTGGAAACCCTGCTGAAGAACGTCATGTCCAAACTGGGCGGCTTATTGGGTCCGGTCGGGGGCGAAGCCTATCTGCTGCTCCATAACCCGGGCCGAAAAGGGCTGGTGGTCCAGACCACCGCCGGGCAAACCGCAGATTATGCCGAACTGGAGCCCCCATTCAAAAAGATGGCCGAGGAGGCCTTTCTCAGCGGGAAAGTCCAGTACAACTTGTCGATCGACCCCTCGCCGGCCTTAAGCGACTTCAAAGACAAGAAGACGGCGGCCTGCATCGCCGTGCCTGTTCAGTCTTCCAACCGGGCCACAGGGGTGCTCCTGGTTATCGCCAGGCAGGAACTGGCGCTGGTAGGCGCCCAGGAAATTCACCTGGCGGAAGCCACCGCCCAGCAAATGGGCCTGGCCCTGGAAAACGCCTGGCTGCGCGGCCAGGTTGAGGAAATGGCCATCTTGCAGGAAAGGGACCGTATAGCCAGGGAAATACACGACGGCCTGGCGCAGACCCTGGCCTTTTTGAACCTCCAGTTCACCACCGTCAAGGAGCTGCTGGCTGAAGGGGAAACTGAAAAGGCCAAAGCGGAACTGAACAAGATGGTCAGGGCCACCGCCGACGCCTACGACGAAGTCCGGGCGACCATCGTCGGCCTGGACTCAGAGGCGAGACTGGCCCAGCGCGTGTCGGAAACCGGCTTCCTGCCCGTGGTCCGCCAGCTCGCCGGGCAGTTTACCGAACAGAGCGGCATACCCGCGGAATTGTCACTGCCCCGCGACGGGGTGGTCCAGATGCCCCTGCGCGTGCAGGTACAGCTCGTCCGGGTGGTCCAGGAAGCATTGAACAACATCCGCAAGCACGCGGTGGCCTCAAAAGCGTCGATACAACTGGAAGAACAGGAGGGACAACTGGTGTTAAGAGTCACCGATGATGGCCGGGGCTTCAGCCCCGATTCGCCGTCCGCGGAAAAACACCTGGGACTGGGTATCATGAAAAGCCGGGTGGAATCGCTGAACGGCAATTTCAGGATCGAAAGCACCCCGGGGTCGGGTACCAGGATTCTGGTCTCTCTGCCCCTGGACTCAGTGAGGGTCCCAATCGCATGAGTGAAAAAATCAGGATAATGGTAACGGACGACCACAGGCTCTTCCGGGAGACCCTGGCGGGACTCCTCTCGGCCCAGCCGGACATGGAAATGGTGGGCGAGGCGAAGGACGGGGCGGAGGCCGTGGCCAAAGCCCGGGAGTTAATGCCGGACCTCATTCTCATGGACCTCTCCATGCCGGGCACCAACGGGCTGGAAGCTACGCGGGCCATTAAGAGCGAAATGCCCTACGTAAAGATCGTCATGCTGACCGTCCACGACGAAGACGAAAACCTGCTGGAAGCCATAAAAAGCGGGGCCCAGGGCTATCTCCTGAAAGACATCAGCAAGGAAGAACTCCTCTCTTCCATCAGGGGCATCCACCACGATGAGGCGCCTATCTCCCGCGTGATGGCCGGCAAAATCCTCCGGGAGTTCTCTCAAATTGCCCAGCAGTCCCAGGTCACCGCTACGCCCTACGAGGAGCTGACCGCCCGGGAACAGGAGGTGCTCCGGCTGGTAGCCCGGGGCGCCAGCAACCGGGAAATAGCGACCACTCTCATAATCAGCGAGAACACCGTCAAGAACCACCTGCGCAATATCCTGGCCAAGCTGCACCTCCAGACGCGCTACCAGGCCGCCTTCTATGCCATGAAAAAGGGGCTCATTAAGCCGTAGCGGCACGCTGCGCGTGCCTTCCGTAGCGACACCCCCTGCGGGTGTCGTCCCCTGGCGCTCACCCACCCACGACCCCGACGCATCGCAGGTCGCTACGGCCACTTCTAAAGTGTTAGCCCTTTCAGGCACGGACCTCGGGACACAA
This sequence comes from Chloroflexota bacterium, assembly GCA_016210565.1. Lineage (GTDB taxonomy): Bacteria > Chloroflexota > Dehalococcoidia > JACQUA01 > JACQUA01 > JACQUA01. Next base: position 42,522 of record JACQUA010000222.1, read on the forward strand.
TAGCCCGTTTTTAGTCATTAATAGTAGCTTACAGCCATAGACGAATGGCAAGCCCCCGTGCTACACTAGTTCCCGATAGTCGGTTGGACTAGCCGGGCGGATCAAGAGTTCTTTGAGTTCATTGAGTTGTTGAGTCATTGAGTTATTGAGTTCCCCACCCCCGGTTGCTGACGGCTTCCTCTGAACTCAATAACCCAATAACCCCAGGGGGACCCGATGATGGAGCGGACAAAGGTACTACTAGCGGACGACCATAAGCTCTTCAGGGAAGGGTTGGCCTCTCTCCTCGAATCGCAAAAGGACATCGAGGTCGTGGGCCAGGCCCAGGACGGCGAAGAAGCCGTACGAAAAACACGGGAGTTGATGCCCGATTTGATCCTCATGGACCTCGGCATGCCGGTCATCAACGGTCAGGAGGCAACCAGGATAATCAAGAGTGAAATGCCATACGTTAAGATTGTGGTCCTGACGGTACACGACGAAGACGAGAACCTGCTGGAGGCGGTCAAGAGCGGGGCGCAGGGCTACCTCCTGAAGAACATCGGAGTCAGCGAACTCCTGGAATCGATCAGGGGAATGTCCCGGGGGGAAGCCGCCATATCGAGGATCATGGCCGGTAAGATTCTGGGCGAATTTACCAGACTATCGCAGCAAAGCGCCATTGCCGCCGACCCCTCGGCCAACCTGACCATCCGCGAGCAGGAAGTGCTGCGCCTGGTGGCCAAAGGGGCCGGTAACGCCGAAATAGCTGCTAAGCTGGCTATCAGCGAGAACACCGTGAAGAACCACCTCCGGAACATCCTGGCCAAGTTGCACGTCCAGAACCGCTCCCAGGCGGCTTCTTTTGCCATGAAGAAAGGTCTGGTGAAGACCGGTGACTGAAGACCGCGCCAGAGGCAAGTACCAGGTCGAACTCGTCGATTTTGACTACTACCGCAAACAAATCCCCTGCCAGACCGCCTGCCCGGTGCACACCGACGCCCGCGGCTATGTCAACGCCGTCATCGAAGGCGACTACCAGGGCGGCTATGTCAGGGCCAGGGAACCCAACCCCTTCGCTTCCACCTGCGGCCGGGTCTGCGCCGCTCACTGCGAGAAAGCCTGCCGCCGGGGAAAGATTGACGCCCCCATAGCCATCCGCGCCTTGAAGCGATTCGTCTGTGAACCGTACGGCGTGGAGGCCAAGAGCCACGTTCCCCCGGCCAGGGGAAAAGGCAAGGTCGGTATGGCGCTCTTACCGGAAGAGTCGCCGTTGAACGCCGCCACCATCCAGAGCTTTACCCAGCTATCGGTGGACCGGGCCAGGGCCGGCAGACGGGGGACCAGGACCGGAATCCCGGTGGCCGTAATCGGGGCCGGGCCGGCAGGGCTATCCGCCGCGCACGACCTCGCCATCCTGGGTCATAAGCCCACCATTTTCGAGGCCGCGCCCTATCCCGGCGGAATGACCCTGCTGGGCGTCCCGGAATACCGGTTGCCGCGAGACCTCCTGAAGCTGGAAATAGGGGAGATTCTCGACCTCGGGGTAGAGTTGAAACTGAATAGCCGCCTGGGGCAGGACTTCCTCCTCGGCGACCTCAGGAAACAGGGTTTTCAGGCCGTCTTCATTGCCATCGGCGCTCACAAGGACCGGGGAATGGAAATAGAAGGCGTTCAACTGGATGGGGTAATCGCCGCCGTGGACTTCCTCTTGAACATAAACCTGGGTTACCGCGTCCGGTTGGGAGACAAAGTTGTGGTTGTCGGCGGCGGCGATGTCGCTGTCGACGCCGCGCGCCTGGCCGCCAGATTGGGAGAGGTTTACGAGCAGTTGGCCACCGGGTCCCTCGTCACCGCGGTTGACGTCGCCCGCGGCGTCCTGCGCCTCGGCGTCAGGGATGTGCACATGGTGTACCGGGGCGCCCGCGAGGAGATGCGGGCATCCGAAGAAGAGCTGACCGGCGCCCTGGAAGAGGGCATCGCACTGCATACCGCTCTGACGCCAAAACGGATCGTCGGCGGCAACGGAAAAGTGGCCGGCCTGGAGGTCGTCGCCACAAAGTCGGTCTATGACGAAAAAGGGAGACGGTCCCTGGTCCCGGTACCGGGTTCCGAGACCGTTCTCGAATGCAGCTCGATCATCATGGCCGTGGGCCAACAGAGCGACCTGTCCTTTGTCCGACCCGAGGACGGGATTGAAACAACGCGGCAAAACACCATCCGGGCTGACACGGAAACCTTGGCCACCACCGCCCCGGGAGTTTTCGCCGGCGGTGACGTGGTTTTCGGGCCGCGTACCATAATCGAGGCCGTAGCTGACGGCCACAAGGCAGCCAGGGCCATGCACAACTACCTCAGCAAGGGTAGGGCCGGAATGGTCCGCAAGGGCTGGCTCATGGAAGTCCCCCTCAGCTATCTGCCCCGGACACAATACATAGAAGCACCAAGAACCAACCCGGCCAAGATTTCCCTGGACCGGCGCACCGGCATCTCCGAAGTGGAGACGGTGTTTGACAGCCGGTCGGCCTACGAGCAGGCGCACCGCTGTCTCAAATGCCATATCCAGACCGTATTCGATAGCGACCGGTGCATCCTTTGCGGCGGCTGTGTGGATATCTGCCCCAGGGACTGTTTGAAGCTGGTCCCGGTGGAAGAACTGGAAGGGAGTGACGACATGCAGGCCGTCGTCCGGGGAAGATACGGAACGGAGTTGAAGGCCTTCCGGGAGGCCCGAAACAAAGGACTTCCCAGCCGGGCAACGGCCATGATCAAGGACGAAACGAAATGTATCCGCTGCGGGCTGTGCTACAGGCGCTGTCCTACCAGCGCCATCACCATGGAAGCCTTCTGGTTTGAAGAGAAACTCGTGGAAGAATAGTGCGAGCGAGAATCCAGAATTCAGAATTCATGACTGCCAGGCCGTTCTGGCTTCTGAATTCTGAATTCTGGATTCTGGATTCTTATAGCGAAGGAAAAACAGCATGGACGTCATAGAGCGAACTGAGACTGAGCCACCCCCCGCCAACGGCCGGTCACCCCTGGACCGGCTGCGGGCAAGCGCTTTCTGGCGCTCCATGTTCCGGCAGGGCTATCCCGGCACCGAAGAGAACCGGGCCATGGTCATGTTCAACAGCTTCTTCCTCCACATTCACCCGGTCAAGGTAAAGAAGCACACTCTGAAGATATCGTACTCATGGGGACTCGGCGTTATCGCCGCATTCCTTTTCTTCCTGCTGACGATCACCGGAGGCATCCTGATGTTCCTGTACGTGCCCTCGGTGGATCAGGCCTATCAGAATATGCAGGACATGGAGACTTCGGTCACCTTCGGCATGATGCTGCGCAACCTCCACCGCTGGGGCGCCCACCTCATGGTGCTGGTGGTCTTCCTGCACATGTGCCGGGTATTCTTTACGGGAGGCTACAAGGCCCCCAGGGAGGCCAACTGGGTCGTCGGCGTGCTCCTCTGGCTATTCACCCTCTTACTCAGTTTCACCGGCTATCTTCTTCCCTACGACCAGCTTTCCTACTGGGCCATCACCGTTTCCACCAACATCGCCGGCTATACCCCGATAATCGGGGAACAGGCGCGGACCTTCCTGCTGGGCGCCTTTGACGTGGGACAGGCAGCACTGCAGCGGTTCTACGGCCTGCACATCTTCTTGCTGCCTACTGTAGTCATCGTTCTCATGGGAATTCATTTCTGGAGAGTGCGCAAAGACGGCGGCCTGTCGGCGCCGCTCAGCGAAACTGCCGCGTCCGAGGTTGCCGATGTCAGGCGCCTGCCCCCCTTCGGGACCGGAGAGCCGACACAGCTCCTGCCCGACCGCCCCGCCCGCACCTACGGCCTCATGGCCCTGATGAAACGGACCAGCCCGATGGTGGAAAAAGGCCCGGACAACTCAGTGTTCTCCTGGCCGCACCTTATGGTCATGGAGCTGCTGGCTATCCTGAGCACCAGCGTCTTTCTTTTCGTTCTTTCGATGTTTGTAAACGCCCCCCTCCGAGGTTGGGCCAACCCCGACGTGACCGAGAACCCGGCCAAGGCGCCCTGGTACTTCTCCAACCTCCAGGAGATCCTGCTTCACATGAGTCCCGCCCTTTCGGGCGTCATCATCCCCAGCCTGGTCATTTTAGTTCTCATGGCCATCCCCTATGTGGAGCGCCGGCAGGACGATACGGGGATATGGTTCGCCTCCCGCAAAGGAAGGGTGCTCTCTTTCTGGTCGGCTATTTACACCACTGTGGCCCTGGTGGCATTGATCCTGTTCGACGAATACGTGGGCGTGCGGCAGTTGGTCAGCTCTCCCGCCATCTTTCCAGAGTGGATAATCCCCAGCGGCGTCATGGCGGCGCTGATGGCGATCCTTTATGTGGGTATCAAGCGATGGCGGCCCAACGGACGCGAAATCGCCCTGGCCTACTTCACCGCCTTCGTGACAACTTACATCGTCACGACCATCAGCGGCCAGTTCTTCCGGGGCATCGGCCTGCACCTGACCCCGGTGTGGAACCTGCCCCCGGGCGGGCTGACGTTCTGAGGGCTGTCAGCAGCCGACAGCCGATAGCCGATGGCTGTTAGCTGATAGTCATTTTCATTTCTGCATTCTCCCGATAGGAGTTCTACTTCTATGGCACAGCAAAACATTGACGGTCCTCCACAGCAGGCAAAAGGCGTCACCCGCCGTGATTTTCTCAGACTGGGCGTCTGGGCGGGCCTCTTCATTCTGGCGGCCGAAGGTCTGGCCGCCACCGTGGCATCCCTGTGGCCCAGGGCCAAGGCGGGCGGCTTCGGCAGCGTCGTCACCGCCGGCAAAGTGGGAGACTTCCCGGTAGGCTCGATGACCTATTTCCCTGAATACCGTTTCTACCTTTCGCGGGTGGAAGACGGTTTCCTGGCCCTCAACCGCAAGTGCACCCACCTGGGCTGCGTGGTCCCCTGGCAAAAGGATGAGCAAAGCGAGGACAAACTCGCTCCCAAAGGCAGACTCAACTGTCCCTGCCACGCGGGTATCTACAACCGCTACGGGCAAGTAGTCGGCGGCCCGCCCCCTCGTCCTCTGGACCTCCACCCCATAGCCATAGAGGGGGGCGTCATAAAAGTCGATACGGGCAAGATCGTCCTGAGAGAGACCTACAGTCCCTCGCAGGCAACCAGGGTGTGACACGCTCGTGCCGAAAATCAAATGTCAAAAACCAAGATGAACAATGACAGAACAAAAGTCAAAAATGAACAGTCGGCAGTCAGCCGTCAGCGATCAACTGTTAGCTGACAGACAATGTCTGGCAACCGACAGCCTTTTTGCATTTTGGTTTGTCATTTTGAGTTTTGCATTTTGATTTTCGATTTTTCCCCGGTAAGGACTTTGCACATAAGGGAATACAGTGAACGACCTGCAAAAGAAAACGGTTATCTCCGCCCTCATGATACTGGCCATGGCTGTCCTCGTTCCGGTGTACTGGCTCCGGGAACCAGCCCGCCAGGAGGCGGCTGCCACCCGGATCAAGCACGAGGCCGCGACCCGCGGGGCCGAGTTCTTCCTTTCCAACTGCAGCCTTTGCCACGGCAGGACCGGAGACCTCCTGCCGGGGCGAAATCTCCGCCAGACACAGATGGACGAGGCAGCGCTGGCCAAAGTCATCTCGAGGGGCCGCCCGGGTACGGGCATGCCGGCCTTCGGCGCTGAAGACGGCGGTATGCTGAAAAAATTTGAAATAGGCGAGCTGACAACCTTCCTTCTCAACTGGGACCAGTCGTTGATAGAGTCCGCCGCCGCGCATCTCCCCCCGGCGGCGGCTGCCCCGATTTCCACACCGTCGCCCCCCCCCTTGCCCACCGCCACACCCAAACCGGTCGTCACCCCCAAACCCGGCCCTGCAACTACCATTCCGGGACCCACACCCACGACCAGACCCACTGCACCGCCAACGGCTACCGAAAAGCCTTTCACGCCCGCCGCCACCAAACCGGCCCCGGCAGCTACCCCACCCGCGCCAACCGCCGCCGGAGACATCCAGCGAGGACGGACCGTCTATGCCAGCCTCGGCTGCGCCGCCTGTCACGGCGCCGAGGGACAGGGGGGCATCGGCCCGGCGTTGAAAGGCAAAGATGCAGCCTCCGTGAAGAGCGCCATAAGAAGCGGGAAGGGAACGATGCCTGCCTTTTCCCCTGCCCAGCTCACCGACGCCGACCTGGACAATATCATCGCCTTCCTGGCCAGCCTGAAATAAGACCGGCGCCTCAGGCGTCAGTGGCACAGGCGTCCCGCCTGTGAGTAACCCATGTCTTTAGCCTTGCCGCGGAGCAGGGAAAAGCGATATGTTCTGACAGGCGAAATGGTGGTCGGGCAGGCCCCGTCAGTTTCTAGCCTCGCAGCGGTACGGCATTGCATGCCCCGGCAGGCAGCACCTGAGGCCTGCCCCCGGGACCAGCCACTTGTAAGGTAGTTTGTAATGTTCACCCGGTATACTACTTCGGACCGCTCAGTCTCAGTGATTTCAGTCGCGGTTGGGCCAGGAAAGGACGAGAATAAGAAGAATGGGACCCTGATAGTCCGCCTTCACCCCGTAGTGACATTGTGAAGACAGTTTTGAACCAAGGAGTAGATTTTGCCAAAAAAGATATGGGGATGGCCTACGCTCATGTGCGTGGCTCTGGTCCTTGTGGTGGGGCTAGTCGTTGTCGCCTGCCAGGGCGCCCCTGGTGAGAGAGGTCCGGCGGGACCTGCCGGGCCGGGAGGCCCTGCAGGAAAAGAAGGCGCTGCGGGAGCAGCAGGCAAAGCCGGTCCGGCGGGGCCTGCCGGACCAGCGGGACCGGCAGGCCCCGCGGGGCCGCCGGGAAAAGCGGGCGCAGCGGGCTTAGCATCGACTGAAATAGGAAAACTGGTTGATGAACGGTTCACCAAGGTGGACCGCAAGCTCCCGCTGTGGGATATCCAGCCTGGCACTGCCGACCGGATGCTGGAACTCACCCACCGCCTCAATCTCATGTGGTTTGCCGCTCAGGGCGGCAACTGGGACCTGGCACGCTTTGAACTCTACGAGTCCAAAGCTGCCGTCGAGGCTCTTGGGGTTACCAGGCCAACGAGGAAGGCCGCCATGGACGCCTTCGCCAAAGCGACCCTGGACACACTTGATAAAGCAGCCGAGGCCAAGAACCTGGACGCTTTCGTGAAGGCTTATGACGACACTCTCCTGGCATGCAACGGCTGTCACGCCGCTTCTTCCGGGGGACCACTGACCAGCCTGAAGAACATCAAGATCATCCGCCCCACCGCACCCCTCATCAGCAGCATAGATTACAAGAGCGCGCAGTAACGCCGGCGCAGGAAGGGGCGACAGACTGTCGCCCCTTCCTGCACTCCATCCCCGTTAGCTCCGGTCTCTATCTTCATCCCACCCCTGTCTCTGTCTCTGTCTCGATCTCTGTCTCACCCCACCCCCCGCACTCATCTTCACCCACGTCTCGAGTGCTGGACACAGAGCGTTTTCCGAGATGTGGGACGCGCCCGCGCCCGGTACCACCCCGAGGCATCGGGGTGAGCGGTGAACAATACCGCTGTCAATATATCTTCGTCACTGACCTTTAGCCCATGCACCCCACAGCGAGCCATTGTCGGTCGTCAGGAGGGCAAATGTCTGCCGTGTCGAAAATCCAGCCCGCACCCCGATGCCTCGGGGTGGTACCGGTTTGGCAGGCTAAAGACCTGTCCCGACAAGTCGGGACTCCCGGAACGAAGCGGCTACAGTCCCCCTCGCTTGACATCGGAGGGGCTGTGGGGTAAATTGGCGCTATGTCATCTTTTCGTGGAATGAATAAGCTTCCCAACGTCTTCCTGCGGGCGGTGGCATCCTCGGGCAGCGCCATAAACCTGGGCAAGGTTTTCGGCATCCCCATTCGCCTCCACTTCACCTGGTCCATAATATTTGTGCTGGTGACCCTGTCCCTGTCACTAGGCTACTTTCCCGATTCCTATCCCCTTTGGCCGGTCTCCGTCCACTGGGCCACCGGGGTTGTCACGGGTCTGCTTTTCTTTGCTTCCATCCTGACCCATGAGCTATCCCACAGCGTCATTTCCAAAGCCGACGGAGTCCCCGTGCGGAGCATCACCCTCTTCGTATTCGGCGGCGTGGCCCAGATTTCCCGGGAGGCTTCCAAGCCGTCGGCTGAATTGAGAATGGCCATCGCCGGACCTGCTTGCAGCGTGGCTATCGGTATTCTGTTCGGCGGTATCTGGCTGGCGGCCCAATCCGCCAGTGAACCGGCCTCGGCCGCCGCGTCCGCGCTCGCCCGGATCAACTTCGGCCTGGCCTTTTTCAATCTTATTCCCGGTTTCCCCCTGGACGGCGGCCGCGTCCTCCGCTCCATCCTCTGGCAGACCACGAAGAACTACCGCAAGGCCACCCGGACAGCCACACTGGTGGGTCAGGGCGTCGCCTATGCTTTCATCCTGCTCGGCATCGGCGGTACGCTTACCGGGCACCTGCACCCTTTTCCGGGCATCTGGATCGCTTTGATAGGCTGGTTCCTGGAAAACGCCGCTTCTTCCAGCTACCGGCAGGCGCTCCTCAAGGAAACCCTTAACAATGTCCGCGCTTCGGAACTGATGACCACCGACTGCGCCATGGTGACGGGCGATCTCAGCATCGAGCAACTGGTCAGAGAACACGTCCGTCCCTCGGGCAGGCGCTGCTTCATGGTTGCAACCGGTAGCCAGATCGAGGGGATAATTGCCCTGAAAGACATAAAATCAGTGTCTCGAGACAAATGGCCCCTGGTTACGACAGCGAAGGCGATGACTCCCATCGGCAAACTTAAGACCGCCCATCCCGACGATAGTGCAACCCGGATACTGGAAATCATGGACGAAGCCGATATCAACCAGGTGCCTGTGGTGGTAGGCAACAGGGTGGTGGGGGTCGTCGCCAGGGATACCCTCGTCCGCCTGGTCCGCACCCGGTCCGAACTGGAAGATTAGAAATCCGGTACCACAGGCGTCCCCGCCTGTGAGCCATGATTTTCATCCCTGATGGCGCTTGGCCCGCCAGGCATGGCGGTGATTCCTCTGCCCGCCGGCGGGCGAACACACTCCGCTCTGCGAGAGTCCCGATGGGGCGGGACGGGTTCGCCCCTACGGGACCCTGACGTGTCGGGGCCGCTACGGGTTTCGCCAAAGCCATATTCATCGTTCATGGTCCCGATGAAATCAGGATAGATGATGGATTCGTCATGCAGTTCCCCCCCCGCACGCGGAAAACTTTCGTCTTTTGTTATTATCTTTATATCTGCCGAGGTATGACAAACCTGGCGACTTATAGTATAATAATCCCGTGACCCAGGTTAACTCACCAAATACCCCTAACCACCAGGGCGAATATAGCGCAGCAGATATCACGGTCCTTGGGGGGTTGGAGGCGGTCCGCCTCCGCCCCGGCATGTACATCGGCAGCACCGACCAGCGTGGCCTGCACCATCTCGCCTACGAGATCATCTATAACAGCATCGATGAATCCATGGCCGGCTTCTGCCGGCACATCCAGGTCACCATCCACCAGGACAACTCGGTTGAGGTGGTCGATGACGGCCGGGGAATCCCGGTAGAAATCCACCCCACCACCGGCGTGTCGGCTCTGCAGACGGTCATGACCACCCTGCATGCCGGCGCCAAGTTCGGGGGGCAGACTTACAAGGTCTCAGGGGGACTCCATGGCGTTGGCGCTTCCGTGGTAAACGCCCTCTCCTCGTGGATGCGGGTGGATGTGCGGCGCGACGGGAAGGTCTACCGCCAGGAATACTCCCGGGGCATTCCCAAAGCCGATGTCAAGGAAATAGGCGAGGCCGGTTCCATAGGCACCACCGTAACTTTTCTGGCCGACAAAGACATCTTTTCCACCACTATCTACGATTTCGATGTCCTGGCCGAACGCATCCGGGAAATGGCCTATTTGAACAAGGGCCTGGAGCTCAGTATAAAGGACGAGCGCACCGGGGTAGAAAAGACTTTCTATTTCGAAGGCGGCATCGCCAGTTTCGTCCGCCACCTGAACCGCACCCGGACCACTCTCCATTCCCTGCCCATCTACATTTCCCGGAGCGTCAACGGGACCTACGTGGAAACCGCCGTGCAGTACAACGACGGCTTCAGCGAGACAACTTTCACCTTTGCCAACTGCATCAATACCGCCGATGGCGGCACCCACCTCACAGGCTTTCGCACCGCGCTTACCCGGGCGCTGAACGATTATTCCCGGCGGGCCAAGCTCGTCAAGGAAGATGACGCCAATCTGACCGGCGACGACGTGAGGGAAGGACTGACCAGCATTGTCAGTGTCAAGCTGGCCAATCCCCAGTTCGAGGGTCAGACCAAGGGCAAGCTGGGCAACGCCGAGGTCAAGGGAAACGTGGAGACCGCAGTCTTCGACGGGGTCATCCAGTATCTTGACGAACATCCCAACGAAGCCAGGGCCATTGTGGAGAAATGTCTCACATCGGCCCGTGCCCGCGAGGCCGCCCGGAAAGCCCGGGACCTCGTCATCCGCAAAGGGGCTCTCGATGGTTCCACCCTGCCCGGTAAATTGGCCGATTGTTCAGAGAAGGACCCCGCCGGCAGCGAGATATTTATCGTCGAGGGCGACTCCGCCGGGGGTTCCGCCAAGCAGGGGCGCGACCGCGCCTTCCAGGCGATTCTCCCCCTGCGGGGCAAAATACTGAACGTGGAGAAGGCCCCTCCGGACAAGATGCTGGCTCACGAAGAAATACGGGCGCTGGTGACGGCGCTGGGGTGCAATATCGACCAGCAATGCGAGCTCAGCAAACTGCGCTACCACCGGGTCATAATCATGACCGATGCCGACGTGGACGGCGCCCACATCCGCACTCTGCTCCTGACCTTCTTCTTCCGCCACATGAGCAACCTGATCAACGAGCACCACCTTTTTATCGCTCAGCCACCCCTCTACCGCATCCAGGCGGGCAAAGAACACTTCTGGGTCTACAGCGACAAAGAAAAAGAAGAGAAGCTGAAAACCCTCTCGGAAAAGAAAGTGGAAATACAGCGCTACAAAGGCTTGGGCGAAATGAGTCCCGAGCAACTGTGGTCCACCACGATGAACCCCGCCACCAGGACCATCCTGCGGGTCGACGTGGAGGACGCGGTCAAAGCCGACGAGACCTTCCACAAGCTGATGAGCGAGGAAGTCCCACCACGCAAGGCCTTCATCCAGGCCTACGCCAAAAGCGTCCGCAACCTGGACATATAAGGCCGTAGCCGCAGGCGTTATGCCTGCGGGGGGCGGCGGGTTGTAGCCGCTCCGCCTTGCGGGAGTCCACGACTCCGTCGGGACAGGTCTTTAGCCTGCGCCGCCGGCGGTTGCATCTGTACCCGCAGGCCCTCGGCCTGCGCGGGATGTCCCCCTTGCCACTGCTCCCTCCGTCCTTAACCCACGCTACGTTGCACGGGGCGGCTCCAGCGGGAAGCCCAGTTGCCGCATGGTGCCCAGTTGATCGGGGAATGGACGCAATTCCACCACCTTCCCTTCAACCAGGCGCCAGATGTCGGCCTGCCGTACGGCGAGTTTGTTGCCGGTGGGAGCAACCCCCATCAGCTTGCCCCGGTGTGTGCCGGTAAAGGACAACTGGTCCGCCACTTTGTCGCCTTCCGCGATAACTTCCTCAACGGTTATCTGCAAATCCGGAAAAGCGTTGCGGAACAGGGCCACCAGCGCCTTGAAGCCCTCCGGTCCACGGCCTATGCCCGGAATGGGTCCCTGATAGAGCCAGCCGGCATCTACGTACCCGTCCAGCAGGGCCAGGTTGCCCTGGTTGAAGGCCTCCTCCAGAATGCGGCGGACGATTGTCTTGTTCTGTTCCTGCGTTGACTGTGACATGAGTCGTACTCCTCCTTTTGTCCCTTGTCAGTACCAGGGACAAATGCTACAATTCACGTTACCAATCTTAGGAGCCTCGCCCCGGCAAGACAATCCCTAAAATTAGGGGGGCGGGTCTCGAAGGAGGTACGAGAGATGAACAGGTCAGGGATTGAACTGGCTGACGGCGCGTTGCGCCGTCTGATGACCGTCCCGGGGCTGGACCACGTAGAAATACGCCGTCAGATACTCAAAGCGCTGCAGCGTACGATAGGGTTTGACGCGGGGGCCATCTCGACTATCGATCCGGCTACGGTGCTCTGGACCAACTGAGTCGGCTCCTCCATCTCACCCCGGGAGGGCGAGAAATTCCTGTTCCTCTTTCAGAATGAATACCACGAGGAAGATATCCACCAGTTTCGGTCGCTGGCCAAAGCGCCGCACCCGGCCGGCGTGCTTTCCCTGGTTGACGAGGCACCACGGCAGAATAGCCCGCGCTACGCGGCGCTCAGACAATTGGGGATTGCCGATGAGCTGCGCTGCGCGCTCATGCTGGGCCAGGACTGCTGGGGCAGCCTCATCATCTACCGCTCGGGGCAGGCCGGCAAGTTCACCCCTCAGGATGCCGCTGTGGTCGGCTCCCTGGGGCCTTTGATGGCTGAGATGATTCGGTTCACCCTGCTCCGGCAGGCGATAGCCCAACCGGCCGACCTCCCCGAAGCGCCCGGGGCGGTGGTGGTGGACCGTGAAGGAACGATCGAGAGCATGTCGGAGGCTGCCCGGCCGCTGCTCGATGACCTGAACGAGGGCTATCCGGGACCGGTGGCCCTGTACTCGCTGGCGGCGGACCTCTGGAACGGCCAGAAGGCAATGGCGTTTTCGGTGGCGCCGGGCCGGTCGGGGCGCTGGATCAGGCTGCACGCAAGCTGGCTGGAGCCGGAGGGGCGGCGAAAGATTGTGGTGGTGGTCGAGCCGGCCAGGCCCGCGGAGCTTGCCGGAGTTCTGGCCCGCGCCTACGGGCTGACCGGTCGCGAGCGCGAGGTAACCATGTGGATCGCCCGGGGCCTGAGTTCAAAAGAAATGGCCAGCGAACTGGGGATAACGCCGATGACGGTAAACGACCATATCAAGGCCGTTTTCTCAAAGGTTGGCGTTCAGAGCCGGCAACAGCTCGTAGCCACCCTATTTTTCGACCACTGTCTCCCTCGCCGCCAGCATGGCGCCACCCCGGGACCGTACGGCTGGTTCCTGGATGGTTAGCTCCCCGCTCCAGCCGTGGCGGCCTACGGCGGGCACCACCGGCAGCGACGCCCATTACGGGTATCGTCGAGCCGGGGCTGCCAACTGCGGAAGCCTCAACGGACAGTTGCGACGTGCGGGTAGTTTAGAATCTTGTCGTCCGACGTTATGAGCGGACAACCATACAGTCTGGCTGTTGCCACAATGATCTGGTCAGCCGGGTCGCGGTGAAATTCGCCAGGTAGTCGCGTAGACTCAATGGCAATCTCCGGGGTTAGAGCAAGCAGTTGCACCCCCGGGTAATCCAGCGCCCGCTCAAACCACTCCTCTAATGGACACGGCAATTCCAAACGACCGTATTCCACCAGTTTGGCAACTTCCCAGCATGAAATCGCACTGACGCCAAGCGTATCCGCCTGGTCCGCCGTGACTGCGTCGCGTTGAGCCTGGGTGAGTTGACTGTCTCCGTGAACCCACCAAACCCAGACGTGAGTGTCCAGGACAATCATCGCAGGGCCTGCCACTCATTCTCGGCCACGCTGTCAAACGGCCTTACGTAGCGAATTGGCTTGCCCCTCAGGGAACAGCGTTTCTCCTCGCTCTTCCTGGACGGGTGGCTGAGTATGATTACTTCCACCTTTTCGCCCGGACGGAAAGGCACGCCCCTGACGGTAAGTACACGGTCCTGGGAGATGATCGTTTCTGTCCGGTAACTCAGCATTTCGGTCTTCTCCTTCGGGGAACATGCCCCAAATAGCGAGTAAACAGCGCCTGAATTATATCACAATGCCCCTCCCGCCGGCCCACCGGCCCTTTCAGCAACTCAGACAGTGGCAAACCCGTAGCGACACCCCTTGCCCCGACGCGTCGGGATCGAACCGTGGCAGTCAACCGGGCACGACAGGGACAAGCCGGACCACGCAGGACCTGTCGCCTTTGTATTAGTTCATCCTCTCCCCTGGGGGCTGTGCGGCATTCACCTGCACGAGCCCACGCACCAATTCCCTTAGCTCCGGGAAAAGCTGGTTGAGAAGACCTTCGTCTTTTGTCTTGAGATACGCCAGCGAAATGCGGTAGAACCTGACCAGCGATTCCACCCCGAGCGATTTCCCTTCTTCCATGATGCCCAGCGCCGTACCCAGGAACTCTATCTTCCCTGCCTTGAGCAAGCCGTTTAGATACACTGTCATTAGTTCTCTGACCTTATCGGCCGGGACCAAGTCCATGTGCAACAGGCTCTGCCTGAAATGCCTTTCAGCGGGCCCAACCTCGCCCTTTTCGGCGTTCCTGGCAGAGGTAAGAAGATTCCACCGCGAATACCCCTCTGCCGCTGCTTCGAGCAACTCCTTGTCATTCTGCTTCCGGCCAAGCTCGACGGCCGTTTTTGCGTCCGCGATTGCCCTTTCCGTTGCATCCATGTCATAGAAAGTCAGCGCCCGATTCAAGAATAGCGAAGGCTCCTCAGGTGAAATACTTATTGCCTCACCGTAAGCTTTGATCGCGTCGTCATACTTGCCGAGGTGGTCTAGCGCATGGGCTAGGTGCGACCAATTGATTGGGTCCCTCGGGTTCAAATCGACCGCCTTCCCAGCAGCTTCGTAGCCATGTTCATCGTCTCCTGAGAAAAGCAGCGCCATGCTTAACCTTGCCCATACCCAGTCCAAGCTAGGTGATGTGTTTGCCGCCTTCTTGAAGGCTTCCGCAGCCTCTCGGTACCGGCCTCTTTGGAGACTCACTTCGCCCAAAGCCCCCCATACCTCGTATCTATCTGCGTTTATCGTACGTGCTTTCTGCAAAGCATTGAGAGACTCGTCATACCGCCTCACGGAAAGATAATCGAGTCCCAGGTTCGTCCATGCCTCATACCAATCTGGCTTCAATTCCGCAGCTTTAAGGTGTGCCGCGATTGCCTCTTCATGTCGGCCCAACCCGTAATATTCATTGCCCATATTATACCAGGCTTCGCGGGCCTGTGGATCCAATTCCACGGCTCTCTTGTAGGACTCTATCGCCTCTTGATGACGAGATTCATCACTGAATGTGACGCCAAGGTTATACCAAATGGCAGAATTGCCAGGATGTAAGTCCAACCCCCTTTTCAGAGCCGATCTTGCTTCGGCCGTATCTCCTCTCTTGGAATGCATGAGGCCCTCATAGAAATGGGAAATAGCCAGAGACTCAGTGTCACCCTCGTTCGCGCTCTTGCTTCGCAATTCCTCGATCTCGCGCTGTGCCGTGTCGTAATCCGAGGTCCGTACCAGCCCGGCCAGCCGCATCGCATACATCTCGGTTTTGAGCCGGGAGCCGCAGGCTTCACGGAAGTACCACATATGCTTGAGGGCCCGATCCACGGCTGCCTTGTCTCCCGTGGCAAGGGCCCGTTCGAATTCAGACGATGCCTCCTCAAATTGCCTCTTGATCTCGACTTCGGAATACCATACCTTAACAATGGTCACCAGGAATTTCAGGTAGCGCCTGCCTGATTCCACCCGCATTTGTCTCCACAAACGAAACAGCCGATCGGTAACATCATAAAGTACTCTCCTCTTTCGCCCCTCCCTCAGTGGCTCTACATACCCGGCCGTTCCCATTCTCTTCAGCTGGGAGGTTATCTTGGTGATCTCTAATTGTGTGTCCGCTGCTATCTCAGTCGGGCTCGATGGCCTGTCAGCCAGTGCCATAGCATCCAGTATTTTCGCCTGCTGTGGGGAGAGTTCCTTTACCCGTGACTGATAATACGGGGTGAGGTCGTCCAACAACGCGACGAATGCATCCTCAACCTCGAGAACCGGGTTCTCCATAAGAATAGAGTAGACACCGAGAATCAATCGAGGGTTTCCACCCGTTAGATGTATGAGAGCTTTGATCCTAGGTCGCAGTTCCTTCAGCCCATTAGCGTCTAGTCGCCCGCCTTCTTGTTCCCGCCATTTAATAAACAGGTTAGTTCCCTGCTCCTCACTGAGCGATTCCAGCCACAAGTTTTCGAAGAAGTTGTAGAAGGTGTCCTCATAAGATGTGATCTGCGAAAAAAGGCTCGGAGCGGTGCCGATTAGCATGAACAAGTCTTTGCCAGTCAGAATATCCCTCAGACGCCCGCGATCTTCGGCTGTGAAACGCTGCAAAATATCGTGAAAATTGTCGATGAGGAGCAGCAATCGCTTCCCCAGTCGTTTTCGGTGCTCTAACAGCAGGTCGAGCATTTGTTCCGCCTCCGAGTGCTTCGGTACCTGGACGCTCAATTCTTCTGACGGTTCCCTTCCTGACAGAGACGGCTCTTCCTTTTCCGCCTCCTGAGCCACCCTGAGCAATAATTCCCCCAGACTTGTAATCCTGTACTCTTCCTCGGCGAACCGCACCGGTATCCAGGAATTCTTCAGGTTCCCAAACTTGCCGTTCCATTGGATAGTTCCATTTACCGTGTAGTAGATGAGAAGCAGCATGTGCGTCTTACCGGAGCCGCGTTGACCGACAATCATGAAATGACGCAGGCTTGTCTCTTGTCCCGACTCTTCGATTTTCCTGAGAATGTTGCCGAGTTGCTTCTCCCTCCCCACAAGAGTTTCCTGCAACACCTTTGGCGCTGCCAAAGACGGGTTGAACTTATACAACTGCTTTGTCATTTTCCCCCTCATTTCACGACGGAATAGTACCTTAGCCACCAATCACGCAAGACCTTGGTGGCGAAACGATACACACCGTCGGCGACACTGTATTGAATATAGAAGTCATTTTCGAGATCGAAAAGTAAGTAGCCAAAGTCATCTTCGCTTCCCCCACCACCCCGAGCGACTTGATAGGCGTTCCATAATTCGCTTCTGGTCATCTCGCCCCTTTTCGCCATCCCCAGCAGCAGCGCCTTGGCAGGTCCCTGTTCTTCGGCGTAGTAATCGCGCAACCTGGCGTAATAGTGCTCAAAGTAGGTGCGATTGTAGGAGGCCAAAACGCGTTCACTGTAAGCTTTGTGAATGATCTCTGGCGAAAGCTGCCTTCCCTGCTTTTCAGCTTCTCGTATCGCCTCTGCCACCAAAATCTGGACGAAATGGGGAACCGGTGTCTGCAGAACATCGACAAAGGCTTGGAGCAGCGCCGCGGAAACATCTTGGAGGTTCGCTTCATTTGATAAGAGAACCCTGATAAAGTCCCGGCACTGGTCGTGAGAAAAAGGGTCTACCTTAATCCGGCGAAGGTCACTGATTACCTTGGTATCGGTGCCCAAATGCTTCAGGACGTGCTCTATTCCAATTGATCCCCCAATGACAAATCGCAAGTTACCTGGCTCTGGCATTTGGCGCAGGCTTCTCATCCAGTGCAGGAAATCCCGGGTTACGTTCTTATCTTCCCCTGACATCCTCTGAATCATCAGCGGCAGTTCGTCAACAACAAGGAGGATCTTCCCCTTGTGCCCAGAAACTTGAAGAATCAATTCCCTTCCTTTTTCCTGCCAGTTTCTTGCGGTTTCTTCTTTGAACTTGAGTTTGAACTCGGATAGTTGGATTTCCCCTAACCGCTCCATGACTCCCCGCAAGGTCCCCCCGGACCGAGAAAGGAATTGCTTTAGGTCGCTATCTGCCGCCAACTCCGCCGCAACCTCTGCAATGAAGTATTCAGGTCCCTTCATCCACTCAGTATCGAAATAGAAGACTTTGAAGTGATCTCGTGGCTCATCCCTCAGGTTTAGCATGATGCTTGTTTTCCCAAACCGCCTTGGCGCGACAAGCAGCACATTGTCCCTTTCTAGAGCACTCCATATTTCCCGGATCACGTCTTCGCGGTCCCAGAGATCAAGACCTCGCGCTGGGCTTCCAATGACTATTCTTGCCTTATTCACGTTATCCCCCATGTGCCACTATTCTTACAGGATATTTGCAACGCTATTGTTGTACAACAAATCTGTCGTTTTGTCAATAGCCGTTGTAAACCGCCGTTTTTTCCTCTATAATTTCCTGCAAATCAGAAATCCCCCTTAATCCCCCTTTTGCAAAGGGGGAGATGAGCCAAGCTCTGATCCACCTTTGTCGAAGGGGGAGATGAGCGCAGCCCTAGACAGGAAAATCACATGAACAAGATCAAAGTGGGCATCCTCGGCGCCACCGGCATGGTCGGGCAGCGCTTCGTGCAACTGCTGGAAAACCATCCCTGGTTCGAAGTCACTGAACTGGCCGCCTCCGAAAGATCGGCCGGCAAGACCTACGGCCAGGTAATGGAAGGGCGCTGGAAGCTCAGCGCCGATATCCCCGCCTACGCCCGCGCCAGGCCCATCAAGGAGTGCCTTCCCAACCTGGACTGCAAGGTCGTTTTCTCCGCCCTGGACGCCGACGTGGCCGGGGAGATCGAGGGGAACTTCGCCCGCCACGGCTACATAGTTTCCAGCAACGCCCGGAACTACCGCATGGAGCCCGACGTGCCCCTCCTGATCCCCGAAGTGAATCCGGAGCATCTCAAACTCGTCCCGTTGCAGAAGAAGAACCGGAACTCAAGCGGCTTCATTGTCACCAACCCCAACTGCACCACCATCCACATGGTCCTGGCGCTCAAGCCGTTGATGCAGTTCGGTCTGAGCCAGGTGATGGTCACCTCGATGCAGGCACTTTCCGGCGCCGGCTACCCCGGAGTGCCTTCCCTGGATATCCTGGATAACGTCCTCCCCTTCATCGGCGGCGAGGAAGAAAAGGTGCAGTCCGAGACCCTCAAACTCCTGGGCTCGTTCAACGGCGCCGGCGTCACCAACGCCGACATGGTGGTGAGCGCCAGTTGTAACCGGGTCAATGTGAACGACGGCCATACCGAAGCGGTTTCGGTCAGGCTGGACAAGAAGCCCTCGCTCAGTGAAATCGTTGCCGCCATGGAGGCTTTCAATCCCCTCAAAGAGCTGAAGCTCCCCATGTCCCCCGACCATCCCATCATCGTCCGCAGGGAAAGCAACCGGCCCCAGCCGAAGTTGGACCGCACCGTGGAAAAAGGCATGGCCTCGGTGGTGGGACGGGTCCGCGAATGTCCCGTCATGAGCTACAAGTTCACCGTCGTCGGCCACAACACTATCCGGGGCGCCGCCGGGGCGGCCATTTTGAACGCGGAGCTGATGAAGACCCAGGGCTACCTGGAGTAGCCGCAAGTTTTACGCCTGCGGGGGTGGCGTCACCAGCCCGTAGCCGCAGGCTTTACGCCTGCGGGAGTGGCGTCACCAGCCCGTAGTCGCAGGCTTTACGCCTGCGGGTCCGGGGGGCGTCTCGCGCACCCGTCAAGGGTGCGGCTACAAGTTGGCCCACAGGCGGGGACGCCTGTGGCACCGGTGTCAAAAGCAGTGAAAGAAGAGACCAATAACCGGCCGGAGGCCAGCCGCAGGACGATCACCCTGGCGCTGGTTTCCAGCGCCCACGGCGTCAACCACGCCTATGTCCCCCTGATGCCCATCGTCTGGGCGCGGATGATGGCGGACATAGGCATGACCATGCTCCAGCTCGGCTGGATGGTCGGTGTGACCAATATTGTCGGCGGCATTCTCCAGCTCTGGTTCGGCTCCATTAGCCGCGTGGTCAAGAGAAAGGACCTCCTGGGCATGGGCAGCATCCTGGCCGGCGTCAGCACCGCGGCCACCGGCGCCGCCGCCAATTTTGCCCAGGTCCTGTGGCTCAGGCTGGTCAACCGGGTCGGCGGCGCCCCCCAGCACCCCTGCGGCAACTCCATCATCGCTGAACGGTTCGAAAGGAGACAAAGAGGCCGCGCCCTCGGTCTGAACAACTCGGTGGCGCAGGTAGGGATGGTCCTCGCCCCCGTAATCACTGCCTTCCTGATCGTCCGTTTCGACTGGCGCTGGACGCTGGTCTTTTTCTCTCTGCCGGCCATCGTCATCGGAATCCTGATGCTCACCTTGATCAGGGAAAAGCCCCGGCCCCGCAGCGGCGGTCTAAAGCTCTCTGACCTCGGCATCTCCCTGACCGACGTCAAGTCCTACTTCCGCGACCGCAACATGGTCGCCATCACCGGGGCGCAGTTCTTCGCCGCCGGCGGCCGCGGCATCGGCGTGCTTCTTACCTACGTCCCGCTGTACCTCATACAGGAAATGAAGTATGACACCATGACCGTCGGCCTCTTGCTGACGGCGATGACCACCGCCAGCGTGGCCGGTCCCTTTGGCTTTGGCATCCTTTCCGACCGCTTCGGCCGGAAGAAGATCATCCTGATTTGCTACCTGTTTTCCACCCTGTCGACGGTAGTCTTCGCCCTCATCAGGGACCAGTCCTGGCTGGTGCCCGCCATCCTCTTCGTGATGGGACTGGTAGTCTATGCCGAAAGCCCGCTGCAACAGACCTGGATGTCCGATATCACCGACGAAAAGAACCGGGACATGAACTTCGGCATCTACTTCACCATCGGCTACGGGGCGGGCGCCGCCTGGGGCCCCGTGATGGGCTGGCTGGTACAGGACAAGGGTTTCACGGTGGCGTTCTATGTCATGGCTCTGTCTTATGTCCTGGGCGGCCTGTGCCTGTTGCCGGCCAGAGAAAAGGGACGGGGGGAGTGAAGGTTAGAGATTGCAGATTGCAGATTGCAGATTACAGATTGCAAATTGCAGATTCCAAATTACAGCGGGGTGGGGAATCTTGAATCTTGAATCTTCGAATTGTCGGTTGTTGTATTTCCCCGCCCTTTGCGCTAATATTGGACGCTTCGTGATGGGCATGACAGGCCCGCGTTAACTACGCCATGCTGAAACAATGACGAATGATTCCCCAAGGAGGCTGCCCGGACCATGGAACCAAAGTCGGCACCACTGAAGAAACCTGATGTTTTCCGCCGCACCTTTAGCTCGGCGATCCTTTACCGGGACTACCGGCTGTTGTGGATGGGGTCCTGGACCGAACACATGGGGGAGTGGATGGAGACGACGGCCCTTCTCTGGCTGCTTAACCAGCTCACCGGCTCTCCCCTCATGGGTACGCTGTTCGTATCCCTGCGTCACATGCCCCTGGTGATTTTCGCCTTCGTGGGCGGGGTCATTGTAGACCGGCTAAACCGGCGGGCCGTGCTTATCGGTTCGCTGCTTGCCTCCGCCTTGGTTTCCCTGGCCACCGCCGCGCTGGTGTACACCGGCCTCATTCAGTGGTGGCACATACTGGCCAACGGAGCGCTGGCCGGCGTCATCACCGGTTTCAACCACCCCGCCCGGCACACGCTTCTCCCCAACCTGGTCAAGAAGGAGCACCTGCTTAACGCCGTCACCCTGGATAGCGGCTCCGTAACTGCTTCAAGGATAATCGGAGCGCCCCTGGCCGGGTTCATCATCGCCATAGCAGGCAGCACCACCCCCGTGCTTGGACTGAAAGCTGTAGGGGCATTCGTGGCGATTTTCTGGCTGAGCTGGATAAAAGCCCCCCCGACTCCGGCTGAGGCGAAGAAGAAGTCTCCGGTGGCCAATTTCGTTCAGGGATTGCAATATGTGGGAAGCCACAGAGACGTCTTGACCCAGATACTTCTGTATCTGCTGCCGTATTTCGTGACCAACACTTATACCGGCCTGTTGCCCTATTTCGCCACCAACGTGCTCGACATCGGACCGGAACTCTACGGGCTGCTCAATGCCGCGCCGGGGGCCGGAGCGCTGGCCACCACCCTGGTCCTGGCCGCGCTGGTGAACCTCCGCCGCAAACACCTGGTGTTGCTGCTCGGCGGCATCTGCCAGGGAGTGGCCCTGCTCCTCTTTGCCATTTCTCCATTTTACCTTCTGTCGCTTTTCCTGTTGCTGCTGGTGGGCGCCTCCAACACTATCTTCATGACCCTGAACAACACCATCGTGCAGCAGATGATTCCAGACCAGGTGAGGGGACGGGTGATGTCCCTCAGAGAGGTGTCATCCGGGGTCGGGCCCGGCGGTAGTCTCATATCCGGCGCCCTGGCCGAGGCTTTCAGCGGGCAACTCGCTGTTGGTCTCGCCGGCGTCCTTGCCATACTGGTGCTGCTCAGCATCCTCCTGTTTTCACCTGTGTCCCGGAGGCCTACGACCCCCCAACCCACCTGACGTGAACCGTAGCGACACCCCTTGTCCCGATGCGTCGCCCCGATGCATCGGGGTCGCAGAGCGGAGCGGGTGTCGTCACCGCAGCCAACCTGGCAACGATAGGGACAAGCCCTGTTGCTGCGGAACCGCGACCGTCGAATTGCCTCCCCCATCAGGCTATGCTAAACTTTAGGTAGTGGATCATCTGGCATTTTTCTGTTCAGCAATGACGGACCGGCGGCAAAACCACGGCCGCCGGCAGCGGAGTGCGGTCGGGGTGTGAATGGCGTCAGGTCATCTGAAACCGAACAAGCCCAACCTAACACAACGATCCAGACATATGCGCATTAAGTTTTCAGCGTGTGCGCAACCTTTCATATAACGGAAACCGACAAGTATGCAAGCAAAAGTCTGTCCATCCACATCTAAATTAGGGATCCTCTTCCCCATCCTGGCCCTGATGGTAGTCATCGCGGACCAGGCAACCAAACTGCTGATCACCAGCAACCTGATACCCGGCCAGTCAATTCCGGTCGGCCTGGTCGCCATTACCTACGTCCGTAATTCCGGAGCGGCCTTCGGCGTCCTCGCCAACCAGAACATGTTGATTATTTTCGCGGTGCTGGTCGGCGTCGCCGCCATCATCCTCTACTACGCCTATCCGCCCTTCCAGTCATCCTGGACCAGGGTAAGCCTGGGCCTGTTGCTGGGAGGCGCCATCGGCAACCTGATAGACCGGCTGCGCTTCGGCTTCGTGGTTGACTTCATCGACCTGAGGGTCTGGCCGGTATTCAACGTCGCTGATTCGGCCATCACCACCGGCATCTGCGTTCTGGCGTACTACCTTCTTTTCAAAGCGCCAAAGACAACGCGCAGGTGATGGCAGTCGGCTATCGGCTCTCGGCTTTCGGCTCTCGGCTTTCAGCAGCCAGGTAGGGTGGGTGAAGTGAGTTTGCATACATGCCGGTACAGCCACACCAGGCTTGCCGTCCTCCGAAGACGAAGGACACGCCGGAGCGAGCGCAACCCACCACGTCCACGGACCGGCGAACTTCCAGGGGATTGCTTCGTCCCGACGAAATCGGGACTCGCAATGACAGCACCATTGCCGACATCCTCATGAATACGATGGAGCTGAAAGTCGAGGAAGGCGGTCTGCGCATCGACCGTTATTTGTCTGTCAAGCTGCCCCAATTCTCCCGCGCGCACATCCAGAAGCTGATCGAAGACGGCCGGGTAAAGGTTCAGGGCAATGATGTGCGGGCCAGCTTCAAACCCCGCGCCGGAGATGTAGTCGCGATCAGCCTGCCCCCACCCGTCCCCACCTACCTCCAGCCCCTTCTCCTTTCGCTCGATATTGTATATGAGGATGACGATTTGCTGGTCATCAACAAGCCCGCCGGCCTGACCGTACATCCCGGACCCGGCCACGCCGCCGATACGCTCGTCAACGCCGTGCTGTACCATTGCCCCAACCTGCCCGGCATCAAAGGCGCGGTGCGGCCCGGGGTCGTACATCGCCTGGATAAGGACACGTCGGGCCTCATTATCTTCGCCAGGAACGACCGGGCGCTGGCCCATTTGCAGCAGCAGTTCAAGAGCCGCAAGGTGAAGAAGGAATACCTGGCCCTGGTGCGCGGCGCGCTCAGCCCGCCGCGAGGGACCATCCAGGGGCCCATCGGGCGCGACCCGGTCCACCGCCAGCGGATGGCTGTGGTAGCCGGAGGCAGGGAAGCCAGCACCGCTTATGAGGCGGTCCGCTACCTCGACAACTACACTCTGGCGCTGGTAAGACCCGAAACCGGACGGACCCACCAGATACGGGTACACCTGGCGACTGCCGGGCACCCGGTCGCAGGCGACGCCGTGTATGGAGGTGCCAGTCCGCTCGTTCCACGGCTGTTCTTGCACGCCGCGGCGGTGCGCTTCCGCCTCCCCTCCACCGGTGAAATCCGCGAGTTCAGGGCCGAACTGCCTGCAGACTTGAAGGCCGTCCTGGACCGCCTTTCACCGCCCACCCGCTCCCAGCAAGGCTAAAGCCATGGGCTACGCACTTCGGCAGCGACAGGGCTTGTCCCTATCGGGCCCTGGTTGACCGCCGGGCCTCTTCCGACACCCGCCAGGGGTGTCGCTACGGCTGCCAAACCGTCATTCCCGCGCAGGCGGGAATCCACGTCATTCGACGCCCGCAAGGGGTGTCGCTACGGTGAGGCAGGGCATGCCCAGGCAGGGCATGCGCAGGCAGCGCATGCGCAGGCAGGGACGCCTGCGCCACCCCTCCCCGGGGGTACATCAGGGCGTAAGTGCGCGCCCGTAAAGGGTGCGGCTACCGCTTCCTCGGGCTGGGCAGATAGTTCCGGTCCTTCAAGTCCAGCACGACCTCGTCTACTTTGTGCTGGTCCGTCGTGTCCAGGTGCACTATCAGGTCGTTCTTCTTGCCTTCCTCTTTGGCAATGGGGAACAGGGTCCGGATCCGGACGCCCCGGCGGTTGATGGTGGTAATAACCTCTTCGAGTTCCTTCCCCTCACCCGCTTCCGGGATGAAAAGGCGAACCCCCGGTTTGCCCAGACCCATGATAGGGTTCACGATCTTGTAGAAGAAGTCATTGGTCGTGGCAATGCCCACCAGAGCCCCTTCGGGCGTGACTACCAGAAGCGCGCCCACCTTGTTCCCCTGGGCGACGGCCAGGGCCTCTTCCACCGTCATGTCCGGCGACACCGTGACCAGGTTCTTCTCCATCACCTCTTTTAACGTGCTCTTGGCCAGTTGATAGTTCAACTCCCACACGGTCTGTGCGCCGCTTGCTGGCGGCGTGATTGCGTCCAGCCGGTCCATGCTGACAATAGCTATCAGCCTTCCCTTGTCCACTATGGGCAGCCTGCGGATATTATGGGTCTGCATTATCTTCTTGGCTTCATAAATGGACATGCTGCTGGGGGCGCTCACCACATTGGTCGTCATGACATCGCGTACTAGCATTGGTTCCTCCTCGATTTTTTATTAATATCAAAATCAAGAAGCTGTCAGCTAACAGCTATCAGCAATCAGTCCCCCGGCCCCGGCCTGGAGAGGAAGCTGAAAGCTGAAGCTGATAACTGTTAGCCCGTTGACTTTTGATTTTTGGTTTACCCTCGGGCGGCATCGCCTCCGATAATGCGGATGATGAACTGCCTGTGCTGCTCGTCAGTCATGTGTTTGGATACGTCGAATTTCTCCCGGTGCGTAATCTCCTCTCTTTCCCGTACCAGCCTTGGCCGCGGCTGGCCCGCCGGATAACCTACCGCCATTGTATCATATATGTCGAGGGACGCCGGGATACCCAGCATGGCCTTGATCCGTGTCTGGGTCAGCACATGAGCCGTCGCCGAAATCCACTGCGAGGCCAGACCGAGGGCTGTGACCGCCAGGTGCATCTGCAGGAAAGCGTTCGCCATGCCGGAGATGAGATGCTCCCTGGCCCGCGTCAAAGACGTGGCCATGGGGTAAGCCATACTTCCCCTGGGGTCGCCGCAGGCAATGATAAACACCGGAGCATTCATATATCCCGGCTGTCCGCCGGCGGGCGCGTGGGCCCCGTGATGCCTCAGCTCGGGAGGCCGGAGCAGTTCCACCTTGCGGTTCAACTCGCCCATCTCGGCGATGAACCCGTGTATCTTTTCCCTGGTCTCTTTGTCCCGGACGATGACAAATTGCCAGGGCTGGGAGTTGGCCCCCGAGGGCGCCCAGCGTGCGGCTTCGATGATCTTGTCTACCAGCTCATCCGGCAATGAGTCCGGCTTAAACCGCCGGATGCTCCGCCTTTTCTTCACCAGTTCCAGTAAATCCTCGTAATTGATCATGGTATCTTTTCTCCTCTGGAGACAGGCTTTCTAGCCTGTCTTGCCGGTAGCCGCTACCCGGAAAAGTCTCAATACATTCCCGCCCAGTACGGCCCTCTTGTCTTCCTCCGTCATGTCCAGCCTCTTTATCGCCGACACGTAGGCCCGGTAATCTTCGGGACGGCGGAACTCAAAGGGATAGTCCGTGCCGAAGCAAAGGCGGGTGTGCTTTACGGCCAGCAACGCCGCCCTGGCGATGGGAATGAAGCCGCCAAAGCCCGCCATGTCGAAATACATCTTATCGAAATACCTGTTGAAGGTTTTCATCAAGCCAAAGTCTTCCACCTCCTTCAATGTCCGCGGAACAACCCGGTTCTCCGCGGGGATATCGTCCGCGGTTAAAGAGAACCAGGATATGATGCGGCCCTTCAAAGCCGGAATACCGCCCCCGTAATGGGCAAAGAGGAATTTCAGGTCCGGAAACCTCGGCAGGACCCCTTGCAGGACTTCCACCACCGACTTGGCGATCTCGTACTCCCGGGAGACCGAGCTGCTCATGGCGTATCTGACCCCTCCCCACAGGGGCTCCTTGACGGTAGGATGCACCACCAGCGGAACATCCAGCTTGCTGACCCTTTCGTAGAACGGATACAGGCTCTCGGAATCCAGCGTGACTCCTTTCAGTGAAGTCAGCACCGTCACGCCCTTTAGACCCAGTCCCTTGACGGCCCGATCGAGTTCATCCAGGGCCGCAGCGCCTTCCTGGTAAGGCACGTGGGCCAGAGTGATGAATTTCCCCGGATAGTCTCTGTCCAGCTTCTGGTAGGAGTCGTTGATAACCCGGCAAACTGCCATGCCCGGGGCAATCCAGGTCGACAGACCGACCAGGCACACGTCGATGCCGCAGTCCTCCATCTGCCGGATGGTGGCGTCGAGATCAAAGATCCGCTGGTAGGCCAGGTTCGGCGTGCGGGCGCGGCCCCCATAGTCTATTCCTTCGGCCACGCCGGCTTTGGCGGCGGCCTCCCTGGGCACATAGTGATTATGGGCATCCACCACCACGTATTTCCTGGCCATGGGTCGCACCTCCTTGAGAACGGGTCAAAACGAGCTCACCGGAAACTAATGAACATTACTTGAAAAACCGTCTTTTGTCAATCACCGGCTGCGGACTGTCACTGCGAGCCCCGATTTCATCGGGACGAAGCAATCCCCCGAAGGGGCTGTCGGCTATCGGCTATCGGCTGTGGGCTGTCGGCTGTCGGCTGTCGGCTGTCGGCTATCGGCTGTCGGCTG
>JACQUA010000223.1 GCA_016210565.1 Chloroflexota bacterium
GCGCTGCTGCATCTGTTCGACGCGCCCGGGGTCAACACGCTGTTCATTGCGCCGACCAATGAGCTCATCCTCCAGCATGTGACCGACATCCGCAACTTCGTGGCGCGCCATCACCTGGACTTTCATGTCCTCGGGGTGGATGCGGCCGAATTGCGGAGGTTGGCCGCGGCGGAACAAGAAGTAGACGAGTTTGTTCGAAACGCGCGGGTCCTCCACGATATCCTCCAGAACCCGCGCATCGCCGACCCGTCGTTTAGTGGGCGAAAGCCCTTCGTGCTCGTCACGAACCCCGACCTGTTCTATTTGTCGCTTTACGGTGCCTACAGCCCGTTGGATACGCGCAACCTGTTGGGCGATTTTGTGACCCAGTTCGATTACGTGGTGGTGGACGAGTTTCACTACTACAATGCTAAACAATTGTCCTGCTTTCTCTTCTTCTTTTCCTTGTCGAAGGAGTTTGGCTACTTTGACGGCACGCGAAAGGTCTGCCTGCTGTCAGCGACGCCCAATGTCCAGATCCGGGCTTACCTGACGCAACTCTTCGGCGAACGGTGGATGGAGCTGCGCCCGGACAATGAGCCGCCGGAGAGCGAGGCCTTGCCACACACGAAGGCGTTGGCCGAATTGCAGTTGACGTTACGGGCAGAGGGACTGGACGACTACCTGGATGAATCCATCAATGCCAACGCGCTACGGGCGCGCTTGACGGCACAGGATGGGGCGATCATCAGCGACTCGCTGGCGCGCATCAGTCGCATCGGCGATTCGCTACGGCGATACGGCTTCACGCCCGATGAGATGGGCGCGATCGTCGGTCCCGCGGGGCGCGAAGCGCGAGAGGCCGCCAAGAGGAGGCCGCTCCTGCTGGCTACACCGACGGTGGACATCGGCTACAACTTCGACCGTGCCGACAAGCCCCGGCAGAACCTCGATTTTCTCTACTGCGATGCCCAGTTTGCCCCCGAGCTGCTACAGCGGCTGGGGCGCGTGGGGCGGGTCTTGGGCAAGAGGCAGACGGATATGCCGGGAGAGGCCGTAGCCTTCGTGCCATCGAAGTTGATCGCTGCCTTGCAAGCCCAGGGACCGGCGCGGTTATCTCGCGCTGCCTTCGCGCAGGTGGCCTGGGAGACCTTGGGAGAAGATCATCGCTTCTTTGCCAACCTGGATTCCTGGGCGGTGCTGGAGAGCTACCGTCCCATTTACGAAATGAAGCGCATCATGCCACCCGATTGGGACGCGCCAGCGCGGCTGTTCACGCGGGTGAAGGAGCTGTTTGCGCCCGGCTCTACGCAGACGGCGGAGCATTGCGAGCATCGCATCCGCGCGCATTTGAACCGCGAGCGATTGCGGGAGGCGGAACGCAAAGGCGAGCGCGGCCCGTTTGTGGATGCGCTGTGGCAAAGGGCCGCAGGGGGGTACTTGAGGTACCGTTGCTGGCAGCAGGAACGGCTGGCCGATCTGGACGGGGAGACGCCGGAGGAGCTCAGCAAGGCCCGCCATGCGCTGCTGCGCTGGCATCGGCGCAAGGTGCGCGAGTTCGCCGAGGGGCGCTACGCGTTGCTCGCCGCGCTGTTCCATTTTCGGGGCGAAGAGATCGGATTGCGCTGTGGGATTTACGACCCACAGGGTTTCTTTCAGAGCGGGGCGGAGCTCTGCTACTACGACCTGTTGCATGTGCTGGAACACTACGAGTTCACCTGGATGTCACGCAAAGAGTTTGCGGACATCATTCAGGATTCGCCCGAGTGGTGCAGCTGTTACGCCCGTGTGGATCGATTCCGCACCCCTCGTGCTCGCACCAGCCTTACCTTCGACGCCACGGACGTAAAGCAGGAGGATTTTTACCGTGAGCACTGGGGACACCCAACGGCCCTCAAAGGATTACGGCTGCGGTTGACCTATCGCGCCCAGGGGCAAGAGCATGAGGTCGCGCTGCCCCCCGAGATCCGTGAGCTGACGGAGGAACACTACCTGCCCTGTCTGCTTACGCGCTTCAATGACCGGGGGACGTTGCAGGGCTATTTGGGGTCACGGCGGCTGGCGGTGAGAGACCTGCTGGTCAGGACATCGGATGCGTCGGAGGTACGCTACCAGGCCATCCTCGGCACGGCGGCGTTTGTCGCACACGCAGAGCTGTGGGCACGTTGGAGGGCGCGGAAGTCCCAGGAGGAAGCCGTGGCCGTCCGCGAGGCATTCGAGGAATCCGAGCCCGGGGAGGAGGCTGCTCACGCTCTATAGCCCAGTGGTCAGAGGTGAAAAATCATGATTACACGCCACGATTCAAGAGACTTGAAAAGCGAGTTATAGTCAAAGAAAAGGAGGAATGAGCATGCCCATCAGCGCCGTGATCCACCTGCTTCCCCAGGAGGACGTTTGGCTGCCGCCTACCATGGGCAACCTGATCCATGGGGCCTTCCTGGATATCTTTGACCGCGTGGAGCCTGCGATCGCCGAGCGGCTCCACGCGGGGACCGGCTGCCAGCCCTTCACCATCTCTCCCCTCCAGGGCAAGTTCGAGCGGCCGGAAAGTGATCGGATTTTGGTGCGGGAGGGGACGGAGTGCTGGCTGCGCTTTACGCTGCTGGAAGATGTCCTGTTTGAGCCTCTCTCCCGCTTCTTCCTGGAGGGAAAGGTACCGGCAATCCGGCTGGGAAAAGGACTCTTCCAGTTGATGCGGCTAGCCACGAGCGGTTCCGGGGAGGATGCCCAATGGAGCGGCTACGCCTCCTACGAGGAGCTCCGCGAGCGGTCCAGGGCCGACGTGTGGATCGACCTGCGCTTTTACTCCCCAACGGCCTTCCGGGAGCAGTCTCCCCGGGGCAGCCAATCCAAGCGCCGGAACTGCACCTTTCCCGAGCCCATCCGGTGCTTCCAGAGCTGGGTGAACCGCTGGAACGCCTTCTCTCCCCTCCCGATCGATCGGGAGAGGCTCCTGGCCTTCGTCAACACTCATGCCCGGGTGGACCACATCGACAGCCGCTCCAAAATGTTGGACTACGGCCGCTATCGCCAGCTGGGCTTCGTGGGAGAC
>JACQUA010000224.1 GCA_016210565.1 Chloroflexota bacterium
ATCCCGACGAGTCGGGACAATGAACGATGAAAATGTCATTCTGAGCGAAGCGAGCGTAGCGAGCGTAGTCGAAGAATCTTTCGAGGTGGGGCGCCGGACGAAAGACCCTTCGACTGCGCTCAGGGTGACATTTTCAGAGCAATTCCAAACAATATCAACATCACGATGGTTAAGAGCCAAAACGGGTCCCCTGGGTTTCTTCATTTGGAATCTCGTTACTGCAATTTGTTTGGGATTTCGAACTTCGTTATTGGAATTTGCGTGGAATGGTGGTGGGTTCGCACTACTGACTACTCACTACTCACTACTCACCACTGGCTTCTGGCTTCTCTCTCTAATTCTGGTCTTCGCTGAAGAAATCACGGTAGTCTACCGTGTATTCCTGGATATACTTGCCCATGGCTTCCTTGGTTGCCTTTTCCAATTCCGCCTCCACCCGCGTCGCCAGGTTCTCCAGTTGCGTCAGGTCCACCTCGAAGTCCAGCAGTTGCTTCATATTTTCCAGGATCAGACAGGCGGCCCGGGGGTTGTTGAAGGGCACGTTAAAGCGCGGCACCTCGCTCAGCAGACATATGGCGGGTATCCGCCTCTCCCTGGCCACCCCCAGCACCAGTCCGTTCATGCCGGCGATGATTCCCTTCTGCATCAAGGGGACCTCGTATTTGGCCAGCAACTGGGCCATGCCGGTCCGCGTGGCTGCCCCCCATATCTTCGGCTTGTCCGTAAGGTTCATCTCACTACTGTTAAAAGCCGCAGCCGTAAGCACCGAACGGGCGCCGAAACCCTGCGCGATATCAATTATCTTGTTGGCGAATTCGTAGGTATGGAAATCCGGCTGGCCGTCGCTGATGAAGAACACCAGGTCACGTTCGCCGCCCGGGTCGAGCCAGTAATAGAAATTGTTTTCAGGGAAGCTCGGTTTCGTTACCATCCCCTTCTGAATGGCCACTCCGGACGGGGAGAAATAGTCGCCGGGCCTCATTTTCATCAGGGGCCTGGCCTTCAGTTTGTCCTTGACAAATCCCACGGCGCTCAGCGCCACGTTCTGGACGCCAGGCCAAGCAGCGATGAAGTCCGGCTTCTTTAGAACTATTTCCTGATTAACTCCAGGCATATTCTCCTGCTACGCCACGTTTGGAACCACGAACGGCCAGTACCACAGGCGTCCCTGCCTGTGAGAGCTGGACTATGAGATGTCAACTTATCTCTGTCAATGGCGAGAACAGAAATGGGGTGCTGACCGGCTTGACAGCCATTTCGCGGCTTTCAGGTATTCCGGCGCTCACAGGCACGGAGGCCTGTGGTACCGATTCGTTTACCCATTGTACCTTTAATAGGCGAGATTGACAACTCCCGACAGGTAGGATAAACTGGCTTCAGATGGACTTTTCACCTTTCGAGGAACAATGCTGGACAGCGCATCTGTACGTGACCGCATGAGCCATGCCCTGAAAAAGGCCGGAGGCGCTGACTATCTGGAGTTACGCCTGGAAGATAGCCGCAGCCGGCGCATCTCGTACCGGGGTAAGGAACTCGAGGACATCGGAGGGGCTTTTTCCACCGGGGGCTGCGCCCGGGCTGCCTATAAGGGCGGCTGGGGCTTCGCCAGCCTCAATGAGATCGATCACTTGCCGGAAAAAGCCGCCCAGGCCCTCAGGCAGGCCAAACTCGTTGGCAAAGAAGAGACCCGTCTTGTCGCAGGGAACCCCGTTCAGGACGAGGTGGCCCCGACCCTGAAAAAGGACCCTTCCTCCTTCCCCCTGTCAAAGATCAAGTCCCTGCTGGACGAATACAACGAGGTCATCTGGAGCACGCCTCACATACAGACATCGGTCATTTCCTACGGCGACGGGCAAAAGACGGTATATTTCGCCAACAGCGAAGGCTCTTTCATCCGCCAGACGCGCCACGATGTGACGCTCCGCATCAGCGCCGTGGCCAGGGACGGGGGCGAAGTCCAGCAACTTGGCCTCAGCCTGGGCAGCAACGGGGATTTCGGGGTGGTCGAGGGCCTCCACCAGCAGATTCGCGACATCGCCGGAAAGGCCGTCCGGATGCTCGCCGCCCCCAAAGTCAGCGGCGGTGAAAAAACGGTAGTGCTGGACCCCATCCTGGCCGGCGTCTTCATTCACGAAGCCTTCGGACATCTTTCCGAGTCCGATTTCCTCTACGAAAATCCGAAGATGCGCGAAGTAATGGTACTGGGCCGGCGGTTCGGCGGCAACCACCTGAACGTCGTGGATGGCGCCGCCATTCCGGGGAGAAGGGGTAGCTTCAAGTACGACGACGAGGGCGTGCCGGCCACACGCACGCATTTGATCAAAGAAGGCATCCTGGTGGGCAGGCTCCACTCCCGGGAGACCGCGGCGAAAATGGGCGAGGGTGTTACCGGGAACGCCAGGGCGATTGACTATCACTTTCAGCCTATCGTCCGGATGACCAATACCGTGATCGAACCGGGGAGAACGGCCTTTGAAGACCTCATCGGTGACATCAAAGAAGGGGTCTACGCCCGGAACTGGTTCGGCGGGACGACGAGCATGGAGATGTTCACCTTCGCCTCCGCGGAAACCTACATGGTCCGGGATGGCAAGGTAGCCGAGATGGTCCGGCCGGTAACGCTTAGCGGCAACGTTTTCCGCACCCTGGAGCAGATCGACGCCATCGGCAACGACCTGGATATGAACGAAGGGGGCGGCTGCGGCAAAGGCGGTCAGATGCCCCTGCCCGTTTCCAACGGCAGTCCCCATATCCGGATTCAGCGCTGCCTGGTGGGAGGGCATTAGTGCGGGTGCAGCAACAAGGCGTAATAACGGGCAAAGACCCTTCGACTTCGCTGAGGGTGACAGCCACTATCCCTGTCATTCTGAGCGCAGCGAAGAATCTTTTTGCGTAGCGAAGAACCTTTTTCCGTAGCGAAGAATCTTTTTGCGGATTGGCGCAAGCAGGCACAACATGACTGAACTCCTCGAAATGGCCCGCCGCGAGGCGGAAGAAGCCGAGGTCTACCAGGTCGCCGTCGAAGAGACCTCCGTGGGATTCGAAGCCAACCGGATGAAGAACCTGTCCAGCCGGCAGGGGACCGTGGTGGCCCTGCGCATCATTAAGAATGGCCGCACCGGGTTCGCCATTGCCAACCGCGCCGACGACCCGGGAGAGCTTCTGAAAATGGCGGTCGATGTCAGCCAGTTCGGCGCCAAAGCCGCTTTCCGCTTTCCCACCCCGATGGACATCCCCGACACGCCCGTGCTGGCGAAGGCCGTGGAAAAAGTCTCGCTGAAGAAGATGATCGGCATCGGCGAAGAAGTCATAAGCCAAGTCGTGGCCCACACGCCGGCGCTACTGGTCGAAGGCAGGGTGGGCAAATCCGTCTTCACCCTCAACCTGGCTAACTCGCGCGGTGCGGAACTGAGTTACAGCAAGACCGTCATGAGCGCCATGATGGAGGGCACTCTGGTCAACGGCACCGACCTGCTCTTCGTCGAGGAAATGGACATTTCCTGCCGGCCCATCCCTGACGGCGGCAAGATTGCCGCCACGATGATCGAGCAACTGGAGAACTCAAAGCAGACCGCGTCGACCCCCGGCGGCCAGATGCCCGTGGTATTTCTCCCGCGGGCGGTGGCGGGTTCCATGCTCTACGCCCTTGCCCAGGCTTTCAACGGGCGGGTGGTCCTGCAGGGCGCCTCGCCGGTGGGGGCCAGAAGAGGCCAGCAGGTTTTTGATAAGAAGTTCAACCTTCGGGATGACGCCACCATCCCCTTTCGCCCGGCCAGCCGTCCCTTCGACGACGAAGGGACCCCCAGCCGGGGGACCAACCTGGTCGAAGAAGGGGTAGTGGCCCGCTTCATCTACGATTTGCAGACAGCGGGCCTGGCCGGGACGCAGAGCACCGGCAACGGGAGCCGCATGGGGGGCGGGGTGCCGGCCCCCATGATCAGCGCCCTGGTCATCGACGAGGGATCTACTCCGGTGGCGGACATCATAGGAGACATCAAAGACGGACTGGTGGTGGAAACGCTGATGGGCGCCGAACAGGGCAACACCCTCGGCGGGGATTTCAGCGGCAATGTCCTCCTCGGCTACAAAGTGGAAAACGGCAGGCTGGCGGGCAGGGTCAAGGACACCATGGTAAGCGGCAACATTTACGAGGTCCTTAAAGACATAGTCCTGGCAAAGGACGCCAGGTGGATCGGCGGGATGCTTCGCACTCCATCGATATTCTTCCCGCGGATGGCTGTTTCGAGCAAACATTGACGGCGGTGCCCCATGGACAGAAAACCATCACTGAATTATCTTCTGGATGAGCTGAAGGACTCGAATCGCCCGGTCTCTATTTCCAAACTGGTCAATCTCTCCGACCTGACGCCCGAAGAAGTTAAACAGTTCCGGAAGGACTGGCCGGCGATAGGCGCCAGAAAACGCACCGAGGTGGTCAAGAGGCTGGTCCAGTTGGCCGAGGATAACTTCGAACTCAACTTCGACATTGTCTTTTCGTGCTGCGTGGCCGACCCTGAAGTCGATGTCCGGATCAGGGCCGCCGAGGGCCTGGGAGAAAGTGAAGACCCCGCCTTCATCGAAACCCTCATAGGGCTGCTGGAAAACGACGACGACCCCTCCGTAAGGGCTACCGCCGCCAGCTCGCTGGCCAGGTTCTCCGAGATGGCCGAGATTAACCGCTTGCGCCCCCGCCATGCCGAAAGGCTGGGAGAAACCCTGCTGGCAGTAGCTACCAACAAGACAGAGGAGATCGAAGTCAGACGCCGGGCGCTCGAGGCCCTGGGACCGATGTCGCTGCCCGAGGTCACGTGGGCCATCCGGGAAGCCTACGAGAGCAATTCCTACCCGCTCAAAGTCGGCGCCTTGTACGCCATGGGGCAAAACTGTGACCCCATCTGGCTACCTACCTTGCTCGAAGAACTCCACAGCTCGAACGCTGAAATCAGATATGAGTGCGTCAGCGCCTGCGGGGAAATCGGCGATGAGGAGGCGGTCCCCTACCTGGTCCCGCTGACCACAGACCCGGACTACCAGGTGCGGCTGGCTGCGGTCGACGCCCTGGGCAAGATCGGCGGCGAGGAGTCCAGGAGAGCCTTGCAGGAATGCGCCCGCTGTGAAGACGCCAGCTTGAGGGAAGCCGCCGCCGAAGCCCTGGATTCCGTCGCGGGGGACGAAGACCCTCTGTATCTCAGCTTCCGGACGTAGCCTCCACTGTCATTCTGAGCGAAGCGAAGAATCTTTCCTGTCATTCTGAGCAAAGCGAAGAATCTTGCTTGTCATTCTGAGCAAAGCGAAGAATCTTGCCTGTCATTCTGAGCAAAGCGAAGAATCTTTCCTGTCATTCTGAGCAAAGCGAAGAATCTTTCCCAGAGCGAAGCGAAGAATCTTTCGCTGACCCAACAAGCCTTTACATAGCCGTCTTTGCTTTACTTCTCGTGCTGATCTCGTGAAATCTTGTGGTTACATTAATGATAATAACTTGGTGTCCTGTCTATCGTCAACGTTCCGGCCCGCGTCCTGTCACTCGAGCGTCCCGGGGAGATTTCGTGTTGACTGGTGTTGATTCGTGGTTTCGTTTCCCATAGCTCGCCTACGTTCTGTCTGACTCCTCTCATGCTTTCATCCGCCGAAAAAGCGCTCTCTGAAAATCCCCCGCGGAGAATCCGCCTCAGGCCGAAGCTGCTCGGCGATGCCATCGATGACTACCGGTGGCGCAAAGACCCCGAACTGGCGCATCTCGACGCCACCACCCCCGTTACCCTCAGCTTTGATGAATACTTCAAATCCTACCAGGAAGAACTGGAACGCCCCATCCGCAACTATTTCCACTTCGGGATTGAGACCGCCGCCGGCCGCCATATCGGCAACTGCATGCTGTACGACATCGACGATGGTACCAAAGAGGCCCAGCTCGGGATTCTTATAGGCGAGAGGGAGTACTGGGACAGCGGCTACGGGCAGGAAGCGGTCTCGTACCTGCTGGAAAAGGCCTTCGAAGAAGACGGCCTCCGCCGCATCTATCTACAGACACTGAGGGACAACGTCCGGGCACAGAAATCCTTCGAGAAGTGCGGCTTCAAGGGATGCGGCCAGACCTTCCACAACGGGTATGATTTCGTGGTGATGGAAATCTTCAGGGATTCGAAGATGGAATTCAGAATTCAGAATCCAGAATCCAGAAGTCACGAAGCCGACCGCTGATGGCTGTTTGCTGATTGCTCTCGCGCTCAACCACCTACGCGTGCCTACTGAACTTCTGACCCAAGACTCTTGACTCACGACTCACCACTCCTGACTCCAGACCCTTTTGCTTTTCGTGTGTTTCGTGGTTCCCGTCCCCGGGTGGGGCGGGGCGGCGGGGCTACTGGCTACTGACCACTGTCTACTGTCTACTCGCTACTGACTACTCTTCCTACTCTTCCTACTCTTCCTACTTCCCTACTCTTCCTACTCTTCCTACTCTTCCTACTTCCCTACTTCTTCTCCTGCGTCGCCAGCACCCCACCCACCGCCCAGTTCTCCCGCGGTATGTCCTGGAACACTACGATGGTGGCCTCCGGGGTGGTGTGAGCGATGGTCACCACGGCTTCAGTGATGACCCTCGCCAGCTCGGCTTTCTGGGCCTGCGTCCGGCCGGCCCACATCTCCACGCGCACAATAGGCATGAAACCCTCCGTTTTGCAAATTCAAAAATCAAACGCTAAAATGCTGAATATGAAAGAGAGCTTCGGCCAACGCGCCATTTTGACCATAAAGAAGATACTCGGCAAGAACATCTTCCTCTGCGACAGTTGCCAGTTCGACTGGCGGGGCGCCTGCCACAACCGTGAGCGCCCCAATGTCACCCGGTGCTCCGACTACAAGAAACGGGGGAAGTAGGGGGAGTAGCGAGTAGCCAGTAGCAAGTAGCGAGTAGCGAGGAGGCAATAGACAGAAGATGGCCTGTTTCTTGCCACGCTGCTCACTCGTCACTACTCACTGCTCACTACTCGCTACTCCACTACTGGCTGCCGGCTTCTGAATTCTGGCTACTCGCTACTCGCTACTCACTACTCGCTTCTGCTACTTGTATTCGTAAAACCCCTTCCCCGTTTTCCTCCCCAAATACCTGGCGGCCACCATTTTCCGCAGCAAGGGCGGCGGCGCGTACCGGCCTTCCTTGAACTCGTCGAACAGGGCGTTGGCCACGAAAAACACCGTGTCCAGCCCAACGAAATCGGCCAGCGCCAGGGGGCCCATGGGGTGGTTGCACCCCAACACCATCCCCTCGTCGATGTCCTCTTTGCTGGCCGCCCCGGACTCGTACAGCCGGATGGCCGAGAGCAAGTAAGGAATGAACAGGCGGTTGACGATAAAGCCCGGCGTGTCCTTGGCCAGGATCACCTTCTTCCCCAGGGATTCCCCGAAAGCCCTGGCGGTGGCTATGGTTTCGTCGCTGGTCGTCAGCGTCCGCACCACCTCCAATAGCTTCATCACCTGGACGGGGTTGAAAAAGTGTAGCCCCAGCACCTTGTCCGGCCTTTTCGTGGCCATGGCCATTTCAATTATGGAAAGGCACGAGGTATTGCTGGCCAGTATCGCGTTGGGAGGACAAATCCTGTCCAGCGCGGAGAAGACCCTCTTCTTTTCGGTCATGTCCTCCAGCACCACCTCGATTACTATGTCGCAGTCCTTGAAGTCCTCCATGACAAGGGTGCCTTTGAGGCGGCCCAGGACCGACTTCCTGGCGTCATCGGTCATCCTGCCCTTTTCCACCGCCTTCGCCAAGTTGGACGTTATCATCCCCAGCCCCCGGTCCAGGAGCTGCTGATTGATCTCGGAAACGACGGTGTTGTAACCCGCCTGGGCGCTCGCCTGGGCGACGCCCGAACCCATCAACCCGCACCCCACCACGCCGACTGTCTTAATGGCCACAAGTAACTCCTTTCTTGGATCACTGTCAGCTATCGGCTGTCAGCAGTCAGTCCAACATGGTGGGTTTGCGCCGCCACACCGCCTTCGCCGCACCACCTCGGCGCTTAACCCACCCTACGCCTGCTCTTTCGTTTTCGTGTCTTTCGTGGTTCTCGTCCCCGGGGCAGGGCGGTGGGGCTACTGGCTACTGACTGCTGACTACTCGCTACTCACTACTTGCTACTTGCTACTCACTACTTGCTACTCTTGCTACTCTTGCTACTCTTGCTACTTCCCCCTACTTCCCCTGAAAGTTCGGCTTTCGTTTCTCGACGAACGCGCCGGTGCCTTCCTTGAAGTCCTCGGTAAGAAAGAGATTGCTGAACAGCGTCCACTCCAGCCGCAGCCCTTCCTCCAGGCTGAGACTCTTGGCCTTGATCATGGCTTCCTTAGCGGCGCGGACCGCCAGCGGGCCGTTCTTGCAGATGGCCTCGGCCATCTCCTGGGCCGCCGGCATGAGCTGGGCCGGAGGCACCACCTTGTTCACCAGGCCCAGCCGGTAGGCTTCCTGGGCGTCTATGGCCGCGCCGGTAAGCAATATCTCCGCCGCCTTCGCCATGGGTATCATCCGGGGCAGCCGCTGCGTGCCGCCCCAGCCCGGAATCAGTCCCAGCTTCACCTCAGGGGTGCCGAAGCTGGCCTTTTCCGAGGCGATGCGCAGGTCGCAGGCCAGGGCGATCTCACAGCCGCCGCCCAGGGCCAGGCCGTTGATGGCTCCGATGACCGGCTTCGCCAGTTCCATGCCCCGGACAATCGAAGGCGGCATCAGCCAGGGTTTTTCCCGCCACTCCCGCATCAGCGGGATCATGCTCTTGACGTCAGCCCCTGCGCAGAAGGCCTTTTCCCCGGCGCCGGTCACGATCAGCACCCAGCTATCCGCGTCCTCCCTGAAGTCCATCAGCGAAGCGCTGAATTCCTGGAGCGTCGTGGGGTCCATTGCGTTGAAAGCCTCGGGCCGGTTGAAGGTGATGGTGGCGATCCTGCCTTTTTTCTCGTAGATGAGAGCCATGGATGAAGACCTCCTTTTGTGAAATGACGAATTAAGCGCGAATGACCAGTACCGCCCCGATGCATCGGGGCGAGGGCCGGAACCATGCCAGGCCCGAAACGCAAGGTTGCCAAAAGCGTATCCGGGAAACCCAATACTTTATCACACTTCTCGCGCCTGCCGCAACGGCGATTGCAGATCCCCCGCCCCGGCACGCTGCGCGTGCCGGGGCGGGGGGGACTGTGCCTACTAACGACTATCGACTGCTGAGACTGGTCCCTGCTCGACTGGTGAACTGCACGCTGCTGCCTGTTTCATGCGCGAACAGATCGCCCAGGTAGGACTAAAAGCCTATCTCATCCTCAAGACCGGTAGATCTCCGCTTGGAATCCATTCAATCCAAAAACTGGCTGAAACAATGTATGGAATTTGACCAGAAGTTCCAAGAGGCGTTTGACTGTGGCAGAATACTGGACAGGTATTACATCCCCACCAGATACCACGATGCCCTCGCACCACCAGCCGTGCCCTTCGAAACTTACACTCGCGAAGATGCGCGGGAAGCGGTTAACAAAGCACGAGAGATCATCGCTTTGGTCAGACAGGAGTTCACCGGGGCGGGGGAATAGTACAAACGCACTAAATCGTGACTCATGTCTCACACAAAGGCACAAACGACACAAAGAAATCCGCAGGGCGACGCGCTAACTTCAATCACGTTATCTTGTTTCTCAGTGTTCTTTGCGTCTCCGTGTCCTGGTGTGCGCCCTTTTCAGATTAGTAGGCCGGCGCAGCTTCATTATTGCGTCCGTACTTTCTACCCTTCCTACCTTTCCTACTCTTCCTACCTTTCCTACTCTTCCTACCCTTCCTACTCCTCCTACCTTTCCTACTCTTCCTACCCTTCCTACTCTTCCTACTCTTCCTACTCTTCCTACTCTTCCTACTCTTCTTCCCTTTCGTCCCCTTCGTGTCTTTCGTGGTTCCCGTCCCCGGGGCGGTGGGGCGGGGGACTGCCGACTGCTTGACTGCTCGACTGGTCCCTGCTCGACTGCTCAGACTGCTTTGGCTATTGACTATCGACTATTGACTATCGTATCATAACTCCAATTCTGTAAAGGAGGCGTGTACCAGTGCTGGCCAAGGTTCAGAGTTGCGCTGTGGTGGGACTGGATGGTGCGCTCGTCGGCGTCGAAGTGGACATATCCCCAGGCATGCCCAACTTCACCATCGTGGGCCTGCCCGATACCGCCGTCCAGGAAGCCAGGCAAAGGGTCAGGGCCGCCATCCGCAACACCGGCTGCACCTTCCCGGGCAAGCGCGTCACCGTCAACCTCGCCCCCGCCGATCTCAAGAAAGAAGGCCCTGCCTACGACCTCCCCATAGCGGTGGGCATCCTCATCGCCTCCCAGCAGGTCGCGTTAGAGACCGACAACACCCTCTTCCTGGGTGAGCTTTCCCTCGATGGCGGTCTAAGGCATACCCATGGCATCCTGCCCATGGTGGGCATGGCAAGAACCAAAGGACTGACCAACGTCTTCGTTCCCGCCGCCGACGCCCGGGAGGCCTCCCTGGTGGAAGGACTGACTATCCTGCCTGTGAACACCCTCGGCGAGCTGGTGGGCCACCTTCGCGGCGACGCCCCCATCACCCCCTGCCAGGAGACCAGCGTCGCCGAAGCCGTCTTCGCCCCTGTCTGGTCCTACGTGGACATGGCCCACATCAAGGGCCAGGAGCATGTCAAACGGGCCCTGGAAGTCGCCGCCGCCGGCGGCCATAATTTGTTGATGATGGGACCCCCCGGCAGCGGCAAGACCCTGCTGGCCCGCAGCCTCCCCGGCATCCTGCCCCGGATGACGGTGGACGAGTCCCTCGAGGTGACCAAGATTTACAGCGTCGCCGGCCTCCTCCCGACCGACACTCCCTTGATCAAACAGCGCCCCTTCCGTTCCCCCCACTACACCATTTCCAACGCCGGGCTGGTCGGCGGCGGCCACTGGCCCCGGCCCGGCGAAATCAGTCTCAGTCACCGGGGAGTCCTTTTCCTGGACGAGTTCCCCGAGTTCGGCAGGGCCGTTCTCGAAGTCCTGCGGCAGCCCCTGGAAGATAAGGTCGTGACCATCAGCCGCGCCCAGGGCAGCGTTACCTTCCCGGCCAACTTCATGCTGGTGGCCGCCATGAACCCCTGCCCCTGCGGCTACTATGGCGATCCGGTCAAAGAATGTAGTTGCCCGCCGATGATGGTCTCCAGGTACCAGAAGCGCATCAGCGGGCCCCTGCTGGACCGGATAGATATCTTTGTCGACGTGCCCCGGGTGGACTACGAAAAGCTGGCCGACGACCGGGTGGGCGAGAAGGGCGAGGCGGTGCAGGCCAGGGTGGAGAAGGCCCGGGATGTCCAGCGGCGGCGCTTCGCCGGGACCCCGCTCACCTGCAACAACGAGATGACGCCGGTGGAAGTCCGACAGTTCTGCTCGACGGATACTGCCAGCCAGAGCCTCCTGCGCACCGCCATGAAACAGATGTCCCTCTCCGCCCGCGCCTTCCACCGCGTCCTCAAGCTCTCCCGCACCATCGCCGACCTCGCCGCCGCCGACCAGATCCAGGCCACCCACCTGGCCGAAGCCATCCAGTACCGGCCGAGGAGTTTGGTGTGACATTGACAAATCGAGCGCCATCCGGCTAGAGTGAAAACCGTGCAGAACGACCTCTATGTGCTGATCGGATTGCTTTTGGGTTTGATATGCGCCTTGTGTGGAGCCGTTGTCGTGCTGTCATTCAATAACCCCAGAAGAACCGAACGGACAACGTTGGGTGACCTGCGAAACCGGCTTGCCGGAGTCCAAGAGGAAATGCAGCAGGCGCAGGAGCAGATCTGGAGTTATGGGACTGGAGAAGAGGAAAAGGCACGGCGCTGGCGAATAGCCTGTACCGCTGTCGCGGGCAAGGCAGCCGATGTGTTACAGAGCTGTTGGTTGGGTCGAGAACGGGATGCCGCAGCCCGAGCGATTTACGATGAACTCCTGGTCGGTCTAAAAAGCGTGGGTCTGGAAGAAATCAGGCCCAGTTTGGGGCAAGAAGTGGAAGAGAATGATAGGCGCTATCGCATCAAGCAGAGCGACGCGAACCCTCCGCCGCTGAGGGTGTCCAGGCTAGTGTGTCCTGGATACCGTTTCAGGCCGCCTTTGAGCAAGACAGAAAAGTCGGAACCTATTCTCTTGGAACCTGCGCAAATAGAGGTTATAGGCGAGAAACCAACTCAGATAGCTTAATGAGATAACTTGATTCCCGAAAAGGGGGAAATAGGATTACGGGAGGCTAAAATGGCAAAGCTTGGCATTGACTTAGGTACGTCTAATTCCTGCGCCGCAGTAGTTTTTGACATGGATCTCAAGAACCCTGTTACGGTCGAACCGATCGACGGGCATTTCATGGGCGATCTCGTTTTCCCGTCCTGCGTAGCATTTAACAAAAAGGGTGAAGTATCAGTGGTAGGGCTACCTGCGTGGGAAAGACTTTTTAAGCACGGGCAAAGTGACCTGGTAGTCCGACACTTCAAGAGGTTGATTGGCAGACCCTTCGACCATGTAATTGAACGGATTTCCAAAGGTGACCGTGCCTTCTCCGAATTTCGTGACAGGTTAAAGCGCTCAAGCGATGGCTCGATTCTCGTCACTGTTGGCGAAAGAGACGTAAGCGTTGTAGAGATAGCAGCCCACCTGTTAAAGAAGATAGTCGAGGATTCGGAAACTCTAGTTCGGAACCGGGGGGAGAAAATTGAGTCTGTGGTTGTTACCCTCCCGGCCGGATTCGAAGATAAGCAGAGACAGGAGACACTTCAAGCAGCCAAACTGGCAGGACTGGAAGGAATTAACATAACGGTGATCGAGGAGCCGACGGCCGCCGCTATCGCTAGAGGACTAGGTGGCACGGAGGGCAAGATCATGGTGATTGACGTGGGGGCCGGTACCACGGACGTCATCACTGGCTATATGGAACGGACACCAGATGGCCCCCATCTCGTGATGACAGATCGGGGCTGTGATGATGTTTTGGGTGGGATCGATATGGATAATAAAATCCTGGAATATCTATTCAAGAACGACGCCGGTTTGCCAAAGCTCGAAGATATCTTCTATGAATTGGAGGCTGACCACCGCAACCGTCTCATGGGCAAAATAGAGGAAGCTAAGATTGTGGCGTCTCGTGATGGCAACAGCGGCGTCAGTATTGGGTTATCAGTAGTAGGCGGAGGGTCAAAACGAATCAATGTCCCTTTAGACGAAAAGACGCTTTCCGACATTGTGGAGCCTATAATCAGCGGTTATGAGGAGAGCACTTATCGTAAAGGGATCAGGCCAGTGGTCGAAAGAGCATTGCTCAGCGCTGCCGGGGGAAATCCAGCTATCGTTCCCAAGGTAATCAATGAAATTGACTGGCTGATTCTCGTAGGCGGGCCGTGCCGTGTGAGTCGCTTACACCAGGTGCTGAAAGACATCTTCAAAGCCAATGCAAAAGTGATCACCCAAATCAATAACATTGATCGCGCAGACAGGCTCATCAAGGAGGCCGTCGCGCAGGGCGCCGCCCTGTCTCAGGTCAAAGGAATAGAGGTGACCAACAGTGTTCCATATACCCTGAGCATTTTTCATGAGTCCGGCGTAACCCCTGTAATAGGGGTCGGAACCCCCTATGACCGGGCAAAAGGCACCAGTCAGGCTGCCAGCATACCCATGACTCCAGGTTCAAACTTGTTGTGGATACTCAGTCAAAAGGGTCAGTCCGAGAGGG
The DNA here is from genome assembly GCA_016210565.1 of Chloroflexota bacterium. Taxonomy (GTDB): domain Bacteria; phylum Chloroflexota; class Dehalococcoidia; order JACQUA01; family JACQUA01; genus JACQUA01. The sequence goes on from JACQUA010000224.1 coordinate 13,733, forward strand.
AATGGAGCATGCGCAGCCATATCGTTAATGTGCCTCAAGAAGGGAAACTCAAAGTGAATCTAAAATGGAGCGAGGGCGGGTCTGGGGGTGACAAGATTAGCGTAGAGGGATGCGGGCTGCCAGGGAGTATTGATTTCCCCCCGGTACACAACAATACCATTCTGGGCAAAGCACTCGAGGATTCATACAGGTGGTATATCACGGCCGCCAAGGATTTGCGGCAATTACTCGGGCTGGCGCGGGAACCTCTGGTAAGACGGTTCGTAGCCCAGGTGGGAGCGGTGAGTGAAGCCGAGAGACGGGCTGGCGAATTGCTTGAAGTGTCCGAGTTGGACCTGAAGAACTGCGACAACATAGATGTCGATGCCGAGGGACATCTAAATGATGAGGAAATCAGCCTCGCCGCCAAAGCTGGCTATTTTGAAGGGCGGAGGCAGGTTGCGCTAAGTCGGGGCTTATTGTCTGCTCGCGCGGCGGAAGTACTGAATGGAATTGTGTTGCCGCTCCTGGCCAGTAACGCTCCCACCACTCCAGACGAACTGATTAATGAAGCAAACAAGTTGCTGAACGTCAGCCGCAACTGCTCGCCATGCACGCAATTCTGGCAGCAACTTAATCAGTGGGCACACCGGTTGGAGTTAACGTCTAATGACCATACTGTGGCTTCAGCTACGGCGACTGCGCTGGGGGCACTGGCTGATTGTTCCTACGGGCAGCAAATCATAAGCGAAGAGGAGTTGTACCGTATGCGAGGCGTATGCTGGAGATTCTACGGTGAAAGATAAGCAGTCCTGGCCAGGCCAAGACATCCGCGACCTTTGGGTCCGGGGCAAGTTATGGGAAATATTCGGTTTCACCGGTGACGACTTCACAGCCTTGGAGCTCGCTAAACGATATTCGGCGTTGAAGAGGATGCCTGGCGCCGGCACTGAAGATGCGTCTATAATCGATGATGCGTTCGCCACGCTGAATGCCCCGCTGACCCGCCGGTTGTACAATGACTCTCGGGCCAAGATGCTGCAGATCAAGCAGAGCATCGGTGAAGCGACGTACGCCAGAGTCGAAGACAAGGTCTGGGCCGACCTCTGGGGCTGGGTATCGCAAAGGTGGCAAGACCCTCCGCACGAATTGGTCCGAGCGCTAAAGATCAAATACCTGCACTCTGTTCCCCAAGCTGCGGCAAACATCGCCCGGGAAGACGCGCAATCCGCTGCCAAAGGGCACGAGATCGACATCGACGCCCTTGTGGCCGCAGAATCTTTTATGAGAGAGGTAAAGTGCCAGGGCTGCGGCAGGTTTGACCACACTTTGCGAGTTGCCGCGTTTCCTTACGTCGTTAGCATTATCGTGGCATCTTTCAAGAGATTTGGACAGTCTGGGATATTCTGCCATAGTTGTCGCACCAGAAAATCGACCGGATGGGCTGTTATATCACTGCTATTCGGGTGGTGGAGCATGTGGGGATTCTTCTGGACTATTGGCGCGTTAATCGACAACTTCAGAGGCGGGAAGATGCCCGCCGAGAATAACAAACCATTGTTGGCCGGCCTTGTCCAGGCTAGCATTGGATTGGGAAGAATTGATCAGGCCAAGGCGGCGCTTCACGCTCTGCTAGGTTTAGAGGCTGACGGCGGTGTCGACGAGAAAGCGATTCACCTCAAAGATGAGCTGGACAGGAAATACCCCGGAGTGGCACCAGCCAGGCAAGCCGGCTTTCGTTTTGGCCTTCTGTCGCTTTTCGTCGGCATATTTGCACTTTATGGGTTCGTTGGATACGGATTGTTCGGTGGTTCGCATGGAAGCGGTTCCTCACCACCGACACCTTCACCCCAGCCTGCAAGTGTGAATTATTCTCCGTCTGCTGTGGTTCCCGCAAAACCAGGACTGTCCCCTACCACAAGATCGTTGTCGCCAACGCCGCTTCAGCGCGCAGGCGCAACTTTGTCAACCACTTCCACGAACCGCGGTGCGCCCGTGCCTACACTCCTAACTAACTCTCTCGATCCGCCTTATGTGTCGGACACGGGCCAGAAGGTGGTCTTGACGAATCAGGATTTCGCCAAACCGACACGGTGGAACGACCTTCTCCGTGTGGCCGAATCTCTCTTGAGCGAAATCATCCCCTACACCAAACAGAATTCATCGGGATTGGCCAGCAACGTAGTGTTGCACAACAGACTCGAAGACCAAGGAATCAAGAGTGCTTTGGTTGGAGTAAATGCTCAAGGATCCAAACCGTTTTTCGCCTGCGTTGCGGTCGAGACAACCGACAGAGGAGTTGTGTTTGTGGATATCATTCCGCAGACGATCAACGCCAAGTCGTCATTTGACAGGTCTGAATTGATTCAATCCGTCTTCTTGAAACCAGGGAACAAGATCGGCTTCATAGCCGCCAAATTTGTTGACTCCGGCGACTACTCGTGGTATGAAAGTTATCTGTCTAAAGTTTACGATTTCTACGACTTCGGCATCTATCTCGACGAGTACGCAGATGTGGTAAAACGGAACAGGTCAAGGCTTGACAGTATTCAAGAGACGATTGAGGAAATCAGACGCTACATGGATGACAACACCAACTCGCGAAATATTCTATTTGTGGGGCTATTTAATCGTAAAATAGACAGATTTAACAATTACATAGCGCGTTTCAATGGCCAACTCGAAGACTACCGGAAAGATGTCTCGTTCTACAAAGAATTAGAAGGCAAGTATCCAGACAGTATCTATTATGTTGTAGAAACTCGGGGAGTCGTCAATCCTCTGCCAACATCAGTATTGCCGCGTCTTTCTGTCATAGTCCCAAGTCCTGTCGCGCCAGGAACCCTAAGACTAGAAATGCTCCTCAATTCCGATGATTCGTACAACCAAATACCAAAGCCCAACAGAGAAAGGGCGAAGAAATCTGAGCGATTCGCGGACAAAAATTTCAGAGTAACTGATTTTGCAATGTGGTGGTGACCGAGCGTATCTGCTTTAGCATGTGACCAGCAAATCCAGTCCAACCGCCTGGCCGAGGCGATACAGTATAGGCCGAGGAGCCTGGTATAGGGCATGAAGCCGTTGCGTTTCGGTAGACATGCCCGGCGGACTGTGGTATTCTGGAAAATCAAGGTTGGCGTTACTGCAAAAACTCATTTTTCACCTAGAATGGCGAGAAAATCAGATTCAACAATGGGCGCAAAATTCAGCTTTTTGACCTTTTTGCAGTAACGGCAAGGTTGAAGACGTACAATCAACAGTGTCGGAGCCTGATGGAGTTCTGCCGACCGACAAGGGGAGGCTGAACGCCGTGAAGCAGTTCGGCGACCGTTTCTTGCGAGTCACTTACCGAGAAGAGGCTGACCACCTGGAGATTGTCACGGTCACACCAAGAAAGAAGCCCTGGTAGGAGGTCACATGCTAATCACATACGACAGCGAAGCGGACGTCTTGTACATAGAGTTGCGGCGAGTGCCTGCCGAGGACTCCACTGACATTGAGGAAGGGGTCACGGCCTTGCTGGACGGCCAGGGCCACATCGTGGGTCTGGAGATTCTTGACGCCGGGGAGCGCCTGGGGAAAGAGCAATTGCGGTCGGTCACTCTGAAGGACCTGGCCTGGGAGCCTGCTCTGGCCGGCAGCTAGCAGAAGTAATGGTGTCAGCACGAAATGAGAATCACCTACGATCCAAAGGTTGACGCGGCGTACATCTATTTCAAGAAAGGCAAGGGCGGGGTAACAACCGTCAGGCTGAGCGAAGATATCGCCGTAGATTTTGGACCGAAGGAAGAAATCTGGGGAATTGAGATCCTGGACGCCTCAACGTTTCTAGCGGCGGGTAAGGGACGAAAGCCAAAGATTGAACTTGAGAATCTGCAGGCAGTTTGATGACAAACGAAGGGCTCGTCAAATGTCGAGACACGCCCATGATGGCCTCTAAGTGCGAGAAGCGGATCAGCGGGCCCCTGCTGGACCGGATCGACATCTTTGTCGACGTGCCGCGGGTGGACTACGAAAAGCTGGCGGATCACCGGATCGGGGAGAAAGGGAAGGCGGTGCAGGCCAGGGTGGAGAAGGCCCGCGAAGTCCAACGCCAGCGTTTTGCCGGCACCCAGCTCACCTGCAACAACGAGATGACGCCGGTGGAAGTGCGGCAGTTCTGTGCGACCGACGCCGCCAGTCAGAGCTTCCTGCGCACCGCCATGAAGCAGATGTCCCTATCCGCCCGCGCCTTCCACCGCGTCCTCAAGCCATGCCCTGAGCACCGAACGGGTCTCCCGCACCATCGCCGACCCTTCGGCAGGCTCAGGGCAAGCTCCTTCGACAGGCTCAGGGCAAGCTCTGGCCGGCGCCGACCAGATCCAGTCCACCCACTTGGCGAAAGCGATCCAGTATAGGCCGCGGAGTCTGGTGTGAGAACCGCTGCGGGGCTTGCGCTATAATGAAGGTGCGCGATATCATAGCTACACTCGAGGCCGATGGCTGGTATGTTGCCCGGACAAAGGGGAGCCATCGGCAGTACAAGCATTCGGTGAAACCGGGCCCCGTCACTGTTCCGGGGAACCCTGGCAAGGACATCGCAGCGGGGAGTTTGCAGAGCATCTTCAAACAGGCGCAAATCAGGGGGCACAAACAATGACACGTAAATATCTAATTGTCGTTGAAAAGGCAGATGGAAACTACTCCGCTTACTCTCCAGATATTCCGGGATGTGTGGCCGTGGGCGACACTCCGGAAGAAGTGGCACGAAACATGCGCGAAGCGATAGAGTTTCATGTGCAGGGTCTCATCGAGGACAAACTGCCGGTGCCGGAACCAAGCTCTAGGGCCGAGTATGTTGCGGTCAAACTCTAAGCCTTTCGGGGCCAGCTCGGTCATAGAACGCCGGGTCATCACCCGCGCACGCTGACCCCGTTCACGGGCAGGGGTGAACCGAATTTATCGAGAATTTGCCGCGCCAGTTCGACCGCGCTTGTGCCCCGAACTCCCACACGGAGAAGGATTGCCACGAATTCCGCGTCGGTCAACGACTGCGCCCCGTGCTGTAGCAACCGCTCCCGCGGCCGCTCGCACTCCGGCCAAGCGACAATGCCTCTTGAATGCGGAACCCGTCTATTACCCGTGGCTGTTCCCTCGACGGCTCATAATGTGCCCTTTTGTCTGCTGCTGAACCAGAACGAGACCGGCTTGATACCTTCTTGACATTGCCACGGCATTCCCTTACATTAGAGGAAGTTGTTGCGGGCAGAAGACCCCGCATGATGATCCGTCACGCCCATCGGGAGAGGGAAATGGCAAGCTCAGTTGACTTAGCTCAAATCTCAGATTGGAAAGAGTTCCTCAAGAAGGTAAAGGAGGAAGAACAAGAATATATTGTCAAAGAGGGAGGGGAACCGCTGGCGGCCATTATCTCTCTTGCTTCTTACGAACTGCTCAGACAGCCGAAGAAAGACGCCCGACAAGAGTTGCTCGGCATCATCGAGCGGGTCCAGGATAGAACCAGGGGCGAAAACGTTGACGAAATCGAATCGTTGATCGAGGAGGCAATCAGAGAGAGCAGAACGGCGAGGTGATGAGGGTCGTCCTCGATACCAACGTCATCATCAGCGCACTCCTGGTCAGAGGCAGCATCCCCCACGAAATCCTGAATGCCTCCACAGAAGGCAGATTCGAGGTGATCGTTTCGGGGGAGATCCTGCGCGAACTGACGAGGGTGCTTTTCTACCCCAGGATCAGACAGAAGAGGTGGATGACCGACAAGGAGGTAAGAGGGTTCATTCTGAGCCTGGCGAATTCCGCAGTCCGCGCTTCCGGCACGTTCCCTATGGAAGTCGTGGAAGACGATCCGGGCGATGACAAGTTCGTCGCGGCCGCCGTGGAACAGGGGGCAGACTATGTTGTCTCCGGCGATGCCCATCTTACAGGGATAGGCAAATACCGGGGAGTGAAGTTTCTAACCCCGGCCCAGTTCTACGAACTCCTGAGGCGAGCCGACCACAGCGAAAACAAAACATGAGTGTGGCGGGCTGTGATGGTTTCCCCGGGCCAGACCCCGCTCACCTGCAACAACGAGATGACTCCGGTGGAAGTGCGGCAGTTCTGTTCGACGGACGCCGCAAGCCAGAGCCTCCTGCGCACCGCCATCAAGCCAATGTCCCTCTCCACCCCGGCCTTCAACCGCGTCCTGAAACTCTCCCGCAGGCCTTGCAAAAATAGAACACATGTGCTAATATCTCCGCAGAAATATCTGCGAAACCACCCAAAAAAGAACTGGACTATCTCGTTTCTTTGGTATAGAATCACTTTAGGTGCTCATCGGAGGAACAAATAGTTACCGCTCAAACCGATGCGAAATACCTCCAGACGTTGGCCAATCTCCTGTCGGGCAACCTGGATTTCGCCTGCAAGTCGGCAAACAACGCCCTGCACAATTTCCACTCGTTTCCCGCCAAGTTCCCGCCCGAACTCCCCAGGGCCTTCATTCTAGGACTGACCGCGCCTCTGGACACTGTCCTGGACCCGATGCTGGGTTCGGGAACGACCGTGCTGGAGGCGTTCCTGAACGACAGGCGGGCAATCGGCTTCGACATCGATCCCCTGGCCCTGCTCATCTCGCGAGTCAAGACTTCGTCCCCTGACCCGGAGCAGCTATCGGATCGGGGTTCGTCCGTCGTGTCCAGGGCCAGGGCAGCGCTTGCCAGTGAACCCAACAAGCTTCAACACGACCTGGAGGGCCGGTGGGACGCAAAGACAAAAGCCTTCGTTGATTATTGGTTTCTGCCTCAGACTCAACTTGAACTGGTTGCCATCGCGCAGGAAATAGACCGGATATGCGATCTCAGCGTAAAAGAGTTCCTTGAGCTCACGTTTTCTTCAATCATAATAACCAAATCGGGCGGCGTATCCCTGGCCATGGACTTGGGCCATACGCGCCCCCACAAAGTCACGCCGGTTCTTGAGGGCTCGGGGGCGGGGAAAGCAAACAAAGGCAAGCGTCTTCGGTCCGCCGTCAGCGATTTCGAGAAGAGGTTTGGCACCAACCTGAGAGCCATGCGCATGCGCCCGCCGGTGGGCAAAGGGGCTGACGCTCAAGTCCATTACGGTTACTCTCAAAGTCTGCCTCTTCGCGACGAATCCGTTGATCTCATAGTGACGTCGCCGCCTTACGCCTCCAACGCCATAGACTACATGCGGGCTCACAAATTCTCCCTCGTCTGGCTCGGTCATTCCATCGAGGAACTCGCCAAACAGAGAACCGAGTACATAGGTAATGAAAGAATCAAGCGGTCCGTGGACCCCCTTCCCCCTTTTTCTGAGGCGGTAGTATCGGAGATCGCCGGGGTGGATCAAAGCAAGGGGAAGATCCTGCATTCCTACTTCTGCGAAATAAAACTGGTTATCGGTGAGATGTTCAGGGTCCTCAGGCCGGGGAAAGCCGCCATTGTTGTGGTGGGAAACTCCATTTTCAGGGGCAAGAGCTCTTACACGGCAGAGTGTCTGGCTGAAATCGGGCAGTCACTCGGTTTCATGGTGCCGGGAGTTAACAAGAGGAACATAGACCGGAACCGCCGAATGATGCCTATTGGCAATCAGGTCGATCTGAATTCCGTCGTCCAACAGAGGATGCTCCAGGAACACGTGATTGGATTCTACAAGCCATGTTGATCCGTCAGATCAGAACGGACTATCACAAGGATATCTGTCGGGAAATAGTCCGCCTCGGAACCGACAAGAATTCTGTAACTTATCCAAACTTCGCCGATGCTTCAAATCGTTCCAGCGTCCAGATTGCTTTGGAAATAGTAAACCTGCTGGACCACAAGGTGGCCAAAGGCAAAATAAGCGACCAAGCTGCCGGAAACAAATTTGAATCGATCACAAGGGATTTCCTGCAAAGGGCTTTCGAGCAACTGAAACACCTGCGAGGAGGAACGTGGAACTACTCCGTGCGGAAGCCGATCAGTTCATTCAACCAGTACGAGCATCTGGCTTATATCGACTCGGTATTAAAGAAGGATGCTGCGCTAAATTCTGCCCTCAGGGGCGACTACATCGTCAAGCCTGATGTTCTGATAGGGCGCACCCCGGTGTCGGAAGAGGAAATAAACTCACGATCCGGGTTGATAGGCGAAGACGAGGAGATAGCCACGCTGACTCCCTTGAGGGCCAGGAATCAAAAAAGGGAGATATTGCACGCCAGCATTTCGTGCAAGTGGACCATTCGCAGCGACCGGTCACAGAATACGAGAACCGAGGCTCTCAACCTGATCAGGCACCGGAAGGGCAACTTGCCCCACATTGTGGCCGTGACCGCTGAGCCGCTGCCCACCAGAATTGCTGCGCTGGCCCTGGGTACCGGCGACCTGGATTGCGTCTACCATTTCGCCCTGACCGAGCTTGAAGCGGCGGTTGTTACCCTCAAGAACCATGACCAGCACGATGTCCTGCAAACCTTGATTCAGGGCCACCGTTTGCGGGATATCGGCGACCTGCCATTCGACCTAGCTGTGTAGCCCTCGCGACCGCGCTCGGAGTCGCGGCACGGACTGTGAGGCGGGGCAGGCCGGATCGCAATCTGAGCGCGTTGACGAATCCAATTAGAAGGAGTCGCGGACAATGGCCCACAGGCCCGGCACTCAGAAGACCATAACAGTCGTGGGTGCGCACTACGTAGACTTCATCATATGGGACCTGCTTGCCAAATCCTTTGACGCCTACCAGAAACTGGACTTTTCGAAAAGACGTTTTCAAACCAGCACCTGGGAGCACAGCCACGCATCAGCGGCCATTGTGCTCACAACCATCGGCATCGAATCGTACCGGAATTGGCTATGCTACAGTGAGAAGTTCAACGTTGGAAGGAGCGCGACCGATGATTTGTGCACCGTTCTGGCAAGGCGGAACACCGCTTTCCCCCGCAACACGTTTAAGCAGTGGCTGACCGAGATATTTGTCTTGAGGGATGTCATCGCCCACAACCACCTTTACGAAGTAACAGTCTCCTATGACGAAAAGTGGGCGATGTCAAGTCTCAAACAACGGCTCCTAGAAGGATATGGTGATCAGAAATTCGAGGAATGCGTCAATCCTGAGACGAGGACGACCAAACTGCTCAGACTCAATGTTCAGCCGGCCAAAGTCGGATTCGAAGACATATTCAAGGTTCTGGTCATTCTCGATCTGATGGTTGGAGTCACGCAAGAGCTTATGGGCCTGAGACTTCTCCGACTGGACTGCCAGAAGGACGGATACGATTTTCGCAACTTATCAGAAATCCTCACTTACTATTTGGATAGAAGCCCGAATAGGAACTTCCAGGCGGAAGTGGAGAAGTGTTCGGCGACCCTGCGCAATGTATTTGGGACCTTTCTGCCGTCCCGTTCCACGGGTGAATGGTTCATTACAAACACTTGCCCCGGATGTTCTGCCATCGGCTTTCGCAAAAGACCTGACCTCAGCAATTGCCACAAGTGCGGATTAACGATTCAGCCACGAAGATGCTCATCTCGATTGCCTGCCTGCTCTGCAGCACGTTTGCCGCCATGATCGCCCCATGTTCGGTGAAGACATGGGGCAGATAGCGGCGGCCACCTCTGCCTTTTGAGGTGCCAAAATGGCACCTCAAAGCGCTGTCTTCTTCGGCGGTCAATTGGAAGGCAAAATCGAGTGGGAACCGGTGCACGTTCCTCTTCACCGCCCGATTGAGCATCTTGGTCTCAACCCCATAAAGCTCCGCCAGATTGCGGTCCAGGATCACCTTTTGGCCGCGGACGGTGCGGATCATGTTCTCGACAAGCCGCCCGTCATATTCTGCCGGTTTCTCTGTCACAAGACCTCCTGAGCCCTGATTCTTATCTGCTTGTCGCCGCCAGCGCGAGCTCAGCCATCATGCCGCTGTCCGCAAAGCTGAAGGCGGCATCCCCGCCGATGACGACATGGTCCAGCACCCTCACGCCGATGGGCTTCAACGCCGCCAGAACATCCTCCGTGAACAACCTGTCCGATTCGCTGGCCTCTGCGGCGCCTGACGGGTGGTTGTGGGCCAGAATCACCGCGCTGGCGTTCGCCTGCAAGACCCGAGCGACAATTAACCTGATCGGCGGCCGGGCCTGGTCAACAGCGCCGACGGCCAGCAGGGCATCTTCAAGCAACGCGCCGCGCCGGTTCAAAAATAGCGCCCGGAAATGCTCTTCGGAAAGTCCCTGCAGCCTGGAGCGCAAATAATCTACCGCCTCGCGGGTGCTCTTCAGCGTCACACGCTCGCGGCTGTCGGGTAAGGCAATGCGCCGGGCAAACCTCCATGGCAGCGGCCAACTGCGAAGCCTTGGCGCCCTTCAATCCCTTCACGTCGAGAAGCGCCGAAAGCGGCGCCTCTGCCACGCCCCGGAGTGAACCGAATTTATCGAGAATCTGCCGCGCCAGTTCAACGGCGCTTGTGCCCCGGACTCCCACCCGGAGAAGGATTGCCACGAGTTCCGCGTCGGTCAACGACTGCGCCCCGTGCTGCAGCAACCGCTCCCGCGGTCGCTCACCCTCCGGCCAGGCCACAATGCCCTGTGATCTCTGGATTCGTGTATTACCCGTGACTGTTCCCTCGGCGGCTCATAACGTGGTCTTTGCCTGCTGCAGAACCGGAAGCATTATAGCCACGAAAAAACAGCAATGTCAATGCTTGCGCGACCGAAACACCAAACGGCCCTTGACATCCCCTGTGTTTTCGCCTATATTGGAAACGCGAGGTAGGAGCTATGCCAGCGAATAAGCCAACAACTAAATCCTTAACAAGGAAGCCCCGCCCGATCAACGCGACCGAAATCCTCGATTGGAAACAGATACTCAGCGGGGTGAGAGACCGCCAGGAAGAGTATGTGATCAAGGAAGACGGCAAGCCGGTTGCGGCCTTTGTTCCTTTTGCTACTTATCGGCAGTGGCTGAAGGCAAGAAGAGGAAGCAGGGAAGAATTCCTCGAAATAGTGGACCGCGTCCAGTGCAGGACGCAAGCCGAAAGCCCGCGACGAATTAGAGCCTTGATCAATGAGGCAGTCCGAGAGGTTCGAAAATAGTCCGTGACCAGGGCGGTCCTCGACACCAGCGTCGTAGTCAGCGCGGTCCTTAGCAGGGGAAGCACTCCACACAAGATCCTGAGGGCATGGCAGAAGAGGAAATTCGAGCTGGTGACTTCGCCCCAAATCCTTGATGAACTGGGCCGGGTCCTTTTCTATCCAAAGATCAAAGAGAACAGGTGGATGACGGACAGGGAGGCGAGGAGGCTTCTCACGAGCATGGCGCATGATTCGGTTATCGCAGCAGGAAAGCTGAATCTGAGGGTGATTAAAGATGACCCGGCGGACGACAGGTTCGTGATCGCAGCCGTTGAAAAGAAGGCAGACTATATTGTCAGCGGGGATTCCCATCTGAAGAAACTCAAGGCATACAGGGGAATAAGGGTCGTCTCTCCCTCAGAATTCCTAGGGATTATCCAACAACACGGGCGCCGGGCATAGGCGCCGGCTCCGGTCAGTCCCGCTCTGCAGCCTGTAATCCCGGGATGGCCTTCTGCCCGCGCCATGAAGCGAATGTCCCTCTCCGCCCGCGCCTTCCACCGTGTCCTCGATCCATGCCCTGAGCCTGCCGAACGGGTCTCCCTCACCATCGCCGACCCTTCGACAGGCTCAGGGCAAGCTCCTTCGACAGGCTCAGGGCAAGCTCCTTCGGGAGGCCCGGGGCAAATTCTTTCCGGCGCAGACCAGATCCAGGCCTCCCACCCTTCGGCAGGCTCAGGGCAAGCTCTGGCCGAGGCGATCCAGTACCGGCCGCGGAGTTTGACGTGAACGAAACCAAACCCGTCAGTTCATCCAACCATTCGCTCGCTCTGACGCCCGTCAGTGAGCGAACGGGCAAGATGCCCGTTCTACCGGTTCTGAGACAGCGTGGCGTCAGAATGCGCGAAAGAGGCCCGTCCGCAGAAGAAGGGCAAGAAACCATTGGCCAGGGAGAACAGAGTCCGGCCAAAGACACACGAACGGCCTACCGTAAGAATTTCCCGTTTGAAGCCGAATCGAAAAACCGCTATCATAGACTAAGCAGATTGGGCCATTCCACTGGCAGAACTCGGGAAACTACCCGGCAAGGAAATGGGGGTTAAGACCCTCATAGAACGCCGTACACAATGCCCGAAGGCCGATAACAGGGTCCGATTGCGCTCCCCGCAATGTGGCAGGGCTACGTCGAGGTTTTCTGTGAGTGCAGTTAAGCAAGAGCTAAGAAAAGTTGTTGGAGAGCTTTCCGACGATGAAAGTCGCATACTTCTAAGGTTTGCGGAGTGGCTTCGCGACCAGGAAGAAGGTTTCACTGACAGCGAGCTTGCCATCCTGCGCAGAGGGGAACGGCAGATACGCAAGGGAGATTTCGTCTGGTGGCGCGATGTCAAACGAACCGAAGTTTAAGATCGCCCTATCCAGGGAAGCTCTCAAGTATTACCAGAAAGTGCCCACCGTTACGGCCCGCAGGCTCGATAAGTCTTTCGCCAACCTGGAGTCTGAACCTGCGCACGGACGAAACATCAAACGATGGAAGGGATGGCGGGAAAGTACGGATACAGGGTCGGTGGCCTCAGAGTGGTTTATGAGATTGATCTCCCAAACAATCGGCCATCCCGACGAGTCGGGACAATGAACGATGAAAATGTCATTCTGAGCGAAGCGAGCGTAGCGAGCGTAGTCGAAGAATCTTTCGAGGTGGGGCGCCGGACGAAAGACCCTTCGACTGCGCTCAGGGTG
>JACQUA010000225.1 GCA_016210565.1 Chloroflexota bacterium
CTCCCCCTACTCCCCCTACATCCCCAGTTCGGCGCGGACACTGATGAAAGAGAGGAGGTTCTCCCGGGCCACCACCCCCACGATGTGCCCATCCGCCGTCACGGGCACCAGGCTTACATCTTCTTCCGCCAGGAGCTTCAGCACATTGCTCAGATCGTCCCGTTCCCGCACCCCTTTCACGGCGTCGGCGGGGGTCATGATTTCCCGGACCGTCCTGGTGCGCCACAGTTCTCTGGGGACCGACCGGACGCCACGCAGGCTGACCATCCCCACAAAATGGTCATCAGACACCACCGGAAAATAGCGGCGCCCGGTGGTTAGAATCCTGCTGCCGACCAGTTCCTCAACGGTCATGTCCGGTGGGACCGCCGGGAACTCCCGGACCATCGCCTCTTTGACGGTGTGCCCTCGGAGCATATCCTGGAGGGCAAGTTGCCGGTAGCTGCCAACGGCGGCGTTTTCGAGGAACCAGCCGATGAAAGCGAGCCAGAGGCCGCTGAACCAGTTTCCCGTGAAAACGAAGATCACTCCCACGAAAATGAAGATGTAGCCCACGGCCCTGCCGACGTTGGAAGCCGTTCTGGTGGCGCTGCGCAGGCTATTGCTGCGCGACCAGAGGATGGAACGGAGCACGCGGCCGCCATCCAGCGGAAAGCCCGGAATGAGGTTGAATATGCCGAGGGACAGGTTTATCCAGCCCAGCCAGAAGGCCGCGGCTACCACCTCCTGGGGCATCCACTCAAGCGCGCGGATTCCGAAGAATAGGCCTCCCAGGGCGAAGCTGGTAAGGGGGCCCGCCAGGGCCATACGGAACTCCACCCCCGGTTGTTTCGGTTCTTCGCTTATCTCCGATACGCCTCCAAAAATGAAAAGGGTTATGGATTGAATAGGCAGCCCCGCTGCCTGAGCGACCAAACTGTGCGCCAGCTCGTGCGCCAGCACCGACCCGAAAAACAGCAGGCTGGTGACCAGTCCTACGACTATCGAAGTGGCCCTGCTCCAGCCCGGGTAGGTGACCGGAAAATAGCTCCCCGCCAGCGAAAAGGTAACCAGGGCAAAGACGATAAACCAGCTAAAGTGCAGCCGCAAAGAAATGCCGAAAGCCTTGCCGATGGGAATGCCACTCTTGAACATGTTTTTGTTCCCTTCCGAACTGACCCCAGAATGACGAATGACGAAATTCGAATGACGAATTAATGCTCAAAACTTAAATGTTCAAAACGGGTGTGTCCGTCGTGACGCCTTTTTACGCAACCAAGCCGTCGGTTCACCATTGGTGATTCATTCATTATTCGGGCTTAGTCATTCGTCATTGATTCGTCATTCGAATTTCGTCATTCGTCATTTGTCTCACCGGTGCCACAGGATATTGTTGTTTTCCAGGGGCGCCTGCGCTTCGGGGTGCGCGGGGATGATACGGAGAGAGAAGTGTTCCTGGGGGCGTTCGGTCTTGACGCTCCCGCGGAACAGGAAACCGTTCAACACTCCCTGCAACTGTTCAACCTTTTCGAGAGCTTGCACCACGGCTGGCTGTCCGTCCAGCGGATCGGCGTAAGCCTCCACCCTCACGTACCCGCTATCCATCTCACCGAGATAGACGGCGACGGTAAAGTCCAGGGCACCGTCCTTTCGCTCCACCTGCAACTGGCCGAAGTGGATTTGCCCCCAGTAGTGGTCGGTGGCATTCAGCCAGTCGGTCAGTTCCCTGGCCAGGCCGGCATGGTTGGCGGTCCGTTGGCGAAATCTGGCCGTGGCGGGCTGGTAGACCCTCTTGACATACTCATGAAGCATCCGCGTGGTGCTGAACCGCGGCGTTAACTCGGCCATGCTGGCGCGGACGCGCTGGACCCACCGCCGGGGAATCCCCTGGGAATCCCCTTCGTAGAATTCGGGGATAATCTCCTTTTCGAGCACTTCGTAGAGATGCTCGGCTTCCAGCGCATCCCATTCCGGGCTAATGTGTTCCCGTCCATCGCCGAGGGCCCAGCCCACCTCGGGCGTGTAGGCCTCCGCCCACCATCCGTCCAGTTCGGAAAAGTTGAGACCCCCATTGACCAGCACCTTCATGCCGCTGGTGCCGCAGGCCTCCCAGGGTCGCCGGGGGGTGTTGATCCACACATCTATGCCCTGCACCAGATGCTTGGCCAGGGCCATGTCGTAGTCGTCGAGAAAGACCACGTGGCGGCGACAGATTTCCGACTGGTTGGCGAAACGCATGAGCTGCTGAATTATCTTTTTGCCCTGCTCATCCTGGGGGTGGGCTTTGCCGGCAACCACGAGTTGAACGGGCCGCTCCCGATTGGTGAGGATTTTGAGCAAGCGGGAAGCGTCATGCAATATCAAGTTGGGACGTTTGTAGGCAGTGAACCGGCGGGCAAAGCCAAGGGTAAGGGCATTCAGGTCCAGGGCATGCTGAGCTTCTTCGGCTATCTCGGGATCCAATCCGTATTGTTGCAGTTGGCGAAACAGCCGGCGGCGTACGTAGTCCACCAGCGCCCGCCGGCCCCGGCCGCGGAACTCCCATATTTCCCGGTCACCCAACTGCTGTACGGCGCTGGTCAGGTCCTCAACCGGGTCCAGCCAGCAGGTCTCACCCCTGGCCTGGGTCCAGAGCTTGTCCGCCTCGTCAGAGTCCCAGGATGGGACATGGACGCCGTTGGTAATGTGGCAGACCGGCACCTCGTGCTCCGGCCAGCGCGGGAAGAGCGGCTGAAAAATGCGCCGGCTGACTTCACCATGAAGCCGGCTGACGCCGTTGATGTTGATGCTGCCCCGGGCCGCCAGCAGGGCCATGCTGAACGGCTCTTCCGCATCGCCCCAGTGAAGCCGCCCCAGGGCGAGCAGCTCTACCATGGAGATCCCCAGGGACTCGCTGTACTTCCGGAAGTAGCGGGCCATCAAGGCCGGCGGGAAGGTTATGAACCCTGCCGCCACCGGCGTGTGCGTGGTGAAGACATTGCCGGCGCGGGTGGCGCAGAGCGACACGGGAAAAGACAGCTCGCGCTCCTTCATGAAGGCCCTCGCCCGCTCCAGTACCACAAAGGCCGCGTGCCCTTCATTGAAGTGACACACTTCGGCATTTAGCCCCAGGGCATCGACGATGCGCCAGCCACCGATGCCGAGGGCCATTTCCTGCACCAGCCGGATTTCCAGCCTTTCGTCGTAGAGCTTGCTGGTGATGCCCCGGTCGCTGGGGCTGTTCAGCGCATCGTTGCTGTCCAGAAGATACAGTGTTACCGCGCCAACGGTTACTTCCCAGACCCGCAAGAACAACTTGCGTCCGGGGAGGTCCAGGGTCACCCGCAGCCAGCCCCCGGAGAGGTCGAGCGCCGGACGGATCGGCAGTCCGGTGGGGTCGTTGTAGGGATAGGCCTCCACCTGCCAGCCCTCTTCGTTCAATATTTGCCGGAAATAGCCTTCCTGGTAGAGAAGGCCGATGCCGACCATGGGGACCCCGAGGTCGCTGGCGGTCTTCAGATAGTCCCCGGCCAGTATGCCCAGGCCGCCGGCGTACAGCGGCAGCGCCTCCCCAACCCCGAACTCGGGGCTGATGTAAACCACCGGATTGGTGGCCTCGGGAAAATTCTCCCTGTACCAGCGCGGGTGCTTGAAGTATTCCTTTCGTTCCTCGACAAGGCGTTCCATCTCTTTTTTGAATTCCTTGTCTCCCTGGAGCTGTTCGAAGCGCTCCAAGGTCACGTTTTGCATTATCAACAGGGGATTCCCGGTCCGTTCCCAGATTTCAGGGTCCAGCCTTCTCCAGACTTCATTGCCGGCGTGCGACCAGGTCCAGCGCAAGTCAGTCGCCATGTCCACCAGCACCTCCATCTCGTCCGGCAGATTGCGCAGGAAGAATGGAAAGAGCTTTTCCGCCATGGTGCCATTGCTCATACGAATACCTTTCGGATGTTACAAATTCTACACAGTGCCCGTTAGGGCCATCGTATCAGGCGGCCCGTTTACTAGTCATAAAATTGGAGTTTGAAAGATTAAATAGTTGTGACATTTTTGTTGAATGCGCCTGACAGAAAGCTACATTCCTGGATAAATCCCTGTTGAAATTGGCGAATCGCTGTGCTAGATTTGACCCGGTAGCACAGGCCGCCGCGCCTGTGAGGGTTGGAAGTCCGGCGAACCCAGGAGCCCTCCATCACCAGCCGGTAGTCTGACCCATGGAAGGCACGCGGCAGCGTGCCGCTACGGAGAGCCTGATGGCAATCAACGCCCGAAAAGAACTGAAAGATTACCAGAAGCTGGTTACCCTGAAAGACGGCTCCAGGGTGAGACTGCGCACGGTGCGGGCGGACGATGAAGAAAGACTGGCCGGGCTCTTTTACCGCCTCAGCCGCAGCGCCGTCTATCTCCGTTTTCACCACATCCTGGTGAATTTATCCAGAGACGAAGCCCGCCGGTTTGCCTCCCTCGATTTCAAGAACACCTTCGCCATTGTGGCCGCCACCGGCGACGGGACTGAAGAGAACATCGTTGCCGTCGGCCGCTACTCCCGCCTGCCGAAAGGCGATGCCGCCGAGGTCGCCTTCGTGGTGGAGGATGCCTACCGGGGCAAGGGAATCGGGACCCATCTCGTGGAACAGTTGGCGGCCATAGCCCATCAGGAGGGCATCGGCGTTTTCGAAGCTGAGGTCATGGCCGAAAACCAGGAGATGATGAAGGTGTTCCGTGACAGCGGTTTTGAGTTCCGCCAGCGTTTGGAGGAAGACGTCTATCGCGTCACGCTGACAATCTCACCTACCCCATCGCTGGAGGAGGTTTCAGCGGAGCGGGAAAGACTGGCGACGGTAACGTCTCTAAAGCCGCTGCTGGCGCCGCGGTCGATTGCGGTGGTCGGCGCCTCGCGCCGGCCGGGAAGCATCGGCAACAAGGTCTTTCACAATTTGCTCCTTCAGGAGTTCGCCGGCGTAGTATATCCGGTAAACCCCAATGCCGCGTCGGTGGCTTCGGTGAAAGCCTATCCATCGATTCTTGATGTCCCGGATGAAGTGGACCTGGCGGTCATCATCGTACCGGCGGAACTGGTGCCTGAGATGGCCGATCAGTGCGGGCGCAAGGGCGTCAGGAGCACCATCGTCATCTCGTCCGGTTTCGGGGAAAGCGGCCCTGAAGGGGTGGCGCGGCAGAAGCGACTGGACGACATTCATGGAAGCTATGGCTTGCGGCTCGTGGGTCCCAACTGCATGGGCATCATCAACACCGATCCCGGCGTAAACATGAATGCGACTTTTTCCGCGGTGTTTCCCGCCCAGGGCAATATCGCTTTCGGCACCCAGAGCGGCGCCCTGGGACTGGCGATACTCGAATACGCCAGGGGTTTGAATATCGGCCTATCGACCTTTGTGAGCATCGGCAACATGGCGGACGTCTCCGGGGTGGACCTCCTCCAGTACTGGGAAGATGACCCGGCCACCAAAGTGATTCTTCTCTATCAGGAGTCTTTTGGCGATCCCCGAAAGTTTGCCCGCGTGGCCAGGAGAATCGCCAGGGTCAAACCCATCGTGGCGCTGAAGAGCGGGCGCACCGCCGCCGGGTCCCGGGCTGCCGCCTCCCACACCGGGGCCCTGGCGACCACCGAAGTAGCCGCCGAGGCCCTTTTTACCCAGGCCGGCATCATCAGGGTTGACACCATGGAGCAACTGTTCGACGTGGCCAACCTGCTGTCGCACCAGCCGATCCCCCAGGGCAAACGCGTGGCCATTGTGACCAACGGGGGCGGACCGGGCATTCTGACGGCAGATGCCTGCGCGGCGCGCGGACTGGAATTGCCTCCTGTCCCGGAGGGGATAACCGCGGAACTGCGCCCCATCCTGCCCGCGGGATCAAACCTCACCAACCCGGTGGATATGACCGCCGAAGCCACCGGAGACCACTACCGCCGGACGCTTCAACTACTGGCCCAGGACCAAGGCTTCGATATCATTATTGTAATCTTCATCCCTCCGGTGGTCACAGCCTCGGAAACAGTCGCCGCAGCCATTCGCGAGGTGTCCCCGGCTTACCGCGCCAGGGGCAAGACGCTACTGGCGTCATTCATCGGGACCAGGGGCGCGCCACCCGGTCTCGGGTCCAGGGACCAGGGTTATGTTCCGGCGTTCAACTTTCCCGAGGCCACCGCCAGCGCCCTGGCCAGCGTCTGGACCTACGGGCGATGGCTGCGGCGGCCGCGGGGGGTTATCCCCGAACTGAAAGGCATCGACCGCGGCTGCGCCTCCCGGACTGTTAGCGCGGCGAGCGCCGCCGGCGGGCAGCAACCCCTCTGGCTGGACGCCGTTTCGGTGGTCGAGTTGCTGCGTTGCTATGGCATTAACGCCGCACCGTTGAGGCCGGCCGCGACTGAGGACGAAGCCGTGAAAATAGCCGGCGAGGCCGGATATCCGGTGGCGGTGAAGCTCTTCTCCCGGACCATAACGCACAAGACGGAAGCCGGAGGCGTCTTCCTCGACCTTCAAACGCCGGAGGCGGTGCGTAACGCCTTCTCGCGTATCAGGGAGCGGCTCGCGGGGGCCGGGGAGGAGTTCGCGGGAGTCATCGTGCAGCCCATGGTCCGCGGCGGCGTCGAGGTCATCGTGGGGGTGACCCAGGACCCAGCTTTCGGGCCTCTGATGATGTTCGGCATGGGCGGGGTGCAGGCCGAGCTATTCAAAGACGTGAACTTTCGCATTCACCCCCTGACGAATGTGGACGCTGCCGAGATGATACGGTCGGTGAAGGCCTTTCAGCTCCTTGAGGGCTGGCGGGGCGCGCCTCCATCCGACATCGAAGCCCTGGAGGACTTGCTTTTACGGGTCTCGGCCATGGTGGAGGACTTACCCCGGATCTCCGAGCTCGACCTCAATCCGGTGAAAGTCTTCGAAGCCGGAAAAGGCTACGTGGTGGTGGACGCCCGGATCATGCTGGCGTGAGCGCCCCGGTACCACAGGCCGCCGTGCCTGTGAGCCATGGGTTTTGAACAAGGCAGACTTAACGTGTTAACGACGGGTAGCAGACTTCCGACTCTTACTCCGTTAAGGCTCATTGGCACAATAAGTCATCGTCTGAATATCCGGGGGCTCACAGGCACGGTGGCCTGTGGTACCGGTTGCTAACACCCCTGGCTACAGATGATCGAGCGATTGGCAAGCCCCGTGTCCGGTTATCGCGCACCCGTAAAGGGTGCGGCTACGGCTACTTCTCACCTCTCGCTGCTCCCTTCTGCGCCCCGTACTCCTTCCGGGCCTGGTTCTCGGAGATGTACCCTTCCTCCAGATCTGCCTGCACCCTGTCCCGGTCTCTTTCTTTCGGATCCCCCACACCGCCACCCCCCTGGCATCGCAGGAACAGGACGTCGTCTGGAGATAGAGAAAAGGGCGGGTTCCTCTGCGGGAACGCTATTTCCTCACCTGCAATGTCATGGAAATCAGGGACGGTCTGCTTGAGCAGCGCATTAACATCGCTGTTCTTCTGGAGTTTAACCAGGGCGGGCAGGCCGCCCTTGCCGCCGGCGAACCCGTCGGCGGGGAAGTCCCTGCCGGTGTAGCCCAGCGAGCACTCGGCGCTTGCGGCATCGTGGAGCTTCACCACGGCTTCCCCGGCGAGGCCACCCCGGTATTTACCCGCGCCACCGGAGTCCTGGCTCATGCCTCGCTTCAAATACAAAAAGGGATAGCGGGACTCGGTATCCTCGATGTTGGGAATCGAGGTGTTGGTGGAACCGGCGATGTTGGCGACGTCAAAGCCGTCTTTGTTCATCCTGGCGCCGCCCCCCTGCATCATGGACTCGGTCAGGCCAAGGACGTAGGGCCGCCCGTCATGACCGAGGCCGGACATCCGGGGCATGACGAAGCCGGAGCCCCAGCTCGCGTTAGCCCTCCATGACAGAGGAGACCCGGCCATGGCCTGGCTTAGTACCTTGATGGCCAGGACCTGCGCCTTCCAGCCGCCCAGGGTCGAAGCGCCGCCGCACGGGGCCGGGGGCTTGCTGTTCAAAACAGTCCCCTCCGGGACTATTATGTCAACTGCACGGAAGCATCCTTCATTGGCCGGGACGTCGGGAAGCAACTGGCAAATGATGATATTGTGCACGTTGGCGACGGTGCAGGCCAGGGCGGAGTTGATGTAGGAACCGGCCTGGGGCTCCGTCCCGGAGAAATCGAAGGTCATGTGTTCGCGCCGCACCTTCAGCGTGCATTTCAATAGATAAGCTTTATCGTAGTCCAGGTACTCGGCGGCCTGGTATTCGCCCTCAGGCAGCAAGCTGATGCGCTCCCTCGTTTTGGCCTCGGAAAAATCAATGATTTCCTGGTAACAGCGCTTGAGGACACCGGGACCATACCTGGCGGCCAGTTTCACCATCTTGTCGACGGCCGTGTTGTTGGCGGCTATCTGTCCCTTCAGGTCCAGGCCCTGGTACAGCGGCACGCGAACGTTGTCCAGAAACAGGCCAAAGATGTCCTCCCGCAAGATCCCCTTTTCTACAATCTTGATGGGACGGAAGATGATGCCTTCCTGGTACCAGTCGGTGGCATCCGGCGCCGTCCCCGGGCGCATGGCGCGGATGTCCAGATGGTGGGTGGCGCAACCCGTCCAGGCGATCAAGTCACCATGGTAGTGTACCGGGGCAATGACCGCGATGTCCAGGGCGTGCAGCGAACCGTCATAGGGGTTATTCACCATGAACATGTCCCCGGGCTGGACGTTGTTCCCGAACCGCGCCAGGCACGATTTGAGCATATATGACAGGGTCGTCCCGTGCCGGGGCATCCAGATGGAATAGACTATGGTGCGGCCCAAATGGTCGGAGATATTGAATCCCAGGTCTTTGGCGCCAACGACGATCAACGAAGCCGCCGCCCGCACCAGGGCGATGCCGGCCTCCCGCCCGATCTGGGTAAGGCGGTTCTGAATTATCTCGATGGTTATGGGGTCAAGGTTGGAAAAGGACATTCCGTACTCCAGCGCGCCCCCAATATAGCAGACGGGTTTTGAAGATGTCAAAGGGATTACAGATCGCAGCGCCCTCTGGGTCTCCGCGGTGAAAGATATGCGGCATGGCAACCGGTGCTGCGTGGGAGGTCGACTTGTACAGCCTGTGCGCTCAGGGTCAGGCCGGGGCCGCCGGAATATTTTTGGGAATCCGGTAGTCATTGTCCCCGGCGATGAACCTTTTCACATCACAATGGATGACCTGGCCCGCCGCATCGACAAGTTGATGACTGGTTGCAGCATAGGTTCCGGCTTCGTCAAAGTAGTTACACATTATGCTTGCGCCCCTGGGAACTGATCGTGCATCCCGCCGGTTTATTTCTCGCTTTTCCCATATTCTTGCCTTGATCCTGGCAATGACTCCATGCTGGATCATCAGCCTCTTTATTTCGGGTTCCGGCAAGAATTGAATTTTCTGCATAGGGTAACTATAATGATGTGAAATGGTTGAGTCAAGACCGAAGGCAAGAGTCAAAATATTTCCTCAGAAGATATTGAGCGCCCGGGCAATAAGCCTACTTCAGGACTTTACCACTGAAGGCGCGGACCTCAGGGCTTTCCGCGACGCTTTCGCCGAGTGGATCGCCGAAATTGAGGTCAAACGCGACTTTACGGCGGAGGACCAAGCGCTGCTGGGGCTGGAGTTGCTTCTCCATGAAGCGGGTGAGGGTTTCCGGGATATTGAAGAAGCCTATGAATACGCCGAGGACCTGCTGGAGGCGGAGCGACTGGCCCGTTGCGAGTCCCCCGTCCGCCTCCCCAACCCGGCCGGTTAAGGGGGCGTTTTCCCGGGGCGTCCCGCCCCGGCGAGGGGAATGAGGATGATGAGCACCCCACCGGTTATTCCACCACGGACGAAGCCCGGGCTATAATCATGGCCGATTGCCGGTTGCTGACTGCGCCGCGCAGCCTTATTTCCCACGGCGGCCCCCAGGTGCTATAATCCCGCAGAAGCCCGACCCCCTAGGGTTTCCCTTCCTATTTTGCCGGGGAAAGTTCACGATTCATGAGCCGGACGCCGGAATGGGGGCCAGGTTCCGCATACTGAATTCTGCATCCTGAATTCCTGATTCTCATTTTCTGAGCAACCGGCCGCGAGCATTTGCAATGCTCACCACGAAGGACGAACATGAGCGCGCAGGCGCGGAGGCCTGCGCCACCCGGCCGCTTTCAGAGCAGCCATCCATGAGCTTCATGATCGGCATTGACGTTGGCGGGACTTTCACCGACGGCGTGGTGATTTCCGGTGACGGTGGAATCCGGATCTTCAAGACGCCGACCACGCCCGCCAATCCCTCGCAGGGTTTCCTGGACTGCATACAGAAAGCTGCCGGCAGTTACGGCATGTCCGTGCGGGACTTCCTGGGGCAGACCTCCAAGTTCACCTACGGCACCACCATGGTCACCAATATCCTCCTCCAGGGCAAGGGCTCCAGGGTAGGCGTCATCACCACCAAAGGCTTTCGGGATACCCTGCCCATAGCCAGGATCGGACGGGAGTACCTGGACATTGATTTGCAGGTGGAACGCCCCCCCGCCCTGACCCCCAGAAGCCTGATCGAAGAGGTCGTCGAGCGGGTTGACTACAAGGGCGCCGTAATCACTCCGTTGGATGAAGAGAGCGTGCGGGTTGCTCTGCACAGACTGCGACAGAAGCAGGTCGAGGCCATCGCTGTCTGTCTGCTATGGTCATTCAAGCTGCCGGGGCATGAAAGACGCATACGCGAGATAGCGGACCGGGAGATGCCCGGCGTAGCCGTCTGCCTGTCCAGCGATATCGCCCCGCTCATCGGCGAATACGAAAGGTCGGCGACGGCCACTCTGAACGCCGGCCTCATGCCGCCGGTCAGGTCCCGGCTGGCCGAACTGAGCAAGGACCTTCAGGAGGCCGGCCTGGCCTGCCCCCTTCTTCTGATGCAGTCCACCGGGGGCGTGACCCCATCCGACGATGCCGCCACGAAGCCCGTTACCCTCATAAACTCGGGGCCGACCGGCGGCGTCATCGCCAGCAAATATTTGAGCGACCTGCTAGGCATACCCAATCTCATCAATGTGGATATGGGCGGCACTTCTTTCGACGTCAGCCTGATCACCGGAGGGCAATATTCCAGCAGCCTGGTGTCCCGCGTCAGCGGGCACAACATCTTCGTGCCCATGGTGGATGTGTACTCCATCGGCGCGGGCGGAGGCAGCATCGCCTGGCTGGACATGGGCCGCCGATTGAAGGTCGGCCCCCTCAGCGCCCAGGCGGTCCCGGGTCCGGCCTGCTACGGCAGGGGCGGAGAACAGCCCACCGTGACCGACGCCGACGTGGTGCTGGGCAGGGTAAACCCGGCCTACTTCCTCGGCGGCGAGATGCCTCTGGATGTGGAACAGGCGAGGAAGGCCATACTGACCAGGGTGGCAAGCGCCCTGGGCATGACCGTAGAAGAGGCCGCCGCCGGAATTTGCCAGATCGTGGACGCCAATATGTCCGACGCCATCCGGATGGAGACGGTCCAAAAAGGATACGACCCCCGCGACTATACCCTGGTTGCTTTCGGAGGGGCCGGCGCTACCCACGCGTCGGCCCTGGCGCGAGAGCTGGGCATAAAGAAAATCATTGTTCCCTTCCTGGCCACGGCCCAGTCCGCCTTCGGCGTCGTCGCCTCCGATATCGTCCACAACCTGACGGTCACCGATATCATGGGTCTGGACGACCCGGAGAGAGTTAACCGGGTCTACGCCGACCTGGAATTACAGGGCCACAGCCTGCTCGAGAAGGATGGTCTGGCCCCGGAGAACATGGTCATGGCCCGCCATGCCGATATCCGCTACCGGGGACAGGCCCACGAGGTCACCGTCCCGATGCCCTCCGGGCGCTTTGACGGGCCCGCCCTTGAAGACCTCCAGGACCGGTTCGAACAGAAATACGTCTCGCTCTTTGGTCCGGGCACTGCCTTCCGCGAAGCGGGCCTCGAGATTGTTACCCTCCGGGTAGATGCCACCGGCAGGACCGCGAAGCCTGCGCTGAGCAGATACGAACTGAAAGCCCCGGACCCCGGCGCCGGCGCCAAACCCGGCAGGCAGGTCTACTTTGCAGAGAGCAAAGGGTTTGTGCCCGCTTCTGTCTACAATGGTGAGAAGCTGGAACCGGGCAACGAGGTCCGTGGGCCGGCCATCGTGGAATACAAGGGGACCACCGCGGTGGTGCATCCCGGCCAGAAAGCGACCGTCGACGCCTACAAGAACCTGGTCCTGGAGTGGGAGCCGTAAGCGCGGGTATTCAGCACCACCCGGTACCACAGGCCGCCGTGCCTGTGAGCCGTGAACCAGGCCCATGTGAATACATCTTTGTCAGCGACGTTTAGCCCCCTGCGCCCCGGACCGGCCTGCTATCATTTATTGACAGGACAAGTCCACCGTGTTCAAAATCCAGCGGTCACAGGCACGGCGGCCTGTGGTACCGGGCTTGCGCGGACTTCTTCATTTTGTTGCATTAGATGGATAGAATTGATCCAATAACCCTGGAAATCGTGCAGAACCGGCTGGTGCAAGTGGGACGCGAGGCCGGCATCGCCATGGTGCGGGCAGCGGCTTCTCTGGTGGTGGTCGGGGCGAAGGACCTGGGTTTCAACATCGCCGACCACCTGGGCCGGACCGTGGTCTACTCCATCTGGATGCCCCGCCACGGCACTACCCTGGCTTACATGCTGCGGTCGTGCCTGGACAGATTCGGTGAGAAGGGAATCAATCCGGGTGACATGTTCTTGGTGAACAATCCCCACGATGGCGCTCTGCACGTCCTCGATCTGGCCGTTATCTCGCCGGTACACTACGAAGGAGAGATAGTCGCCTGGACGGGGTGCGCTACGCATCATCTTGACGTGCGGGGGATGCGCCCGGGGTTCACCCCGGATGCCACCGACTGGTACCAGGAAGGAATCATCTTCAGGCCTATCAAGCTCGTTGAAGGCGGCAAGCTGAGAGACGATATCTTCGACTTCTTCCTGGACAACGTTCGGGTGCCCCGTTACCAGGGACTCGACCTGAAGGCCCAGATCGCCGCCAACAACGTTGCCCGGGACAAGCTCGCCGGGATCGCCGGGCGCTATGGCGTAGAAACGCTGAAGAGATGCTATGATGAAATCATCGATTTCTCGGAGGTCAAGGCCAGGGAGCGCATCAGGCAACTGCCGCCAGGGGAGTATGAGGCCACCGAGTTGTTGGACTATGACAGGGTCTACAGGCTGAAGTGCAGATTGACAGTCGAAGACGGTACCATTGCCTTTGATTTTGCAGGGACGGACCGGCAAGCGGGCAGTTTCGTCAACTCGGCGATGCCGTGCACCGTGGCCAACGTGCACAACATCGTCACGTGCCTGCTGATGCCCGATATCCCGGCCAACGAGGGTTGTTTCCGCCCGGTCAGCGTTACCGCGCCCCCGGGGACGGTCCTGAGCTGCCAGCCGCCGGCCCCTTGCAGCGGCGCCTCGACCATCGGCGGTTGGAAGGCACAGATACTCGCCATCAAGGCGCTGAGCCTGGCCATGGAGAAGTCCCGACTGAGCTGGCGGGCCAATGCGAGCTGGGGGTCGGGTTGGGTGGGGTTAACCCCCTACGGCCCGGACCAGTACGGGCGGCAATTCACCATGACCTTCATGTCTTCGGTCATGCAGGGCGGTGGGGCCAGGGCCAACAAAGATGGCTTTGACGTCGCTAACATTGCCGGGTCCACGAATACCTCGGTGCCCAATGTCGAAGACACCGAATGCCGCTACCCCTTCCTGTTCCTCAAAAGGGGCATCAGCCCGGATTCCGGCGGTCCGGGTAAGTTCCGGGGCGGCGTTTCTGCAGAAATAGCGGTCAAGATTCACCACGTTCCCTCCACCGAGATGTTCCTGGGCTACGCGGGGCGCGACGCGGGCGCTGACGGCTTCGCCGGCGGGTGGCCCGGTGCGGGGACCATGGTGAGCCTTAAACGGCAGACAGATGTAAATGAGCGTTTGAAGACCGGTATCCCGGAGTTCGCGGACCTGAAAGGCGAGAGGCAGGACCTGCCCCAGAAGAACCGTCCCTTCGTGTTGGGGCCGGACGACGTGCTGTACATGCGCTGCCAGGGGGGTGGCGGGTTCGGCCACCCCCTGGAAAGGGACCGCCAGGCAGTCCTTCACGACGTCACCGAGGGCTACGTTTCCGCCGAATCCGCCAGGCGGGACTACGGTCTCCCTTCTCCCCCTTTGGAAAACTGACCGTGTCCCACATCTCGGGCTGGACACAGAGGACCGGTACCACAGGCCTCCGTGCCTGTGAGCCCCGGACTTCGAGACGGTGACTTGTTGTGCGAACGATCATTGTTGGAGTACGAA
>JACQUA010000018.1 GCA_016210565.1 Chloroflexota bacterium
CCTGCCGGCCCTGTGACCCCACTCCCCCGGAGGCCCCAAGAGGAGCCCGATCCCCTTAGGATCATGGACTAAATAACTTGCCCATTTGGTTCCCTGCAGAAAGTTTTAGGTTTTAAGTTTTAAGCCCTAAAACCTAAAACCCAAAACCTAAAACCTATAATCCCATTCGACCATGGGAAAGTTATTTGGTCGCCAGTCCTTCTAAGGGACGTGGGCCTTCAGGGCCGATCTTCGGGCCATCTTACACCAAGGCCCTGGGCCTGTCAACAGAAACTACATAGTGTCCTGAACGAAAACCTATCTGGAGATTTGTTGATTTGCCCTTTGACCCTTCGACAAGCTCAGGGCGACCGGTCATGGTGAGCTTGTCGAACCATAACCGATTTTTGTAGCTACCTAAAAATCGGGGTTTTCGTTTAGACACTAATTATCAAATCTGGAGGCATCCACAGGGTATCTGCTTTTCTGTGGATCTGGGATCCATTCGAACACTGTGAGCTTATTGGTTTTCCCTGTTTATCCCTCCACTGCGATCTCTTTTAGCTTAAGAAAATACATATACGATTGCCCCTCAATCTCGCGAGTGCTGCCATCAGCATGCTCGGGATACCTTACAAAAAAGCGCACCCTTATCCGTTCTGCAGGGTTGCTATATTAATCCAATTGTCTTTGTACCAACAAAATTTCTGAAATATACCAAACGAGGGAATAATCAGGAAGATTATCACGATCAGTGCTAGAAATATAGCCCACAGTTTGCTGTTGAGCATCGCCTTTCTTTCGTATCCTCCGCAGCATCTGGCCTGGACGAGATCTTAGACCCTCACCTTGCCTGTCAGGGAGAAGGTGACCATGTCACTTCATTCAATCAGGTCTGCCTCCCGGAGCGGCTCGAATACACCGTTCCGCAGCTTGCTTTGGTCGAAGCCTTCTTCAGACTCTGCATGCACGGTAACCCTCACGCACCCGGCAAGGTCGGCAAGGTTGGCAAGCGCGTTCCAAGCTACATAGAGTTGGTCGCGGTCTGCCGTGAACGTCAGTTCGACCGCCCGTTCAACGGTGGGTTTTGGAGGTGACGGCGGAATGGGGCCGGGCGGGATGGGACCTGGGCCAGGAGCTGGACCGCCACCGGGCACAGGCGTTGGGGGTTGCGGCTCGGGTTTGGGAGCGGCCTCCGGGATTGCCTGGGGCATCATCAGGAAGCCCGATTCGAGATCGACCTCGTCCTCCGACACCGCCGTGCCGAAGCGAACCTTCGGGAGCGGAACCTGGTACTTTCCGTTGGCCCCAAGGTCAGGCGCAGGGTTTACCACGTAACCAAAGGCTTCCTCCTGCACGCCGCGGGCGATGGCCTTCCGGATGGCCGCGCTGTTGGTCAGGCGGGTAAAGCCAAGGAAGGAGTAAAAGCCGTCCACGATATCCCTCGTGCGAATGCCGAGCGTAGGCGGCTCGCCCTCGCCAAGCCTGAAAAGATCAGCGATCTTCGTGGGGGTGAGTGAGCCGAAAACGCGCGGCTGCACCGAGGTCACCAGCTCCAGGACCCGCTCGTGGACCATCGCCTGCTTTTTCGAATTAAGAGTCGTCTGCAGGGGCCGTCCGCCCACGGCCACTGGTTCGATCTCCAAGCCGCCGTTCTCGACCCGTGGGAGCCACACCTCTGTGTAGAGCTTAAGAAATGCCGACTCGGCAGCGGCCCGGTCGGTCGCCTCGCGCTCGCGAAGCTGATCCTTCTGCTCATCGGTGAGGTTGAGCTGCTTCGCCTTGGTCTTCACCTGCTCGGCGGCCATCAGGTAGCGAACGGAGCGCCGCAGGATCTCGATCTGGTCGGAAGAGGGAACGGCCAGGCCCAGCCCGTTGCGGTACTGGCGGGGTTTATCGCCGGACTTCTCCAGAAGTACTTTCGCGTCCTCCTCCTGCGCGGCGCGCGGCTTGCCGCCAAACTCGAGTGGCAGGTAGGCGACCAGGAACGACGGGTCGCGGTCCGGGATGTCCGCGGGCTTTTCTGGCCACACGATGGCCTCGCGCTGGCCGGCGAGACGCGCCTCCAGCATCTCCTTGATCTGTTCCCGCACTCTTCGCTCATCCCGGGCGATCATATCCGCCTCCTGCTCGATGAGGAGCGTCACATTCGGGTCCTTCTTAAAGCAGTAACGGGCGCCATCATAGTGGAGGTAGAGGCACTGCTCCTTGAGCTCTTTCAGGCAGGCGAGCGCCGTAGTGCTGTCGAGGTCAGGCCCCACGCAGACCGAGAGGAGCTCCGTCTCGCTGATGCCGGAGGGCAGCACCTCGCCCTCTTTGCCCCTCTCGCGGCTTAACCCCCCGAAGGAGTACATCAGGATCGCGGTGGCCAGGCGCATCGCAGGGCGCCGGAGGGCTTCCTGAGGGTTTTCCTTCGCGCGTCGCGCGTCGATCTTGCGGGCGCGTGCGTTGGTGCCCATCAGGTCGTGCTCCAACACGGCCTGGAAGTCGGCCTGCTGGCCCACCTCCTTAAAGAAGGCCAGCCGCACCTCGGGGTCGTGGATCGGCACATCGCCGGGGCCGAGCACGGCGCGGCTCTTGCCTTCGCGGTGGGCTGCCCGCAGGCAGACTGCCAGAAACCGTAGCGCCCCCCGCGTGCGTTGGAAGTCGGGGATTGCCGCCCACCGCTCGCGCATGAGGTCAATCAACGCCGGATGGAACGGATAAGCCGCCCGCACCCGATCGCGCAGCGCGATCCCCTCCTCCTCGGCCTGCTGTCGCTCGGCGGCACTCTGGGCGTAGGCCCGGCGCATCTGGGTGACGATCTCCTGGTAGGCTGCCGCCGCGGGTGCGGCATCATCGGCATCGAGGAGCTTTGCCAGGAGGCGGCGCTGGATCACTGCCAGGATCTCGTTCCCCTCGACCGGCTCGCGGCGTTGGTCTTTGCGTGCCGCCAGATGGTCCACGGTCTGGAGCAGATTCACGTACTCGAGCGATTCTCGCTTGCTCGACTGGAGCGAGAAGACAAGCGCCGTGTTGTTCGTGTTCCCCACCGCGACGGTGAGGCGTTGGAGGAAGGTCAGGGTCTCGTCGCGCAGCGTGGTCTGCTCTATCTTCACGCCGCCCGCGCTGATCAGGTAATTGAGCGTCTCGTCGAGGAGGATGAGGTTGGGTCCCTCCGCGAGCAGGACGAGGATCTCGTCACCCCCAGGTGCGACGCGGGCCTCGTCCTGTGCCCGCAGGAGCTCGTAGCCCTTCCTTCCTCCGAGCGACCAGGCGATCCATCCCCACATCGTGCGGGCGCGAAAACTCTCGCCAGGGATGGCCTTGCCGTTCGTCGCGTCGAAGAACTGCCCATCGAAGACTGCCGTGCGGACCCCTCCTGGCCGCGACAGTCCCTTGCCTTCCGGGATGGTGTCGAGCGCCGTGCGGCTTTTCGCAGCGTGGTAGAGGGAAGCCAGCGTGTGCGACTTGCCGCCCCCGAACGGGGTGATGAGCTTCAGCACCCGGTTGCCCACACCGCCCTCGAGGCGCGACAGGACATCCTGGAGGAGCGACCGCAGTCCACTGGTCAGGTACGAGGTGCGAAAGAAGTGCTCTGGATCCCGGTACACCGCCGGCACATTGGGGTTGCCATCGGCCAGAGGACCCAGATCGAGGGCGAAGATGTCCTCGGAGAAGTTCTCCGAGAGGACATCGGGGTGGAGCGAGACGACCTCCACCCAGGGCTTAACTGACAGGCTAGAAGCCTGCCCTACTATCGATGTCGTGCTCATTGCTGCCCCTCCTTTTTGCCAAAGAGCGGCATGATCTGATCCTCCACAACGTTGCGCCAGTTGGCGGTGAGCCTGGCAAGCGCCGCCAGCTCGCCCGTGGGAGAGACATCCGCGAGCTCGCCGCCCTTGAGAGCCGGGCCAGCCAGTGCTTGCGCCACCAGGCGCATCTGCTCACGGTTCGGCTGCGCCTCGCGCAAGAACCCGGCCAGATCCATGGGGCGGTTCTCCATGAGCCAGAGCGTCCGGTGCAGGGCGTCGATCACCGGAGCGGGCTGGCCGTCATCGCCCGGCATGCCAAGCCTCTTGTCGTTGCCGCGCCCGGCGTAGTCACGCAGCCGGTATTTACCTTTTTTCTTCTCGATGAGTGCTTTCGCGCCGGTGGAGAGGCCGCCGGGTCCATCGAGCTCAACGTGAGTGCCGTTGGCGAAAATGATCGCCTCGCCCGCCTCCAACTCGGCCGTGCGGTAGGTGTAACGCCAGAGGGTGTAAAAGCGGGTGGGGGGATCGACGCCAGCGAGATTGGTCTGACCCACGGTGCCGGTCTCTTTCGAGAGGCGGTTGAGAATGCTATCGAGGACAACCGTCTCGACCTCCGTAAGGAAGCGCTCGGCGGGCACCTCTTCGCCGTTGGCATACTCGACCCGAGCAAAACGCGTAAAGGCACGCAGACCCGCCCCGACGCAGGCAATAACGAGGTCGGCGCCCGAGATGCCCTGGTCCCAGAGCGTAGCGACACGCTCGCGCACAATTACCTCAAGTTCGGGGTGCACTTGGTCTTCGTAACGTCCCACCTCCGCTCCTTCGCGCTTTCGAGCAATGAGAAGGATGCTGGAAGCGAGGGCGGCAGACTCTTGAGCACGCAAACGCCCCGGCTTCTCAGTGTCGAGGGGCCACGATTCGGTGACCGTGAATCCAGCCGCCCGAAGGGCCTCCACCAGCGTGGCCCAACCGAGCGTGGTCTTATGTGCATACACAACGACCATCTGTCCGCCCGGCATGAGAACACGGTGCGCCTCTCGGAAGGATTGGGCCATCATCTCCTCGTAGGCCCGGCGTGCCTTCTCCTTGGAGCCACCGTGCCGCGTTGCGTCTGCGACCGCTTCGGCCTTCTTGGGAGTTCCCTCCGACGCAAAGTGCTCGGGGTAAAGATGTCCGATGGTACGCCGGAGCCAGACATAAAAGAAGTCGGAGATATCTGCGTACGGAACGTTGTCATAGTAAGGTGGATCGGTGATTACTGCGTCGAACGACTCGCCCACCCAGGGAAGGGCAGTAGCCGATCCGCGCTGAACGGTGGCTGTAATCCGTATATCCGCGTCGCGAAGTGCCACCGGGACGTCTTTGATCCCAGAGACCCAGCTGGCGCCCTCGAGGTTGAACGGGTTGGTCTCCGCGAAATCCCGCACCATGGGCAGGGCCTGCCTGCTGAAGGTGTTCTTGACACCGCGTCCACCGGTGTAATTGAAGACGCAGAGACTCGAGTTGAAGTCGGTTAGGCGATCAACGATGACACCAAGCAACGTGGAAACAGCCTTTGCGCGGTCCGCTTCATAGAGTGGCTCCATGGCTGCTTCAGCTTCCCTCACAGTTGCAGCAAATGAGAGCAGACAGAGCATCTGTCGGGGCGTAAAAAGGTCGCCCCATGTCCTCACGCCGTAGGGTTGTACACGGAAGCCAAGCGTCCCAGGTTTAGGCATCGGCTCTCTCGGCACCGTGAGCCCCGTGCGCTTGCAGAGTGCACCGATGCGCGTTCGGATCGCCTCATGATCGGGCACGTGGCTGGGTAGGTCATCTGCCGATAGGTAGATCTTACCTTTCGTTCCAGGTCGAGTGCAGGCGATAGCCATCATTTGCCGGCCCATCCGTCCGGCGCACCCCTCGGCCTTCACGTACTGGCTGTCGGCCACAGTCCCACAGAACGGGCAGGTCGCGTTCCCCCCCTTTGACCCTGCCTCGGGGTCGAACCCAAAGTCTGAAGCGCTTCGTGCCTCCACCACCTCGAACCGCACCTGCCTCTCTGACTTCGGCGCAATCACCTTCAGGGCCGCATACCGGCCGTCCTTCTTGCAAAGCCAGGTCTGTTTCACGAGCGGTACGGTAGCCTTGCACGCAGGGTTCTTGCACACGACCGTGCGGGTCCAGAGGTAGGCCACAGGCGTCAGGTATCTCGACGACGCTGCACTTGATGGTAGCACAGGCTTTCCAGCCTGTGACGGCTGCGCATCTGGCTGCCAAAACCATTGGTATTCCTCCGGCATACCGACCAAGCCGGCCTTGACTGGATTGTTCCGGATGTACCCCCACTTCTCCATGAGCTCGGCTTCGTCACGGACGATGCGGTCAAAACTTTCCTCCTGCCACAGCGGTCCGGTGCAGTCCCGAGACTTATTGATCTCGCGGGCGCTGAAACCCTTGATGCTTTTGAGAAGCTCGCCAAGTGGCCAGTCCGTGCCATCCGGTCGCGGAAGGGGTCTGAGCAGGATATGAGCGTGATCCGGCATGACAACGGCGGCAACGACCTGTTGTCTTTCGCTGTGGAAATGCTTGATGGCGTTGACGACCGTGTCGCGCTCGTTATCCGTCAATGCGCCTTCTCTCAGCCGGAACGTCACGAAATACGTGCTGCCCTGGAGTTGCCAATGGGGGAGATTCCGGCGGGAGGTGAACAGCTCACCTTGTTGGGCACAGGTTGGAAAACCTGTGCCACCATCCTTCCCCTCTCCTGGTTGGGCGCAGGTCGGGAAACCTGGGCTACTGTCCTTTCTCTTGTAGTTGGGGTCGGGGATCGAGGGGTATAGATCGCCGATCTCGGTCTTGACCCTCTCCAGCACCCACTCGCCCCAGTAGCGCACCTCTTCGGCAAGTCCAGCCCATGTGCCGTTCTTCGCGTACCCTTTTGCCTTTGGATCAGGCTTCCCGTACTGCTGCGGATAGACAAGTGTGCACAGTTCAATGATATGGGCGACTGGACTCAGATCAAGCGCGTAGGCCTCGCAACCAAGCCGCAGCGCTTCCAGCGGGATGGCACCGCCGCCAGCGAACATGTCCAGCACCTTTGGCCTCGGCGCGCGTCCGGCTTCAATGTCCTCGACTGTGATATGCTTTTCCGTCTCGCGTGAAAGCCGCTCCGCGTGTGCTTCCAGGATATGGCGCTGCGCTTCCGCGATTGCCCTGGGATCGCCCGGGTACTTGCAGAGGCGCTCAACGAACTTCTTCGCCTTGTCTCGGCCCAGACTCACCCGTTCCCCTTCCGGTTCGTTCTCTGGAACGAAGCGGGAAGCGGGCACCAGCGTCCCATAAACCGCTGCCCGGCAGGCTACCAGAGGACGCCGTGCCTACCAGAGGTGCAGCGTCGAGATGTGGCCCCTGCGGACCGACTTTTCCCGGGAGGCCTCGGCGCTGATCGCCTCGATGGGTAGGTAATCCTCGATAAGCCGGTGGTCTTCAAACATAAAGCAGCTCTTCCTCGGTAAACGGCAGGTCCTCGCTCACCTGAGCACGGATCCAGCTCAACATGTTGAGATGGCGAATGGTCAGGGCGACGTCTTTTTCCTCAAGTGGCGGGCGCCGGCGCTGCTTCCACTCCATGACCGCTTGGAGGATGTCCTTTTCGGTGGGGACCCCACCGAGGTGCTTCGCCGTCTCCTGCGCTGTATAGTGCACCGTTGCGGTTACCTCAGCCTGCTGGGTGTTCATGCGCATGAAGAGATCTGCTACCTTTTCAATGATGCCTTGCCAATGTTCGATATCGTCCAGGTATGCTTTCCGCGCGTCCTCGAACGTCGGCCCGGTCCGAACCATGAATAGGCGGCCGAGTCTCTCTTCTCGAATAAGTCCGTTGTTCACTAAACCAGTAATTCGCTGTTTCAGGTTCGCGGTATAAGGACCGTAACTCCCGCGCTGGTAGAGCAAGCCGGTGGGAATACCCGATTCGGTCGCGAAATAGACGATCTTCTGGAATGTTGTCCTGCCCACGAGCCAGTGATAGGGTTCCTCCTCGATCCGGCGCAGGATCTCTACCAGGGCGACCCAGGCGGGTTCTACTTTATAGCTCTTCGAGTCTGTAACCGATCCGTTTCCTCCGGAAGTCTGCTCCAGGAAGGAAGGCTTGAGCTCCTCGTGGGGAGTTCCGAAGGGCGCATAGAGCTCGACGGGGATGTCGAGCTCCTTAAGGTGTCGGTATAGGGTGGGGCCCACGACTCGCCATTCCAGCTGGCCATGCCCACAGCCCAATGGCGGCACGGCGAGGGATGTGATGCCCCATTCCTTGTAGTGTGCCTTCAGGTAGCGCAATCCTTTCACAATGTCTTGAAGACGAGAAACCGAGCGCCAATGGTCCTTAGTAGGGAAGTTCAAGATCCATGGCGTCAGCGGTCGTTGGTAAAGGTATGGCCGGCCGAGCTTCACCTGCTTGGCATTGCAGCGCCCGACGTAATCCTCATACATATCGGGGAAGCGCTTTTTGAACTCCAAAGCTACACCCTTGCCCATGACACCGACGCAATTGACCGTGTTTACAATCGTCTGTGCCTGGGATTCGAACAAATCTCCGATTTTGACCGTAACCATTGGACCTGCCCTCATTCATAAGAAGAATAGGTGGCCATCAATGTGTGCCGTGAGGTGCGTACCCAGAGAATCGAATGCTGCTTTGGCAGCCGAATTCGCCACGCGTGCGCCGAGAACATACTGCGGCGGCACACGATCCAGAACCAACACCTCGGCACACTTCGCGGCTTTCTTTCGCCAGTACTCGATAAGATTTGAATCGCGCCAATCCTCTGCGAATGTCCGCTCTTGATTCACGATCCGTAACCCATCGAGGGCCGGCTCAAACCGAGCGTAATTACTTGCCGCATTCTGGTCCGTCACTACAGCACCGTCCAGGTCGAGCACACCGGGACTTACTACCAGCACGCAAATCTGGTTACACATTTCTAGCCTCTTGTAGAGCATCGGATTCCGGGCACAGATGTAAAGATTAGCATACTCGTGAAGCTTACGCCCACCAGGGACCACCTTGGTTGCCCGGAGATCCTGGATTGCCGGCATGGCAACGGAAGAATGCGTAAGTCTCGCCGCACGCTTGTGGGAGAGGATCCCGTGCACGAGGATCGATGGCACGTTGTCGATCGGCGCGATGTAGTACAACTCCGTGAGATTGTTTCTGTCCATTACCCTTCCTGCCGACTCGCCGCGGCCTGAATTGCCTGTGCAGGGATGTCGAACTGCCGGGCTGTGACCACCTCGCGCTTGGCGTGATCCAGGTGCTTGACCGGATTGCAGATCCGGAGCGGTTCAGTGTCGGGCGTTCCAAGCGGGTCCCAGACAACGTAGAGCCAGTAGCTGTCGCCGAGCTGGGCGGCCTTGTACCATTCGTTGGTGGTGAGGCGGACGGAATGGCCGCGGCTGCGGCCCTTGACCTCGATGCGGCGGATGCCCTCCACCGGGTCGCGGTAACCTGTTTGGGGATCAGCCGGGCCCAGGCTTCGAATATCAAAGCCGATCTTGAGGTGGCCGACCCGCTCACACTTCCAGCCGTGCACGGCTTCATAGGCAACGACGAGGTCCTCGGCCGCCTTCTCGGAACGCCGGCGGATATCGGGGTCGAGGTCCTCGGGTGGCACAGGCATCTTGCCTGTGCCCTCGAACAGGCTGGAAGCCTGTTCCACCGGCAATACGAGCGCTGTGGCAAGGTGGCGCACCGGTCCGTGCCGTACGATGATGAGACGATCGAGCCCGGTCAAACGCTCGCGGCGCATCCGCTGCAGGTCGGCCAGGTCGTTCTCGGCGCGTTGGCGTGCCAGGGATACTTCGGGCTCGGAGGCTTCACGGACGCGCAGGGCCATGACCCGGTCCTGGGCCGCGCGGATGCGGGCGTTAAAGGATCGCTCCAGGTAATCGCGGCAGACCTCCACGAAATGCCGGCGTTCCTCCTGGCAGCGGTTGCGAAGCTCCATCTGGTAGGTGCTCTTGATGAAATCAGAGGCGGCAGACGGGTCAAG
>JACQUA010000019.1 GCA_016210565.1 Chloroflexota bacterium
GATGTCTTTGAAGATGTCTTTCACCGCCGGGCTGGCGAGGCCGAGGGCCATAACGTGATGCCACATGTACTGGATGGAGACGCCCATCTCCCTGGCGACGGACTGGTTCAGGATATCCTTCAATTTATCCTCCACGGGAATACCTCCTTTTCCATTTACCCTGGGTTCGGCCGGAACGGGAAGTATTATAGCAAAGTCGGTAGTCGGCAGTCGAGCAGTCAAGCAGTCGAGCAGTCGAGCAGTCGAGCAGTCGGCAGTCAAGCAGTCGAGCAGTCGGCAGTCAAGCAGTCAAGCAGTCAAGCGGTCCGGGGTGGGGAATCTTGAATCTTGAATCTGCAATTTGCAATCCTTTTCATGGTGCCGGCGGAAATGTTATGATTGGGGCCGGGGGTCCCGCACATGTCTTACATTCAGGTAATTGTGACCGGTCCCAGAGCAGATATTGACAAGATCGCCAAGGAGCTGGTGGAAAGGAAGCTGGCGGCCTGCGTGCAGGTCGCCGGGCCAATCCAGAGCACCTACTGGTGGGAAGGGGCCGTCGAGCGAGCCGAGGAATGGATGGGAGTTGTCAAGACCCGGCAGGAACTCTACGGGGAAGTGGAGAAGACGGTCCGCCGCCTGCATTCCTACCAGACGCCTGAAATCCTGGCTATGCCCGTGGCGGGCGGCAACCCGGACTACCTGGCGTGGCTGGACGGATCGGTTAGAAGGTTGGAAGGTTCATAGAGTTCGTTGAGTTATAGAGTTATTGAGTTATTGAGTTCCCTTCCCCCGGACTGGTTCGACTATGGACGAACGCCTGAAGTTCATGGAGCTCGTTGGGCAAGCTGAAAGCTGATAGCTGTCTGCAGACGGCTTCCGCCTAAAACAGCAAGATCAAAGATACCCCGAATACCACCGCGGCGGTACCGGCCAGTACCTTGACGGAGAAGGCCTCCATCTTACGGTTCAACAGCCAGGAGAGGAAGGGAACGAAGATGTTGTTGGTGGAGGTGAGGGGTGTGACCACGTTCACCGGGCTGAAGCTCAGGGCGGCGTAGCGGAGTATCTGGGCCGCGGCCACCGTCGCGCCGCCGATAACCATCGGCCAGGCGGCGGGCCGGGGCAGCTTGAGGAGCCAGCGCCGGTGCTCTTCCCTCATCAGGAAGACGAGGACCACCAGGCCGGCGGCGAGGTAGGACACGAGTCCCCCGGCGAAGGGCGAGCCTATTTCCCGTACCCCCACCCTCACAAACAGCGGCGAAATCCCGTAGCAGATGCCTGACCCCAGCCCGGCGGCCATCCCTTTGAGCAATGTCCGGCGGTCTGTCTTGGCGCCGGCCATGGGTGCTGCGGATGACGTACCCACGAGGACCACCCCCAGGAAGACCGCCATGACACCGAAAGCCTGCACGGGACCAACAGACTCGCCGAGAAAGACCATGGCAAATCCCACGGCGAAGAGGACGTTGGTGGCCATCAGGGGCTGCGTCCGGTTGGCGCCGATGAGACGGAGGCTGGTATAGTTGAAACCCCTGCCGATGACGAAATGGATGATTCCCGCCGCGCTGAGGGTGAAAACGCCCCACGAGGAGAGCCCGGCCAGCCGGAAACCGCCGCCCGAGACCAGCACCGAGATGAAAAAGAGGAAGATACCGATGCCCATGGATATGGGCAGGGGGCTGAAGGATTCCCTGGAGAAATAGACCCCTCTCCGGGTGTAGACGTTGCTCGCAGCAAAGCTGAAGCCCGAGATGAGGGAAAGAAATTCACCCAAAGGATTGCAGATTCCAGATTCAAGATTCGAAGATTCCCCACCCGAAGGGGATTACAGATTGCAGATTGCAGATTGCAGATTCAAGATTTCCCCACCCCGGACTGCGGACTGCCGACTACCGTCTACCGAGGCACGCGGCAGCGTGCCGCTACGGCTACACGCTACACGCTACTCGCTACTTTCTTTTCAGGACCCGCTTCGCCGCCTCGTATATGTCCCTGTCGGTGATCCCGTATTTCTGCTGCAATTCCCTCTCCCCTCCGGATTCGCCAAAGGTGTCGCGAATGCCAACCATCTCTGTCGGTACCGGATGTTGCGTTACCACGGCTTCGGCAATGGCGCCGCCCAGTCCGCCGGCCAACTGGTGCTCTTCCGCGGTGACCATGGCGCCGCACCGCCGGGTGAGCTCCAGCAGCGCCGCGGTGTCCAGCGGTTTGATGGTGTGCACGTTGGCGACCGCTGCCTGGATTCCCTCCTCAGCGAGCTTTCCGGCCGCGGCGAGCGCCTCGCTCACCATGAGGCCGCAGGCGCAGATGGCCACGTCGTGGCCCTGCCGGAGGATGTTGATCTTGCCGATGGCAAAAGCGTCCTCTTCCCGGGTAATCAGCGGGTAGGGATTGCGGCTGAACCGCAGGTAGACGGGCCCCTTATGGGCCGCGGCGGCGATGGTGGCCTTCCGGGCTTCCAGGGCGTCGGCTGGGACCACGACGGCCATGCCCGGCAGGGCGCGCATGGCGGCGATATCCTCCAGGGCCTGGGCGGTGGCCCCGTCGGGGCCGACGGTCAGTCCGGCATGGGTGCCGGCCAGCTTGACGTTGGCTTCGTTGTAGCAGATGGAAATCCTGATTTGCTCGTAGGCGCGTCCGGTGAGGAAGACGCTGAACGAGCAGGCGAAGGGTATCTTTGCTTCCAGCGCGAGCCCGGCGGCGGCGCCGACCATATCCTGCTCGCAGATGCCCATGTTGAAAAAGCGGTCGGGGTATTTCGCGGCGAACCACTCCGCCCGGGTGGAACCCGCCAGGTCGCCCGTCAGCACCACCACGTCTGGATTGGTCCGGCCGAGCTCGACGAGGCCCTCGCCCAGGCCGTCCCTCGTTGCTTTTCCCGGCATCAGGCCACCCCCAGCGAGAAATTCCAAATCCCAAGCACCAAATTCCAAACAATCAACCCATGCGCTGGCGGCGCACCATGAAGGATGAAAATGTCATTCTGAGCGAAGCGAGCGCAGCGAGCGTAGTCGAAGAATCTTTCAGGGCGGGGCGCGGGACGAAAGACCCTTCGACTTCGCTCAGGGTGACAGCCTATTTTCAGAGCAAATTCCAAATCCCAATGTTCAAATGCCGAAAGCTGGTCCGCGGATTCTCGCTTCCCACTTCTCGCCTCCCACCTCCGAAACTCTGCCACCCTTATCATACCCATCCCCGGTCCACCTCTTGCAGGGCTTTTTCCAACTCCTGTTTGTTCGGCGCCTTGCCGTGCCATTCCGGTTTTCCTTCCATGAAGGAGACCCCTTTCCCTTTGACGGTATGGGCCAGCACTAGAGTGGGCCGGTCGGCGACGCCCGCCGCGGCGTCATAGGCTGCCAGCAACTCGCCGCAATCGTGGCCGTTTACCTCGACGACGTTCCAGCCGCAGGCCCGCCATTTGTCCGCCAGGGGTTCCAGGTCCTTGATGAGCCGGGTCTCGGCGTCCTGCTGGACCTGGTTCCGGTCGAGGATGCCGCACACGCCGGACAGCTTGCGAAAGGAAGCCGCCATCGCCGCTTCCCATATGGACCCCTCGCCCATCTCGCCATCGCCCATGAGGCAGTAGACCCGGTTCTTCCGCCCGGAGAGGCGCGCTGCCAGGGCCATGCCGTTGGCTATGGAAAGCCCGTGACCCAGCGACCCCGTGGACGCTTCCACGCCGGGCACGCCGCGGTAGACGTGGCCCTGGAGCCGGGAATTCAGGCGGCGGAAGGTCATCAGTTCCTCCCGGGGGAAAAAGCCGCGGTGGGCCAGGATAGTATAGAGGACCGGACAGCAATGTCCCTTGGAAAGGATGAAACGGTCGCGGTCCGGCCACCGGGGATTCAATGGATCGTGCCGGAGCCTGGCCCAGTACAGGGTGACCAGTATCTCCACCGCCGAAAGCGACCCGCCCGGATGCCCGGAGCCGGCTTTTTCCAGCATGATGAGGATATCCCGCCGCACCTGCCGGCAAATGTTCTTCAACTCCCCTACGGAAAGCACGGTCATGGAAGATTACAGATTGCAGATTGCAGATTCAAGATTCCCCACCCCGGACTGCCGACTGCTGACTGCCGACGGGCACGCGCAGCGTGCCGCTACGGACTGTTTGACCGGTCATGATTCCGCCAGTTTCTGCAGTTCGCGGTAGGCCTCTGCCGGGCTGCGGCGATTGAACACCGCGCTGCCCACGCAGACGTAGTCGGCGCCGCAGTCCCTGGCTGCGGTGATATTGTGTTCTTTGATGCCGCCGTCGATCCCGATTTCCAGGGGGATTTTCAGGGCGCGGACCTCCTGGATCTTGTCCAGTACCCCGGGAATGAAGGGGCTGCCGTAAAACCCCGGATTAACAGAAAGAAACAGGGCGAAGTCCAGGGACGGGGCCAGTTGGACCAGTGGTGCGATGGGCGTCTCCGGGTTCAGGGCGAGGCCGGCCTTCTTGCCCAGCTTCTTGA
Organism: Chloroflexota bacterium; assembly: GCA_016210565.1. GTDB lineage: Bacteria > Chloroflexota > Dehalococcoidia > JACQUA01 > JACQUA01 > JACQUA01. The sequence continues at coordinate 4,440 of JACQUA010000019.1, forward strand.
TCCGGCTGATTACTGCCGCCGGGTCTCCGGCGCCTTCGTAGTGAAAGACGATGCGGGAGCCGCCTGCCTCGACAAACCGCTCGATGTGATTTTCCGGGTGCTTGACCATCAGATGGACTTCCATCTCGAGATTAGTCCTGATCGGCGCCAGGTCCTGCGCCGTTATGCTGTGGGAAGGAACGAACCGGCCGTCCATGATGTCAATTTGGACGAGGCCGGTGAAGGTCTCCGCCTGCCGTATCTTGTTCACCAGGTCTTCGCACTGGTCGGTGAGGATCGCCGGAACTATTTTCACGTTCGTTGGGTTCCTTGAGTTATTGAGTTGTCAGGTTTCTGCGGTACCGGGGTGGGGAATCTTGAATCTTCTAATCTTGAATCTTTAATCGCTGAAGGTACCGGTGCGCTTCCAGGGCGGCCTTGCTGCCCTCGCCGGCGGCCACGACGATCTGCTTTTCCGGCACGTTGGTCACGTCGCCGGCGGCGAACAGCCCCGGGACATTGGTCCGGCAGTAGGGGTCCACCACCACTTCCCCCTGGCTATTGATCTCCACCAGCCCCTTCACCGGAGCGGAATTGGGAATCAGACCGATTTCCACGAGCACCCCTTTAACCTCGAGCTTCTTTGGTTCCCCGCCCCGCAAGGGCTGGATAACCACGGCTTCCACCTCTTTCTCTCCCTGGATTTCCACCACCTGGTGCTCGGTGAAGACCGTCAGGTTGGTCACGTCCTTGACGCGGTCGTGCAGAATGGGGTCGCAGGTGAGCGGCGTCAGGGACACGACGTAAACGTGCGTGGCAATCTTCACCATATCGTTGGCGGTTTCCATGGCCGAGTTTCCGCCCCCGGCGATGGCGACTTTCATGCCTTCGAAGAGGGGGCCATCGCAGATGGCGCAATAGGTTACACCCCTGGCCCGGAGGCGTTCCTCGCCCGGGACGTTCAGGGTGCGAGGACGCTTGCCCGTAGCGAAGATGACGGCCCTGGCCTGGTACGTCTGGTTGGAATCTGTGTGAATGTCGAACGTGTTATCAGTCCTGGTGACCCTGACCACGTCCTCGCCGGTTTTCTGAGTGATGGGGAATCTTTTTACCTGCTCGGCGAACTTCTCCATGAGTTCGGGACCTTCGATGTACTGGTAGCCCATGTAGTTCTCGACGCTCCGGGTCAGGGCAACCTGGCCGCCGATCTCTCTGGCGATCAGGATGATGTCCAGTTTCTTGCGGGCGCCGTAAACGGCCGCGGTCATGCCGGCTGGGCCGCCGCCGAGAATAGCCAGGTCATAGATGTGGTCCACAGCGTTGCGTGAAGCAGAAGAAAAAAAATGACGAATTACGAAGCATGAATGACGAATGGAACCTGAATGACGAAGTCCGAATGACGAATGACCAACCATTCGAACAACAATTCGTCATTAGTCATTCGCCATTGATTCGTCATTCGAATTTCGTCATTCGTCATTCCTTGGTCATTCGTCATTCGGACTTGGTCATTCTGCCTAGTCTTTGATCCCCAGCTTTTCCTTTATCCTGGACTGGTTGAAGCCGATGATAAGCTCCCCATCGATGTCAATCACCGGCACCCCCCACTGGCCGGAGCGGTCCACCATCTCCTTGCGGGCGTCCTTGTCCGTGGTGACATCCATTTCCTTGTACTGGAAACCCTTATCGGCCAAGAACCTCTTGGCGTTCTTGCAGTGGGGTCAGGTTGGCGTGGTGTATATCTTGATGCTGGTTGTGTCGGCCATGTCGCCCTCCTGCGGCGTGCGTTAGTATACCATTCTACGCGAACGCCTATCAACAAGTCATCAAATCCAGGCGGGGAAAGTTAAATATTCGTGAAACGGGCGGAAAGAAGTAGCCAGTAGTGAGTAGCCACCCTGCCGGGCGCGAAAACCCCATACGGGCACACTATGGGGAGGGTGGCACAGGCGTCCCCGCCTGTGGGCCACGGAAAACCACCCATACACCCATAGGACATCGCTTGTCCCGACAGGTCGGGACTCTCGCAAAGCGGAGCGGGTGTCGAAAGCCGCGGCTGGGCTCTAGGCGCAAACGACAGGGGCAAGCCGTGTCGCTACTTTTCCTCTTCGTACTTGAAGGATATGGTCAGCCTGGTGCGGTAGCTGACAACCTTCCCTTCGTCGATCTGCAGGTCCTGCTTCACGACCTCGGCAATGCGCAGGTCCCGGAGCGTCTTGGCGGCAGTCTCCACCGCTGTCTTAGCGGCGTCCTCCCATGACTTGGTGCTCGTCCCCACCAGCTCGATAATCTTGTAGGTGCTACCTGGCATATCGTCCTCCTTAGCAGCAAATTAAGTGCCGTGGGTCTGGGGTTGCAACCCTATATTAAACCCATCCCACCAGATAGTCAAAAGGCAGTCGATAGTCGATAGTCGGCACTCCGTAGCGGCGCGGTCTCCGCGCCGGGGGTGGGGGGCTGTCACCCTGAGCCGGAGACCTGAGCGAAGCGAAGGGGCAGGCGAAGGGTCTTTCTTGTCGCCGCCCCCACTGAAGGATTCTTCGACTATCCCGATTCTATCGGGGCTGCGCTCGCTTCGCTCAGAATGACAGAGGCGCAGCCATTTTCATCCTTCGTGGTCCCGACTCGTCGAGATGGGTGATTGAATCTTGAATCTGCCATCCGCAACGGTTTGGGGGGCACGCGGCAGCGTGCCACTACTGTCTACTGCCTACTCACTACTCCCTACTCACTACTCCCTACTCCCTACTCACTACTCACTACTCACTACTCACTACTCCCCCCTACTATGTCGGGGTGACTGACTGGCTATTGACACGGGTGATATACTATGTATGAGCATTGCGCCGTCTGGGGCGCATCACGGCTACGCTTCCAAATCCGTCACTCATCCCCTGAACGCTGTTGGGATGACAAGGAGATTGAAACGTTGTCACTCGGTCTGCGCCGGCTCGCTGCCGCAGGTCTGGCTTTAGTTATCCTTTTTGTCGCGGTGTTGGCATTGCTGCCGCCGGCGCCGCGCGCTGCCGCCACCGGCCCCGGCCTGGCGGCTTCGGCTTGGCCGATGTTTCGTCAGAACCCGCGGCACACGGGCCAGAGTGCCTATAACGGGCCGGCAACTCCCCAGCTCAAATGGAGCTACACCACGGGCGGGGATGTCAATTCCTCTCCGGCGATAGGTCCGGACGGAACGATTTATGCAGGCTCTAACGACAAAAACTTATATGCCCTCAACCCCGATGGCTCCTTGAAGTGGAGCTATCTGATGGGCGGTGAGGTGTGGTCGTCCCCGGCGGTCGCGGCCGACGGGACGGTCTACGTGGGCTCCCATGACGGCAAGCTCTATGCCCTGAACCCGAATGGCTCGCTCAAGTGGAGCTATACCACGGGCAACAAAGTCTGGTCCTCCCCGGCGATAGGGCCTGACGGCGTGGTTTACGTGGGCTCTTATGATGGCAACCTGTACGCCATAAATGCCGATGGCACGCTCAAATGGAGCTTCGGCTCCTATCTGGTGAACTCGTCCCCGGCGATAGCAACTGATGGCACGGTGTATGTGGGCGGCGCCGGCGTGGATGCGGTGAACCCGAATGGCTCGTCGAAGTGGCACTACCCTTATAGCTTCACCCACTCTTCGCCGGCGATAGGTCCGGATGGTACGATTTATATAGGGTCCTACTGGGAGTACAAGCTGTACGCCATAACTCCCGCCGGCGCCCTGAAGTGGACCTATCCGACGGAGATGTGGGTCCGCACCTCGCCGGCGGTAGGGCCGGATGGCACTATATACGTGGCCCCCGGCTACCTCCATGCCATCAACCCCGACGGCTCCCAGAAGTGGGTGTACACGGCGGGTTCCACCTATTCTTCCCCGGCGATAGGGGCCGATGGCACGATATACGTTGGCTCATACGACAACTACCTGCATGCGGTGAACCCTACCGGCACCCGGAAGTGGGTCTACGCCACTGGAGGCGATGTGGAGTCCTCGCCGGCGATAGGCGCCGATGGGACCGTCTATTTTGGCTCCAATGACAACAAGATATACGCCATAGGGCAGGTGGTCCCGGCCACCCCGACGCCCACGGCTTCGCCGTCTCCCTCTCCCAGCCCATCACCATCCCCCACGCCGAGCCCGACGCCATCACCGACACCGAGTCCTTCGCCGTCTCCATCTCCAAGCCCAAGCCCGTCACCCTCCCCATCGCCCTCGCCCAGTCCTAGCCCTTCGCCCTCGCCATCTCCCAGCCCGTCGCCGAGCCCATCCCCGTCGCCTTCGCCTTCGCCGAGTCCCAGCCCGTCCCCGACGCCGTCACCGACAGCCAGTCCTTCACCGTCGCCAAGTGCCACGCCGACAGCGAGCCCCACCCCGGGGGTGACCAACATAACCCTGGTGAGCGGCAACGGCAGCATCGGCGGCCTCGATCCGAACACGCAGTTCACGCCGGACGGAGGAACCAGTTGGCAGAACGCTTACATCCCGCCTCCGTCCAAGTTTTATGGTTCTTGGGACACGATCCCGGGAACGAACTGGATCAGTAACCACCCGGACTTCCTCGGCCCGCAAAATAGCTCGACGCGGTACCGGACCACCTTTGCCCTTCCATCGGGCTTCAGCAGTCCTTCCCTCACGGTACAGGTCTTTGCCGACAACGCTGCTACTGTGTTTTTGAACGGATCCCAGATTGGCCAGCAGCCTCTTGGAGAGATTGATAGTAATTTCAGGGGGACGCCTTCAACTTTCACGGCCAATGATCCCTCCCTGTTCCGGGCGGGTTCCAACGACATTTACTTAGACGTATACAATTTCAGTTGGATAACCGGGTTGGACTACAAGGCCGTAGTATCGTTCACCGGGGGGCCTGTAGCGACCCCTTCGCCCTCGCCATCTGCGAGCCCGTCACCGACGCCGAGTCCTTCGCCTTCCCCATCTCCGACGCCCTCGCCCAGTCCATCGCCGTCGCCTTTGCCGTCTGCTTCACCATCACCAAGCCCGTCCCCCAGTCCGAGTCCATCGCCTTCTCCGTCCCCTTCGCCCAGCCCCACTGCGTCGCCGTCCCCGACGCCGGGGGCCGGCCCCGGCCCGGCGGCTTCGGCGTGGCCGATGTTCCGCCAGAACCCCTTGCACACCGGCCGGAGCCCGTACAATGGCCCCGCGGCGGCCACGCTCCGGTGGACTTTCACCACGGGCGGCGCCGTCTTCTCCCCGGCCATAGGGGTTGACGGCACGGTTTACGTTGGCGCCACCGATGGCAAGCTGTACGCGCTAAACCCAGACGGTTCCAAGAAATGGGACTACACCGTTGGCTACCGGCCCAATTATGAGGTGTCGTGGACGCCGGCCATCGCGGCGGACGGCACCATCTATTCCCCCGGCGCCGGTTATCTCTACGCCCTGAATCCCAACGGGACTCTCAAGTGGAGCTACGACACCGGCTATGGGTTCTATCCCAGCTACTCGCCGACAATAGGGCCGGACGGGACGGTCTACGTGGGCTCCTGGTACCCGCGCGCTCTCTACGCCGTGAACCCCAACGGCACTCTCAAGTGGAGCTACGGCACGGGCGCCGAGGAGGTCTCGTCCGCCGCGGTGGGACCTGACGGCGTGGTGTACGTCGGCGGAGGCTACGGCGACAACCGGTTATATGCCATCAATGCTGACGGTTCGCCGAGGTGGAACTACCAGACGGGCTGGGCGGTCTACTCGTCCCCGGCGATAGCTGCTGACGGGACCATCTACGTTGGGTCTCTCGACGCCTATCTTTATGCCGTCAACCCTGGTGGGTCTCTAAAGTGGAGGTTGGGTGGGCCGGCGACCTGGTGGGGCAGCGTCAACATGTCCCCGGCCATAGGAGCGGACGGCACGGTATACGCAGGCGGGAACGACGGGTACCTTCGGGCCATCAGTCCGGCCTCGACGGTCAACTGGAGTGTCAGCGTAGGGGGTAGCGGCCACTATGTTCCCTCCGCCCCGGCCATCGGCGCCAACGGAACAATCTATATCGGGGGCAACGGCATCAACGCGGTGAACCCCAACGGCACCCTTCTGTGGTCCTATGGCACCGGTGGGGCCGTCCAATCGTCCCCGGCCATCGGCGCCGACGGGAATCTGTACGTGGGTTCCGACGATGGCAAGCTGTATGCCATAGGCCAGGCCATCCCCGGTACGCCGACGCCCACGGCTTCCCCATCCCCGACCGCTTCGCCGAGCCCATCCCCATCGCCATCTCCGTCCCCGTTGCCTTCGCCATCCCCGACGCCCACTCCATCTCCCTCTCCAATCCCAAGCCCTTCACCGTCGCCTTCTCCCACGCCCACGCCTATACCGAGCGGGCCCCGGGCGGTGGTGGGACTGGCGCCGGCTGCGGGAGCGGATGATATTATCCGGGTCAACGTCCGGGTAGATCGGGTGATCAACCCGGCGACCGGTCTGGACGTGCCGGTGGATGGCGGAATCGGCGCTTTTGAAGGCCAGGTGACATATGACAAGAATGGCATGATCGTCCTAGCGGCCTTGGGCGTTGGTGATTTCGCCGGCGGCACGTCTATCAACAGGCGTGACGACCTGGGAAAGGTGCTTTTTGGCGGTTTCCAGGCCGGTGGGAACGTGCAGCCTCCGGCGGCCCTGGTGCAGCTAGCGCTCCGGCTGACCGGTAGTTCCGCCACCGTGTTCAGTATTCAGGCTTCATTCTCTGTTATTTCGGATGTTCTGGGAGGAGACCTGGTCCCGGACGGGACGAAGAGCCTGTCTTTCCAGCGCGGCGACGCCCGGGCCGATGGCGTGGTGAATATGACCGACGCCCTGTTCATCGCGCAGAACCGGGTGGGAATCCGGGCGCTGGGGACCGATCCCAACAATAATACGCATCCGATCAACGCCGCCTCGGTGAAATGGGATGATCTGGCCAACGGGGACAAGGTGGACATGAATGATGCGCTGTACATCGCCCAGTTCCGGGTGAACATCAGGGACGCCAGCTTCAACTGGATAGCGCCGTAGCTGTCGGCTGTCGGCTGTCGGCTGTCGGCTATCGGCTATCGGCTTTCGGCTTTCGGCTTTCAGTCGACGTAGGGTGGGTTAAGCGCAGAGGGGTTGGGAGATAGGGGGAGGCTGGGCGAACCCACCAGTGGATGTAGGGTGGGTGCAGCGCCCCGGTGCGTACCCCGTTGGAGCGCCATCGCCCGTCGGGGCGCGGAACCCACCGGGTCCCTGAGCAGGCGATAGCCGCAGGTCGGTGGTGCGAGGTGGGGAATCTCCTGATCTTGAATCTGCACCCGCGTGGTGGGTTACGCTCGCGGACCGGCGCCAAACCGAGAAGTGCACCTTACCAGTCTTCGCCCGAAGGACCGGGCGGTTTGTGCCTGCGCTCGCTTCACCCACCCTGCGCCTCGTTTTCCCCCCTCCCCCTATCCGTTTGACTTTTCTATCGTTTTCTAAGAAGATGTAATAAGATTTCTTAAGAGGCCGCGGCCCCCCGAAAGAGGTTCCCCCGTATCTGCAGGATGTAGGGGTACCGGCGGGAGCGGCTTTGACCTTTTTGAGATAATCAACTATAATTTCATTTGGTGTTCTTAGACACCAGGAGAATACAAAAATGGCAACTGGAGTACTTCCCGACATTGCGAGTCAAGGGGAACAAAACGCAGAGCAACCTCGCCCGACTGATGGGATGGCTGGCTGGGAGCAGGTACCGCAGCGCCAGGTAGTTCACCGGGGCGACATCATCAAGGGGACTGTAGTTTCCCTGGATCACGAGGGAATGTGGGTTGGAATAGGCTCCAAATCCGAGGGGATAGTTCCACAGCACGAAATGCGCTCGGTCAACGCGAACACCGGCCTCAACATCAAGCGGGGTGACGAGGTTTTCGTCTACGTTTTGCATCCCGAAAATGAAAAAGGGCAGGTCGTGCTTTCAATTGACCGCGCCCAGAGAGAACAAAACTGGGTGCAATTACAGGAGAAGCTGACCAGCGGCGAAATCATTGAGGTTACCGTCAATTCGTACCGCAAGGGCGGACTGCTGGTGACCTACATGGCGTTGCGTGGTTTCGTGCCCCTATCGCAACTTGCGCCGTCGTCGCGGGCCATCGTCAACACCTGCCAGGAAAACGGCGACCTGCCGCTGGCGGGCAAGGCCATGCGCGTCAAGATACTCGAACTGGATAAGGAAAAGAACCGCTTCATCCTTTCGGAAATGGTAGCTCTCCGGGAAACCCAGGAGAAGTCCAAGGCCAGATTCCTCCTGGAGCTCAAGGAGGGCGAACTGAGGAAAGGCAAGGTCACCAGCCTCCACCCCTTCGGGGCCTTCGTCAACCTGGGACCGGCCGAGGGACTCATCCCGTTGTCTGAGCTTTCCTGGCAGGCCAACGTTAAGCTCCCGGATATGATAAAGATCGGCGACGAGTTGGAAGTCTACGTTTTGAAAGTAGACAAGGAAGCCAACAGAATCGCCTTGAGTCTGAAAAGGACTCAGTCCCCACCGTGGGAAAACATCGCAGATAAGTACCAGGTCGGCCAGCTCGTGTCCGCCAGGATTACCAAGCTGGTGGACTTCGGAGCTTTTGTAAAGGTAGACGAAGTCATCGACGGCCTCATCCATATTTCGGAAATGGCGGACCGGAGGATCACCCATCCCAAGGAAGTTGTCAAGAAGAACGACGTCCTGACCGTGAAGATTATCTCGGTCGAAGTGGAACGCCATCGCCTGCGCCTGAGCCTGAAGCAAGCCCAGGAGGAGACGACCAACGAGATGGAACGGTTGTTAAAGTGAGGACACCATGGCAAGCAGGTTTGAAAAGTTTTCCGAAAGGGCTCGCCGGGTCCTGACCCTGGCGCAGGAAGAAGCCCAACGATTTAACCATCATTATATCGGCACCGAGCACATTCTGCTCGGTCTGGTCAGGGAGGGAGACGGGGTGGCGGCCAAGGTGCTGGCCAACCTCGGAGTCGACCTCGGCAAGGTCCGCGCGGCCGTGGAGTTCATTATCGGCCGCGGCGAGAAGGGCGCTACCTCGGAGATAGGCCTGACCCCGCGGGCCAAGCGAGTCATCGAGCTGGCCGTGGACGAGGCCAGGAGACTCAACCATAGCTATATCGGCACGGAGCACCTGCTTCTCGGCCTTCTGCGCGAAGGCGAGGGCGTGGCCGCAGGCGTGCTGGAAAGCCTCGGCGTCAATCTGGAAAAGGTCCGCACCGAGACCAACCGGATTCTGACCCAGAGTACACCCCAGGGGCAAACCCCGGCCCGCTCCACCAGCCGGACCCCCACTCTGGACCAGTTGGGCATCGACCTGACGGCCGCCGCCCGGGCGGGGAAACTCGACCCGGTTATCGGCCGGCAGAAAGAAATCGAACGCGTTATTCAAATACTCTCCCGCCGCACGAAGAACAATCCCGCCCTTATCGGCGAACCGGGCGTGGGCAAGACGGCCATCGTGGAAGGCCTGGCCCACCGCATCGTCGTCGGTGAAATCCCCGAGACGTTGCATGGCAAACGCCTCCTGACGCTGGACATGGGCGCCCTGGTGGCCGGAACCAAGTACCGCGGGGAATTCGAGGAACGCCTCAAGAAAGTCATCGAGGAGATAAAGACCTCGGCCAATTGCATCATGTTCATCGATGAGCTTCACACCATCGTCGGCGCCGGCGCCGCCGAGGGCGCCATCGATGCAGCCAATATCTTGAAGCCGGCCCTGGCCCGCGGGGAGCTGCAGTGCATTGGCGCCACCACCCAGGACGAGTACCGCAAGTACGTGGAGCGCGATGCGGCCCTGGAGCGGCGGTTCCAGCCGGTCAGGGTGGAGGAACCTACTGTTGACCTGGCCATCGAGATACTAAAGGGGATCAGGGACCGCTACGAAGACTATCATCACCTCAGCATCAGCACCGAGGCGCTGAAGACCGCGGTGCAGTTGGCGGCGCGGTACATTCCCGATCGCTTCCTGCCTGACAAGGCCATTGACCTGCTGGACGAGGCGTCGTCCCGCGTACGCATCAAGCGGGGCGGCACACCCGTCGGTCTGAAAGAGGCCCGCCGCGCCCTGGACGTGGTCCGCAAGGATAAAGAGACGGCCATATCAAACCAGCAGTACGAATATGCCGCCGAGCTAAGGGACCGGGAAATCCAGCTCATGGACCGCCTGACGAGGATGGAACAGAACTGGCAATCCGAACAACAGATGGTCGAAAAGCCGGTGGTTACCGAGGAGGACATCGCCGAGGTGGTCAGCATGTGGACCGGAATACCGGTCACCCGGCTGGCCAGCGACGAGTCCGCCCGCCTTCTTCAAATGGAGGAGGCGCTGCACCGCCGGATTATCGGCCAGGACGAGGCCATCACCACGGTGGCCAAAGCCGTCCGCCGCGCCCGTGCCGGACTGAAGGATACCCGCCGGCCCATCGGTAGCTTCATCTTCCTGGGCCCCACCGGCGTCGGCAAGACCGAGCTGGTCCGGGCGCTGGCCGAATTCATGTTCGGCAGCGAGGAAAACCTCGTCCGCCTGGATATGTCCGAATTCATGGAAAGACATACCGTGGCCAGGCTGGTAGGCGCGCCCCCCGGATATATCGGCTACGACGAGGGCGGCCAGTTGACCGAAGCCGTGAGGCGGAAATCCTACAGCGCCATCCTGCTGGACGAAATAGAAAAAGCACACCCGGATGTTTTCAACATCCTGTTGCAGATATTCGACGACGGCCACCTGACCGATGCCAAGGGCCGGAAGGTGGACTTCCGGAACTCCATCATCGTGATGACCAGCAACATCGGGGCCGAGCTCATCAAGAAGGACAGTTTTCTGGGTTTTACCACCCGGGCCGACGAGGTGAAGGTCCAGAAGGACTCCTACGAGAGAATGAAGGAAAAGGTCCTGGGCGAGCTGAAGAAGACCTTCCGTCCGGAGTTCCTCAACCGGATCGACGGCGTGGTGGTCTTCCATTCGCTGAATAAAGACCACATCCGCCAGATCGTGGACCTGATGCTCTCCCACGTGGTAAAACATCTCGGAGAGAAGGGCATCAAGCTCGAGGTCTCGGAAGGGGCCAAGGACCTGCTGGGGGAGAAGGGTTATGACGAGACCTTCGGCGCCAGACCCCTGCGCCGCGTGATCCAGAACATGGTGGAGGACCACCTGTCTGAGGGGCTGCTCCGCGGTGATTTCCGGCCGGGCGATACCGTCCAGATCGACCGGAAGGGTGAAGAGATAGCTATCAACACCGTCTCCCTCGCCAAGCCGGCCGCCAAGTAGCCTGCCGATGAATTTGTATGCCCCTTTGAAAAAGGAACCAGGCTCTTCTCCCCCTTTGAAAAAGGGGGATTAAGGGGGATTCGAGAAGCCCCCGGATCGATGATTTGAGAAAAAGAGAGGGAATCCAATAAAATGGGTTCCCTTTCTACTATTCTGGAACCGGCAGCGACAGTCTGGAAAGCCTGTCGTACTACTCTTAGGAGGTTTTCTCTAATGCCCCAGGAAAAAGTTGAAATCCCCATTGCGGGCAAGATCGTCTCCATCAACGCCAAAGTCGGCGCGGATATCAAAGAAGGGGCCACGATCTGTATCCTGGAATCAATGAAAATGGAAAACCCCATTCTTTCTCCGGTAAAAGGCAAGGTCAAAGAGATCAAGCTGAGCGTGGGTCAGGCGGTGAAGTCCGGGGACGTCCTGGCGATTATAGAATACTAGCCAAATTCCAATAGCCAAATTGCAAAGGGGCTGTCTTTGCGAGGAATCCCGATTTTCATCGGGATGACGAAGCAATCCGCCAGATGGCTTAACGTCCGGGAGATTGCTTCGTCCCGACGAAATCGGGACTCGCAATGACGGTCGCTCGGTGGGTGATTGTTTTGGACAAGGGCCGGCGGGTCGTTTACGTTTGCCAGCAATGCGGACGGGAGAGCCTTCGCTGGTCCGGCCGCTGCCCCGGCTGTGACCAGTGGAACACGCTGGCGGAAACCAGCGTTGCCGCGGGACTGGGCCCTTCCGGGAGCCGCAAACCGTCCCAGAATAGACCGCTAGAGCTCCCCTCGGTCTCCTTTGACACGCCGCAGCGGCTGCCCCTGGGCTTCAAGGAACTGGACCGGGTGCTGGGTGGAGGGCTTGTGGCCGGGTCGCTGGTCCTCATCGCCGGGGAGCCTGGCATCGGCAAGTCCACCCTCTTGCTGCAGGTGTGCGCGGGAGTGACCGGGGGAAGAGGCAAGGCCCTCTACATTTCGGGCGAGGAATCGGTCCAGCAACTGAAGCTGAGGGCCGACCGTCTGGGCATTGCGGGTAAAGACCTTTTCCTGCTGGCCGAGACCGGCCTGGAGAATATTCTGGGCAGCATCCAGGAGCTTTCGCCCCGGCTGACCATCATAGATTCCATCCAGACCATATCCGGAGATGGCGCAGGCGCCGCCGGAAGCATCTCCCAGGTCCGCGAGTGTACCCTCAGGCTCATGGAGCTGGCCAAGGGCCGGGGCGAACCCATAATCATCACCGGTCATGTCACCAAAGACGGCGCCATCGCCGGTCCGAAGACGCTGGAGCACATGGTGGATACGGTGCTGTACATCGAGGGCGAACCTTTCAGCTCTTATCGCATCGTCCGGGGCGTCAAGAACCGCTTCGGGTCCACCAACGAAGTGGGGCTTTTCGAGATGCGTTCGCAGGGGCTCGTGGAAGTGGACAACCCGTCCCTGGCTTTTATTTCCCAGCGCTCCGCCGAAACCGTGGGCTCGGCCATCATCTGCAGCCTGGAAGGTACCCGTCCCCTCCTGGTGGAAGTCCAGGCTTTGACCAATCCGACTCCCTTCGGCACACCCCGCCGGACCGCCAACGGCATTGACTTCAACCGCCTTTTGCTCATCGCAGCCGTGCTCAGCCGCCGCGCCGGCATCCCCCTGGCCAACCAGGATATCCTGGTCAACGTCACCGGGGGATTGACGGTCAACGAGCCGGCCGCCGACCTGGGAATTGCCCTGGCCATCGCCTCCAGTTTTCGCAGCAGTCCTGTGGACCCCAAGCTGGTAGCCCTGGGTGAAATCGGTCTCAGCGGCGAACTGCGCTCTATCCCGCAGTTGGAGAGACGCGTCGGCGAAGCGGCCCGCCTGGGGTTCGAACGCTGTCTCGTGCCGAAGGCCGGACTGACAGGGGTCAAAGACAAGGAAATAGAGGTGGTCGGCGCGGCGAACCTGCGGGAGGCCTTCCGCCACGGGATTCCAAGATTCCAAGATTCGAAGATTCAAAGATTGGAAGAAGAGCCGTAGCGACAGGGCTTGCCCCTATCGTTTCAGCTAGTGCCACAGGCGTCTCGCCTGTGAGGGTTGGATTTCGGCGATGTTGGTCTTTGTCCCGCCGCCCGCGTCGAATGTTCTTGTTGTCGCCGGTCCGGTACCACAGGCGTCCCTGCCTGTGAGGGTTGGATTTTGGCGCCATTTGTCCTGCCGCCCGCCTCGGATTTCGTTGTTATTGCCGGTTAAGCTATAATATGCAGAGAAGGGTCGGCCTTCCGTGTCTGGTCGACAAGCGCCGTCAAACGTCAAGACAGCGGCTGACAGGCACGGTGGCCTGTCGTGCCGGAACAGTCATCTGGAGGAAAAAGCGTGCTAAGTACGTACACCGCAAAATACACCGCCATCAGTTCGGGCTATATGGGCCAGCTCGTGGAGTGGTCCGAAGTCATTACGGAGGGGAAGACTTTAGAGGAGTGCAGAGCAAATCTTGAAGACGCTTTGCACGAAATGATAGCCGCATATAAAGAGCAAGGAAAAGGAATCCCCACGGGCAGGGCACTGCTGGAACAAATCCCGGCAGAAGTATAGAATGTCGGTAAAGCGCCGGGACCTGATCAAGTATTTTGAGGAGAACGGCTTTTCTCTTCAGCGAGAGGGAAAGAAGCATTCCATTTACAGTAACAAAGTAAAGACCGTGCCAATTGTCAGACACCGCACGATCGATAGGATAACCGCCAACGAAATGTGCAAACAGGCCGGACTCAAGCCAAGATTCTGAATTTGCGGGGCAACCGAAACCATTAGTATGACAAGCAAGCTGGACCAACTCGAAAATATCCTCAAAGATATGGCTTCCGTAGTGGTGGCCTACTCCGGTGGGGTGGATAGCACCCTGCTGGCTTTTGTGGCCCACAAAGTGCTGGGGAATAAGGCCCTGGCCGTCACCGCGGTATCGTCTACCTATCCTTCGCGGGAGGTGGAAGAAGCCAGAGTCCTGGCCAAACAACTCGGCCTGCGCCACATGGTCATCCATACTCGCGAACTGGAGGACAGCGCCTTCGTCGCCAACGACCCCAACCGGTGCTACTATTGCAAGACGGAGCTTTTTTCGGACCTGCAGCAACTGGCCCGCAAGGAAGGCCTGGTCTGGGTGGCGGACGGCTCGAACTTCGATGACCTGAAGGACTACCGTCCTGGGCGGAAGGCCGGGCAGGAGCAAAGGGTGCGCAGCCCTCTGTACGAAGCCGGCTTTACCAAGCAGGAGATAAGGGATGCCTCGAAGTCTCTTGGTCTGCCGAACTGGAATAAGCCGGCCATGGCCTGCCTGGCTTCCCGCTTCCCGTACGGGACGGCCATCACCGAAGATGTTCTGAAGGTCCTGGAACAGGCGGAAGAGTACCTGCATTCCCTGGGGGCCAGGCAGGTCAGGGTCCGCCACCACGGGACCATCGCCCGGATCGAAGTTGACCGGGAAACCATGGGCGTCTTGCTGAACGGGCACCGGGAAGAAGTGGTGGCGAAGCTGAAAAGCCTGGGCTACACCTACGTGACGCTGGATCTCGAAGGGTATCGGACGGGGAGTATGAATGAAACCCTCAACAGGTAAGGGGAAAAGATTCTGCCACAGGCACGGAGGCCTGTGCCACCCGGGCCTGTGCCACCCCAGAGAGGGCAGGTGAGCCATCCGGGCCGCTTATCTGGACTGCTTTGCCGGCGCCAGCGGCGACATGGTCCTGGGCGCTCTGGCTGACGCCGGCCTGCCGCTGGATGATCTTCGCCGGGAGCTGGGCAAGATACCCCTGACCGGCTACAGCATCGGCGCGGAAAAGGTCAGCAAGAACGGCTTCCCGGCAACCCAGTTTAACGTTGCCGTTGCCAGGAAGACCGGGCGGTCCCGTACCCACAAAGACATTGCTGCTATTATCGGGCGGAGCAAGCTCAGCGCCCGTCTGAAAGAAAGGGGCGCCGCCGTTTTCGCCAGCCTGGCGCGGGCGGAGGGGAAGGTGCACCAGGTCCCGGCCGAGGAGGTCAGGCTCCACGAGGTCGGGGCCGTAGACGCCATCGTGGACGTAATGGGGGTGGTGATTGGCCTGGAACTGATGGGTATTGAAAGCCTCTACGCCTCGCCCCTACCCAGCGGCCGGGGCAGCTTCAAGACCGATCATGGCTACATGTATCCTGTTCCCGCTCCGGCCACGATGGAGCTTCTGGCCGCCGTCAAGGCGCCGCTGGTGGTTTCCGACCAGCCGTGGGCCGGCGAGATGGTGACGCCGACCGGGGCCGCCATCATCGCGACCCTGGCATCTTTCCAGCGGCCCACCCTGGCGCTGGAAATCGTCGGCTGCGGCGCCGGTAACCGGGATCTGCCGCAAATACCCAACATCCTCCGCATCTGGATCGGGGAAGAAGCGAGGGAAGAGGCGGGCCTGGTACTGCTGGAGACCAATATTGACGACATGAGCCCGCAGGTGTCCGGCTACGTCATGGAGCGACTCTTTGAGCTGGGCGCCCGGGATGTCTGGTTCACTCCCATCTTCATGAAGAAGAACCGCCCGGCGACGATGCTCAGCGTCCTGTCGCCGGCGGGCGAAGAGTCCCGGATGGCGGAAGTCATTCTCCGCGAGACGACCACGCTGGGAATCCGCGTGCGTCCGGTGACCCGGCACGAAGCAGACAGAGAACTGATTGAATTCCCATCGAGTTTGGGCCGGGTCCACGTCAAGATCAAGAAATTCCAGGGCCGGGTGGCCGGCGTGTCGCCCGAATACGAAGACTGCCGGCGGCTGGCTGCTGAAAAAGGCCTCCCCCTGCAGGAAGTGCTGCGTACGGTAGAAAGCGAAGCGTACCAACACATCAAGACAGGCAAAGGACCGGCCTAAGAGTTGGAGAATTTGCACGGTGAATTGTCCTTGAATTGTCTCTCGGCGTTTGCAGCTTATGGGCATGCGGCGTTGAATCCCGAGTTTGGTTGTTCAATCGCCAAGGAGAGGCGTAAGCCCCGTTGCTGAGGACTTACCATGGGATGCGCTTTCGCGATCTGTGGGGCCGTAATCCTTTTTCTTTTCATTTTAAGTGTTAATCCTGGAGCAGCAGGGGTCGTGGCTCTGGTTTCTGTTGGCGTCCTACTCATCCGTTGGGTCATTAGGCAAAATCAACCCCTCCCGCCTCGACCTCCGGTTCAGAAGACCCCAACGGGTGTCCGGCCGCCGATAGTATTTGCAAACGTCACCCCCGGAACGACGATTTCCTCAACAGTTGACCTCCAAGGTCTAAGAGACGCGCTGACCGGGGAACCTCTTGACGTAGCGCTCGGTCTCTACCAATGTGGACCTTGCACAGTCTACTACCACCCGAGCAGCGTTGAGTTCCTCAGAACCAATAACGGCGGTCTTTGTATTTCTTGTGGGAGCTCGAACATTGTCCCCCGTTCGGAGGTTGATCCAAAAGAGCGCGGTCGAAATTATGACCCTGAAATCGTCACATTGTCTAATTACCAGCATTCCGTGAACCGGGTCGTAACCTTCGAAGGCCGCGCTGTGGACATTCGCAAGATCGGGGACAGGAAGAGCAGTTATGCTATAATGTTCGAAAATGAACCGTGGAGGGAAGGCTTTAAGATGGTGGTGTGGGAGGGTCACATTAGCGGAGTCGGCGGTCATGGATTCATCAGGGGCCTTCGAAACAAGAAGATAACAGTTCGCGGGTTGGTGCAAAAGGATCCAACGTTCGGGTATCAGATAATATTAGATCGGCGCAGCATGATTCTCGATGTCAAATGAGGTGGAAAGAGCTAGTCAGTTCCCGCAATGATGTTTTGGAGGAGATGAGGAAACAGAGCCCCTATGAAATACTGAGGCTGGATCCTTACGCTTCCCAAGATGAGGCAAAAAAGGCATATATCAAACTCATCAGCACGTACCATCCCGACAAGTCCCATCGTTTCCTTAGAAGAACCAACGAAGAGATTGCAAAATTGATCAACGCTGCATACGAATCAATCGTGAGGCAGAGGAATGGTCAATGAGAGATATGTGAGACACTCTCTCATTGACTGGTTCGATCAGGAACGGCTTACGAAAGCCCGGGCAATTGTCGTTGGGGCAGGCGCCGTGGGTAACGAGCTCCTAAAGAACCTGTGTTTGCTAGGCGTTGGCCATATCCACATAGTGGACTACGATCGCATCGAAGTTCACAATCTCACCAGGTCCGTCCTATTTACCGAACATGATCTAGGTCGCTATAAGGCCGAAGCTGCGGCAGAGGCATGCAAAGAAATTGATCCAAATGTTCAGATCACATTCAGTTGCGACAACTTTTGGAATTCCCTAACAATCGGGGACCTGAAGAAATGCGATGCTCTTTTTTGCTGTGTCGACAATTTTGACGCGCGCGTCAAGTTGAACCAGCTATGTTTGTTATCCACGGTCGATTTCTACAATGCGGCAATAGACAGCAGGTTTGTAAGTGCAGAACGCTATCCCTTTGGTTCCGAGAAGCAAACAGCATGTTACGAGTGCAATCTGCCTTCATCTGTATACGCCAAGATGCGCGACAGATATTCCTGCGGATGGCTGAAGAAAAGGGCTTTCGAAGAAAAAAAGGTCCCCACGACGATTATAACTTCCAGCGCTGCTGGGGCAGCCCTCTGCTCGATGTACCTTCAAAGGTACCACCCAGACAGCGCAAGCGGCTCCTGCCGCTGGTATCTGGACACGATCACCCTCAACTCGGACTTGTCGGCTTTGGAACCGAACGGGGAGTGCGTCACCTGTTCCAGGTTGGCGAGCGAGGTGCACTACTTCAGGGTCAGTCCAAATAAGCCACTGGACATGCTCTCGGATCTGCAAGTCCAAGAAGACTTACCCATTTTCTTTAGCGACAGGGTCGTGTTAGATGTTGCGTGCGCTAAGTGTGGCTACACAACAGCAGTCAATGATCTGGCAGACAAATATGACGATCGGCTCCTTTTCTGCGACCACTGCCAAGCGATGTCAAACGTGCCCGCGCTAAGGGACTTCATGACAGTGTCGGAGCTGGAACGTGTATTTGCTAACGGTGCGCCGCCCGCCAAGTTCGTCTACTTTTCGGTAGACAACACCCTATTTGTTCTTGAGACGGAGGAACCAGATGCCGGAACTGAAGCTGATCATCCGAACAGCCGACAGGACCAGGAAAGCCGAAATAACCGTATCAACGGAGCAACGGATTGCTGAGATCGTCCAAGCCGCAAAGGATAACTGGGCGCTGCCTCGAGACACTGCATATAACGTAGTAGATATCTCGAGGAGCAAGACGCTAAACGAGGGTCAAACGTTGGAACAAGCTGGAGTTGCAGATGGTGACACGCTGGAGATCCAACCTGTCCTCGTGGCGGGGGACCAGCATGGATGCCCGGGGTAAGCGCATAGACCAAGACGTTGGCAAACTACGAAGCTTAAGGGACAGGCACAGCGACCTTGTCGAAAGCATCGCCGTTACCGGAAACCCTGTGTCCAGGATTAGGCTCCTCCTGCACATTCCAACTGCCGAAACTACAGACTATCCGGTCAAACCTACGGCCACTCAGACAGTTCTAATCGAACTACCTGCACGGTATCCGGGAAAAGAAGCACCCCCAATGCTGTCGATCACAACTCCCATCTGGCACCCAAATGTGTATGAGAGCGGCCTGATATGCCTTGGGCAATGGCATCCGACAGAGTGGCTTGACTTGCTGATCGTCAGGGTTATGCGTCTATTTGCTTTCGATCCTTCCATAGTTAACACTGAGTCGGCGGCCAATCCAAAGGCAGCCGACTGGTACAAACGCACTAAGATGAGATATCCCGCTGCCTTTCCAACCATGAACATCGAAAGGTTAAAAACGCTTATGGCGCCTCGCCCACAGATAGTCTGGCGAGACTTCAAGTAGCAGCTTCGCCAAGTCTTGGTGCCTGGCCGAGATATGGTTTATCAATCGTCTAAGACGGTGTTGCCGTGACAGTCTGGAAGAATGTTGAGGCTGACGCGAGGGCCCTCAGCCTCTCCCAGTTCCTAGCTGGGGTCGCTCTGTTGCCCGCCATCAAGTTCGTACTCAAAACAGTCCGTCATCCAACAGTGCTTATCGCCCAGTCCTCGATGCAGGATTTGGATAGGCATGCGAAGTCAGCCAGCGAGGAGATCGGCGGACTCTTGGCTGGCGCTGCATACTCTCTACCGTACAAGGTCACACATGGCTACGGCTTCCTGACTTTTATTACCGAGGTAATTCCTGGCGGCGAATGCCAAAGCACGCCGGTGTCGCTGAAGATGGGCACAGACATCTGGGATCGAGCACAATGCCATATGGACAACGGAAAATTGATCGTGGGTTGGTATCACTCCCACCCTGGCATTGGCGCCTTTTTCAGTGCCACAGACCGGTCAACGCAACGGGCGTTCTTCAACAGTCCGTACTCCCTGGGACTCGTGATTGACCCCATTCAAGGCGTCATGAGGTGCTACTTTGGCAGAGATTCAATTGACACAAACACGACCATCGAGGTGGTGACTGCTTCGCCCATGATTTCACCCCCAGGTGTTGACAAGCGAACGTCCACAAAGGGGAGTTGACCTCGATTTCGTAACGGCCGTGTTAACGCGAGACATCGAGTTTAGGGTAGACAGCCTGAAGCTGGTTGGCGAGCTGTACCTGCCAGAAGGCCGGTCCCCGGCTAAACTCCCGGCCCTGTGCCTCTGCCATGGCATACCGGCGCAGCGTCCCGTCCCCGGCGACCAGGGTTACCCTTCCCTGGCCCGCGGCTTCACGGCCTTGGGAATCGTCACCATGATCTTCAACTTCCGGGGCTGCGGCCTGAGCGAAGGGAACTTAGACATGCTGGGGTGGACGCGGGACCTTTCGGGCGCCATTGACTATCTAGCGGCCATCCCGGAAGTGGACCGCGACCGTCTTCTTCTGATGGGCTTCAGCGGCGGCGCCGCGGCGGCCGTCTATGTGACCGCGGCCGACCCCAGGGTCAAGGGCCTGGTGGGTTGCGCCTGTCCGGCGCGGTTTACCATGGTGCAGACCAGGGAAGGGCGCGAGGCCTTCCTGAAGCAAGCCCGGGAGATGGGGACTATCAAAGACCCCGGCTTCCCCGCTTCGGAGAAGGAATGGGCGGCCAATTTCGGCAAAATCAGCCCGGTCAAATTCATCTCTTACATCTCTCCTCGCCCTTTGCTGCTCATCCACGGCGACGCCGATGACGTGGTGCCGGTGAGCCACGCCCGGCGGCTCTACCGGCGCGCCGGAGAGCCTAAAGAGCTGGCCGTCATCCCGGGGGCCGGTCACCGCCTCAGGCTGGAGGAACGGGCCATGGACCTGGCGAGAAACTGGGTCCAGGCGCGGTTAGAAGGTTTTTAAAGTTTATAAGGTTCATAAGGTTGATAAGGTTACCCGCCCCGCTGCCCCGCCACCCCGCCGATTACAGATTGCTGATTGCAGATTACGGATTAGATTCCGAGATTCGAATATTCCCGACCCCGGGCTGCCGACTGCCGACTATCGACCATTGACTACCGGCGGTCAGGGCACGCGGCAGCGTGCCGCTACGGACCGCCGTCCACCCGCTACTCACTACCCGCTACTGGCTACTCGCTACTGGCAATATGCAACTTGCTACTTGCTTCGCCGGGGAATATAATAGAGCGTGTAGGTAATCCATTTCCTATGATTAGAACCCTCCGCGCGGGAGTTAACACCTAGTGGACTACGGCTGGCACGAGGCCTGCGGCGTCTTCGGCGTGTGCAATCCGGGCGAAGATGTCAGCAGGCTGACCTTCTTTGCCATCTTCGCTTTGCAGCACCGGGGGCAGGAAAGCGCCGGCATAGCCACCGCCGATGGCAATAACATCCAGGTCTACACCGGGATGGGCCTGGTCTCCCAGGTCTTCAACGAAGACATCCTCTACCATCTCAAGGGCTCCATCGCCATAGGGCATAACCGCTATTCCACCACCGGTTCCAGCCGTCCCGCCAATGCCCAGCCCGTTCTGGTGGAAGGCCCCTGCGGCGACATGGCCCTGGCCCACAACGGCAATATTGTCAACGCGGCCTATTTGCGCGAGGAGCTTATCAACCAGGGCCACACCTTCCGCACTACCACCGACTCGGAAGTCATCGCCCAGCTAATCCTGGCCTCTCCGGGAAAGGACTGCGTGGACAGGATCAGGCACGCCATGCCGCGCTTGCAGGGCGCCTATTCGCTGGTGGTGGCCACCAAAGATTCTCTCATCGGCGTGCGGGACCCCTTCGGCGTGCGGCCTTTGTGCATGGGAAGGATGGGCGAGGGCTGGGTCATCGCCTCAGAGACCTGCGCCCTCGACCATATCGGGGCGAGTTTTGCCAGGGAGATTGAACCTAACGAAATCGTGGTCATCGACGCCGGCGGCGTCAAGAGCTTCCCGGAGCCATCCGCGAAGAAGGCCCTCTGCATTTTTGAGTACATCTATTTCGCCCGTCCGGACAGCGTGATCAACGGGCGTTTGCTTTACCCCGCCCGCGAGGCCATGGGCGCCAATCTGGCCAGGGAGTATCCGGTGAACGCCGACCTGGTCATGGGCGTTCCTGATTCGGCTATGGCTGCGGCCATGGGCTATTCCGGCTGCTCGGGCCTGCCCCTGCGGGAAGGACTCCTGAAGAACCGGTATGTCGGCCGGACCTTCATCGAGCCCGACCAGCGCATTCGGGAACTCGGCGTCCAACTCAAGTTCAACCCCCTCAAGGAAGTGCTCAACGACAAACGAGTCGTGGTGGTGGATGACAGCATTGTCCGGGGGACAACGACGCCCCGCGTCGTTTCCATGCTCCGGAAGGCGGGGGCCAGGGAGGTCCATCTCCGCATCTGCGCCCCGCCTATCAGGCATCCCTGCTTCTTTGGCGTGGATATGGCCACCCGCTGGGAGTTGATCGCCGCCCAGAAGACCGTTCCCGAAATAAGGGATTTCGTGGGCGCCGATTCTCTTGGCTATCTAAGCCTCGACGGGCTGATAAAGGCGGTGGCGCTGCCCAGGAATATCTTTTGCCTGGCCTGCTTCACCGGCGAATACCCCATACCCGTCCAGCTCGAAATGGACAAGCTCGCCCTGGAAACCATGCCGCCGCGGGCCGCAGTAGTCGAGAGCCGGTAGTCCGTAGCGGCGCGCTGCCGCGTGCCCTGCCGGTCGCCAGTCCGTAGCGACACCCCTTGTCCCGACGCATCGTCCCGATGCATCGGGATCGCAGAGCGGAGCGTGTGACAAAATCACCGCTGGCCGCCACAGACGATAGGGGCAAGCCCTGTCGCTACGGAAGCTGATTCACGGCTGACGACCGTAGACGGGCCGGCAGCCTTCCCGGTCCGGTTCCCCATTTTGCGTTTTGGTTTGTCATTTTGAGTTCTTCATTTTGATTATTGATATTGGCCGCTATTTGTAATTTTCCTGGCAGGAGGACCCCATGAGAGCCATCGTCAGTGTGTATGACAAGACGGGCTTGGCCGATTTTGCCACCGGCCTGCTTGGCCTCGGTTTCGAGGTGTTCAGCACCGGGGGCACCAAGAAGGCCCTCCAGGATGCCCGGATCCCCGTCCACAGCGTATCCGATATCACCGGCTTCCCTGAAATCATGGACGGCCGGGTCAAGACGCTGCACCCTGCCATTCACGGGGGAATCCTGGCCCGCCGGGACGTGCCGGCTCACCTCACGCAATTGCAGGAGTTGAAGATCGGGCTGATTGACCTGGTGGCGGTCAACCTTTATCCCTTTGTGCAGACGGTTTCCCGTCCGGGCGTCACCCTGGAAGACGCGCTGGAGAATATCGACATCGGCGGCCCCACGATGTTACGGGCATCGGCCAAGAACTTCCCGCACGTGCTGGTGGTGGTGGACCCTGCCGACTACCCGGCGGTGCTGGATAGCCTCAAGAAGGGGGCGGTGGACCGGGCCTACCGGCGGCGGCTGGCGCAGAAGGCGTTTCAACACGTCGCCAGCTATGACACGGCCATCGCCCAATACCTTTACACGGACGAAGGCTTCGCCGCCGAGATGACCGTTGCCCTGAAGAAGCAGCAGGACCTGCGCTATGGCGAGAACTCCCACCAGAAGGCCGCTTTCTACGCGGAACTGGGCCGGGGCAATATACCGGAGGCGAGTATGGTCAGGGCGGCCCAGCTTGGCGGGCCGGAGCTTTCTTTCAACAACATCCTGGACCTGGACTCGGCCATGACCGTGGCCGCGGACTACGCGGCGCCGACCGTGGCCATCATCAAGCACAACAACCCGTGCGGCCTGGCCAGCCACAACGATCTCGTCACGGCCTACCAGCGGGCGCTGGCCGGCGATCCGGTGGCGGCTTTCGGTGGGGTGGTGGCCATTAACCGGCCCGTGGACCCCGCGTTGGCCCGGGAAATAGACAGGACGCACTACGATGCCATCATCGCGCCGCAATACAGCCCCGAAGCCCTGGCCCTTTTCAAGGCAAAGAAGAACCTGCGCCTGCTGGCGCTGCCGGGGATGGCTTCACCGCCCTCTCCGGAGGAAAACCTGCTCGACTACCGGAGGGTGAGGGGAGGCCTGCTGGTGCAGACCTGCGATACCGTCAGGGAGAACGAGCACCGGGGGAAGGTGGTGACCAAACGGGCGCCGACCGCGGCGGAAATGGCGGACATGGCCTTTGCCTGGCGGGCGGTCAAGCACATCAAGTCGAACGCCATCGTGCTGGCGAAGAACGCGGCCCTGCTGGGGATGGGGGCGGGGCAGCCCAGCCGCGTGGTCAGCGTTGAGTTGGCTCTGAAGAGGGCCGGGAAGGACTCCGCCGGCAGCGTCCTGGGTTCCGACGCCTTCTTTCCGTTTCCCGACGGCGTCGAACTGGCAGCCCGGGGGGGCATAACGGCCATTGTCCAGCCGGGCGGCTCGGTCAAAGACGCCGATGCGGTAAAGGTGGCCGACGAGCATAACATTGCCATGATTTTCACGGGCTACCGTCATTTCAAACACTAGCGACCGGTACCACAGGCCACCGTGCCGGTGAGGGCTTGATTTATGACAAAAGTCGCGCATGGATAGGGCGGGATGAAACCATCCCGATGCATCGGGAAACACCAGCGAACACGAATTGAGAAGGCTATTTTCGTGTCCATTGCTGGGAAAATGCCATTGCGAGCGAAGCGAAGCAATCCCCTGGTTGGCTGGCCATCCGGTCCGCCCTGTCCCGACCTGTCGGGACTCTCGGAACGGAGCGGACTCTCGCAAAGCGGAGGAGATTGCTTCGCTTCGCTCGCAGTGAGAGTCCGATGGTTAATAAGTCCTCCGGTTTTGGTATATAATTGCTGGACATCGCAACTCCCCATCTCAAGGGTTAGTTTATCTCGCCCGGAGATGGGGATACGAAGCGTTCGCCTGTCCTGAGTTATCTTTTCGACATGACGTATGAAGCGAAGATTCCCCCCGGAATGACGGGGGAAGTCATTATGGGACTCCTGGGCGCGGGCCATACGGAAGCGGAGCTGGCCCGGCTATGGGGTGTCAGCCGCCAGCGCGTTTCGCGCAAGGTACAGCAGGCCCGGCGGAGGGCCAGCGGGACGGTACGTCCCCCCGGACGACCGCGGAAGTACCCTCCGAGGGAGAGGAAACGCGGGGCGGTGGGGAGGCCGAGGAAAGAGCCGAAGCCGCCGGGACCGAAGCGTCCGGTGGGCCGTCCCCGGAAGGTCACCAATGCTGGTAATCGATAAGAACACCGTGGCGGCTCTCCGGGACCGCGTGCTTTCGGGAGAAGACCCGTCCGGCTGCCGCGATGAGCTGAAAAAACTGATCGAAATCAAGAGCAGCCTGCAGTGGCGGGCCGAGACAGCCTATTCCTGCGTGGGATGGGCGCTGCCGGCCCAACTGGCCTGGGAGGTCAAAACCCTGGAAGAAGCCCTTTGGGACCTGGACCATGGCAAAAGGCAGGAAGCCGCGGGCAGGCTGTCGGAGCTGATAAGCATCATGGACCGCTAAGACGGTGTGGACGATGTCATTGCGAGCGAAGCGCGGCAATCTCCCGCACGGCTCAACCGTCCATGGGATTGCTTCGCTTCGCTCGCAATGACAATTCATTTTCGTCATTTGTTCTCAGGTAACTACCCTTGGTTGAAACAATACCTAAGCCCGAAACGAAGAAGCCGGGAATAGCCGACCTCGACGAAATCGTCGAATCCCTCCCCCGGGAAGAGAAGAAGCTGTTCAAGCGCATCTTTCACATGAGCGCCGTCGTTGGGGAACTGGAGCCGCCGGAGCAGATGCTGCCCTGGATCCAGAAGCAGTTCGGTTCGGTGGAGGGAACCAAATCACAGAAAATAATCAAGCTGACCAACCTGGTGACCTTCGAGGGCGCCCTGTTTAACCGTCTGAGGGCCAGCCGCCCCATCGAGGTCACCGAGAAGCTGCGGATACAGGCCAGGATCATCGATGGGAGCATGGATGACCCCCTGCGCAACCCCCACTCCGGCACCCCGGCGGATGTGTTTGGCCGCGTCAAAGGAAAATACACCCTGACCGCAAGTAATATCGCCAAATACGACGCCTACCACGGCATGATCATCTTCGACGATTACAATCCACTTCACTTTGATAGAGACGAAATAATAGACTACCTGGACACGGGCTGGAAGTGGGCGGAAAAGGCCCACGAGAAAGACGCCCAGGCGAAGTACTATTTCTTCCTCTGGAACTGCCTGCGCCGCGCCGGGGCTTCGTTGCTCCACGGCCATGCCCAGGTGACGCTGGCCCGGGACATGCATTATGCCAAGATTGAGGGTCTGCGCCGGGCGGCCCTGCGCTACAGGTCCCGCTACAAGAGCAACTATTTTGACGACCTGTTCCGTGTGCACGAGGCGATAGGTCTGGGCATGCAGGTGGAGACCGTGCGCCTGATGGCTTACCTGACCCCGGTTAAGGAAAAAGAGATCATGGTCCTGTCCCAGAAATATGACACGCCTCTGAAGGAATGGACCTACCATGCCCTGGCCTGTCTCCGGGATTCCATGAATGTGACCAACTTTAATTTGGCCCTTTTCGTCCCGCCGCCTTGCCCGACGAAGGAAAGCTGGGCCGGCTTTCCGGCCATCGCCAGAATGGTGGACCGCGGGGACCCCAGGAGCGGCTCGTGTGATATCGGCACCATGGAGCTTTATGCCGCCTGTGTCATCTCCAGCGATCCCTTCGAAGTCGCCAGGTTGTTCAAGCAATGTCGTTTGCAGCTATTGAACGGCGAGGAGGACTCGCTGGTCGCCCCGGAGGCTTAGCAATATGGCTTCGATAGACGTCGTAATCCCCGTGTACAACGAGCAGGAGGCGCTGCCCCCATCCATCGCCGCGCTGCACCGGTTTCTGAAAGAGAACATGTCCCAGCCCTGGACCATCGTCATCGCCGACAACGGCTCCATCGATAAGACGATGGAGGTGGCTTCGGCCCTGGCGAAGCAGTATGACGGAGTCAGGGTGGTGCACCTGGACCAGAAAGGGCGGGGCCGGGCCCTGCGCAAGACCATGCTGGAGAGCAAGGCGGACATAGTAAGCTACATGGACGTGGACCTTTCCACCGAACTGAGCGCCTTTCCGCCCATGATCAAGGCCGTCGAGGATGGCTACGCCATCGCCATGGGCTCGCGGCTCATGCCCGGCGCCAGGGTCACCCGGTGCTTCAAACGGGAGCTTACTTCCCGCGTGTATAACCTCATGGTCAAGATGATGTTCTGCACGAAGTTTTACGACGCCCAGTGCGGTTTCAAGGCCATCGGCAGCGACGTTGCCCGGAAGCTCGTGCCCCTGGTGGAGAACCAGGGCTGGTTTTTCGATACCGAACTGTTGCTGCTGGCGACCCGGGCGGGGTACGGCATCAAGGAAGTCCCGGTGATCTGGCGTGAGGACCCCGGCACCACCGTCAACGTGGTCAAGACGGCCAAAGAGGACATCAAGGGCCTGTTGCGGGTGCGCTTCCGCCCCAGCCCCGGGGTCAAGGAACTCAAGAAGCGACGTAGGGTGGGTTAAGTCCCGATGGCAATCGGGACGAACCCACCGTTTCGGGTTTGGGGGGCGAGCGGACGTAGCGACAGGGCTTGTCCCTGTCGAACGCCGGCTGGCAACCGGGTGGCACAGGCGTCCCTGCCTGTGCGGGCCCGACTGGTTCCACAGGCCTCCGTGCCTGGGAAAGCTGGCTTCATGCCCTTGCCGGCGCCTGTAGCGGCAAGGCCCAACTCTGTCCTGCCAGGTCAGGCGCCCACAGGCGGGGACGCCTGTGCCACCGGTTCGACAGGCCTCCTTGCGTGAGCGAGACCGAAATAGGGCGGGGGCGGTAGTCCCGCAGCCCCGGGGGTGGTCCGGAGAGCGTATCTTTGCAAACAGGCGAAGGAGGTCTTCCAATGTCCAGGGCGGTCATCGTCATAGATATGGTCCGGGGCTTTTTCGAGCCGAAATACAACCTGTACCTCGGCCCTGCCTGCCATCGTATCATCCCCAACGTGCGCCACCTCCTGGAGACCGAGCGCAAACAGGGCTCGCGCCTCCTGTTCCTTTGCGACAACCACGCCCCCGACGACGAAGAGTTCAAGATGTTCGCCCCCCACTGTGTCCGGGGGACGATCGAGACCGAAGTCATCCCTGAGCTATCGCCTTTTGTCGAAGAGTACATCCCCAAAACCCGCTACAGCGCCTTCTACGGTTCGAAACTGGGCGGGCGGCTGGCCGAACTCAAACCAGAGTCGGTGGTAGTCTGCGGCGTCTGCACGGACATCTGCGTGCTGCACACCGTGGGGGACGCCCGCGACCGCGACTATCCGGTGGAGGTGCCGGTGGACTGCGTCACTACCTTCGACCTGCAGGCCCACCAGTTTGCCCTGGAGCACATGGAGAAGGTGCTCGGCGCCCGTCTGACGTGGGCTACTGAGGTCAAGCCCGCCAAACCCGAGTTCCGTCCTCCCATCGGGGCGCTTTTTGGCGAAACGGTGGAGGTGGGCCTGACCCGCGCCCTGGGGATCATGAAGGGCGCCGGCTTCGACCCGCCGGCCACCACGGAGGTCAGGGCGGGACGGGCGGGGACCCTCGGCGGGATGGACCAGGTGAGGAGCTTCCTGGAAAAGGGCCTCTCGAAAGACAAGACGGAGGTCTACGCCCTGGAAGATGGCGAGGAGTTCCGGAAGGACGAGGTGGTCCTGCGTATCACCGCCCCTCACCAGAGCTATATGATCTATGAGACCACTTATCTCGGCTTTCTGGCGCAGAGCAGCGGCTGGGCCACCGCCGCCAGGGAATGCGTCAGGGCCGCCAGGGGCGTCCCGGTGGTCAACCTCAGCGCCCGGAACAGCTATCCCACCATCGTCGGCTACATGGAATACGCCTCGGTCCTCGGCGGCTGCAAGCACCCCGCCACGGTATCCGGTGGCAACCTGGCCGGGCTGGAAGCTGCGGGACCGCTCTCGGAGAAACTATTTCTGAGCCTGGGAGGTCCGGAACGGACCCTGGCGGAGCTGAAAAAGTACGCCCTGGCGAAAGAACGGGTCATTGTTCCGGTGGGCGTACGGGGAGAGCCGGTGGAAGAAAGCCTCTTCCTGGCCAGGGGGCTGGGGGGCCGGCTGCATGCGGTCAAGGTGGCGCTGGTCAACCGGGGCCAGCCCCTGACGCCGGAAACGGTCAAAGAGGTCCGGGCCAGCCTGAACGCGGCCGGCTTCCTCGACGTGCTCATCTTCCTGGCGGGGGATGTTACGCCGGAAACCATCAAGCATTTCCTGGACAACGGGGCGCCGGTGGACTACTTTGGTGTGGAAAACTATATCGCCGCGGCCGCACCCGTCAGCTTTGAGGCCGAACTTTGCCAGGTGGGCGAAAAGGCCCTCCTCCGCCCCGGCCGCCTGGCCGGCCCCACCCCCAACCGCCGGTTGAGACGGGTGATTTAGCGTGCGCCCCCCGGGGGGCGTAGCCCATGGCTTCAGCCTTGCGGGGGCGGGCTTGTACCCGCTCCGTTCCGGGAGTCTCGACATGTCGGGACAGGTCTTTAGCCCGCGGGGTGGGGAAAGGTGAAGCCGTGATACAGACCAAGCTAAAAAAGGGATAATACTGGTTAATCGTAGACTTTGACGACAAGTTTGGACGAGGCAAAGACATGGCTAGAGAATTTACTGTAGTGATCGAAAGAGACAGCGAAGGTTATCTGGTTGGAAGCGTGCCGGCGCTGGCCGGGTGTCATACCCAGGCCAAGTCTGTGGACGAACTGGTGGATCGGCTGAAAGAAGCTATCCAGTTGTGCCTGGAAGTGCAGGGTGAAGCTAGCGCCGAGCCTCTGGAATTGGTTGGAATTTATCGGGTTGCCGTATGACTCGGCTTCCCCGCTTAACTGGTGACGAGATAGTGAGGGTCCTGACCAGGGCAGGGTTCGCAGTTGCCCGGCAGCGCGGCAGTCACAAGTTCCTGAAACATCCCGACGGGCGGGCGACCACCGTCCCGGCGCACAAGGGAGAGACCATCGGTCCCGGACTCCTCTCGAAGATACTCAGCGATGTCAAGCTGACGGAAGACGAGTTCGAGCGCTTGCGCCGGAAGTGAATCCGGCCTTGTCGCGGCAAATCACCTCATGAGCCCGTTGCGTTCGGGGGCTTGCGGGATAGAAGACGACCGGGCAGCCAGCCCGCGCCTTCTCGGCCACGTCAACGCTGCCCCATGACCATCGCGTGAGGTCCTATGTTCCGGAATACTTCTTCCTCATCCGCGTATTCCGAGAGATTTGAAACGTGGAAATCTATCAGGACGTCTTCCGGGGAATCGCGCAGGATTTCCGATTCAGCCTCATAGATTGGCGACCGCGGGGCGTCCTTGAACGGAGCCGCTTCGATGACGGTCCAGATTATCGGGCCTTCTTCATCGTCCACAAGTATGACTTTTCTGGCAGATGGGATGGTGGCTATTTTGTCTATGTACTTCTGATAAATGGGATTGATGGCTGGGGTTGCTGGTTTTTGTGGACTGGCTCTGGTCTTCATGACTGACCCTCAATGGATTCCCTCAATAGTAACCGGGAACTAACAGGGTTGTCAATTTCGCGGGGCAGCCGGGCTTCCCGTGAAGCACCGGAAAGAACGTCGCGGCGACCCCGGAGCGCCCCGGGAGGGGCAAGCCCGCAGCTACGGCTGCCGCGGCACTGCAAGGGTCTCTTCCTCCAGCCCGTCCGTGGCGCTTCTGCTACTTCATTGGCCGCCTGTCGGCGCTGGTCGTTCCTTCGGCCTTATTTGTCCGATCCTCCAGAGCCAGCACGTCCCCTTCTGAAAGTTCACGAAAACGCTGTAAATAGATTGGAATGGGCCATTCCGGTTGCCCACTGCTGGTTCTGGGAAGGTGCGCCTTACGGAGAATATAGCGTATTACGACATCGGTGACATCAATTGTCGCGTAGGGAAAATACGCGGAATCCCGTATATCTCCAACGATACAGTACTGTCCGTACTTACTATTATCTATCCTCTTTTCATGTATAGTTACGCGGCTGACAAGGTAGCATCGATCTTCATTGCAGGTTACCAAGTATGCCCGGTCTCCGATATCGGTCACCGTATGAAGTCTCCTTTGGTTTGAATGGTACATAGGTAGGCTTCCAACAAGGCCCTCTTTGACATCCCTGCTGTAATTGGAATGCTTCCACAAGCAGAGTATGGATGACATGGCAACCCCCTTCGCTCTTAAGCCGTTGCAGGATCTTGGTGAAGACTGTTTCTCTGGTCTTCATGTCTGGCATCTGACGCCCTGGGATGACATCGCTTTGTGACTCCCATGATTGTGCCAATAGCGAAGTGGTTCATCCACTGCTGGCAATTGTCAGTCAGCGTTCCTCTTTTGAATATATCTCACGCCACCGATATTCTCGAAGTCAATGTCTTGCGTCCACAATGTGGCATCGAGCGCCCGGGCGGTAGCCAGAATGATGCTATCCGCCATTGGTAGGCGCAGGTCTTTCGACAGTTTCGCGGCGCTAAGAGCCAATGGAACGTTCAAGTCCACAACGCGCCCTCGCGTCATCACGGCCACGGCCTGTAAACCCTCTCGCTCGTCGCGTTGCTGCAAAATACGCTTGAACACTTCGTAGATGCTGATTGCAGGTGTTACTAACTCGGCAGTGTTTTCAATGGCTGGCGCAAAAAAGTCCGCGTTAACCCCATCTGCAAAGTATTCCAGCCAACCTGATGAATCAACAACGTTCATACGCGGTCTGTTTCCCGCTCGACGTCGGTATCAATCCCTTTGAGAAAGCCGCGCATTTCCTTAACGGGTCTGACCATTATCAGCTCGATGCGACCCTGGTAGGGAATGACCTGGACTTTTTGACCGGGCTTAATCCCTAGCGACTCACGGATAGATCGGGGAATCACAACCTGAAACTTGGGGGAAACCGTTACAGTTTCCATGCTGCCTCCAGATCGATAAGTAGTTCGTAATACGCAATTCCATTCTATCATAGATTCCCTGGCGGCGCACGGACGCGATACGGGAATTATTCGTGGGGTGTGGGGGCGGTGAGGGCCGGACAGCCAGTGCTCTTGGTTTGTATCCTGTTCAGTCCTTAATCATCGCGTTCAGCTTAGCTTGCCACTCGTCTTCGGGCAGGACTTCGAAGCGCAATATTTTGTCTTTGATCTCCAACCCCAGTTCATCCCGGTTCCGTGACTTCGCCTCCCGGGTGCAAAGGTCAAAAACCTTGCGGATGTAGTTCGTCCTGTCATTGTCCTTCAGATGCAGGCCCTTGGTTTCCACCACGTAGATGCGGTCGCAGTCCGTTCCGGTTTCTTTGTCGGTGGTGGTGAAGATGAAATCGGGGTAAATGCGGTGCTGCCGCCAGGCCTGGATGGAGTAATCCTGCCGCGCCCGGTTGCGGTACCAGAAGAAGAGGCGGTGCTGGTTTTCGAGATACCAGGCAACGGCCTTTTCCGTCTCGTTGAAGTCTTCCACCGGAACAAACTCAAAGAGGCTTTCCATAAGCTGGCTCCCATCCCGGCGGTTCAGTGTCGTGGCCTCCGGTTTGACCAGGATGGATTTCGGGAAGCTCCAATCGAGGTTATTACCGATGATCAGGAACCGCAGCTCGTCTTTTTCCATCATGTACCGGAAGACCTTTTCCGCCAGCCGGTCTTTCTCCGCGTGAAGCTGCTTGCGCAGCTCTTCGATGATGAAGACGAAGTTGCTGGCAATCTGGCGCTCGGCGTCTTTCCCATCGCCCGGCTTCTCGCGAAAATGGCGCAAAACCCTGCTGGCGAATTCATGCGCCTGCCAGGGGTTGGGCACGATGTCGCCAAGCTGACGGGTCATGAACACCGTATCAACGCGAATGCCCCCCTCTTTCAAATCCCTTTCGCCCCTGGTCGCAATGGTCCGGTATCTTTCGTCGCTCAGGGTGATGTCGATTGCCCGGTCCTTGCCTTCGTACCCAGACAGCGTCAGGTTCATGACCGGTTTCAGGTCCACCTCGCGCCAGGGAATCCTCGGAGCGATGTCCATGTCGTAGTTGACCGGCCTCCAGGGGCCTCCGTTCTTTACCATAAAGACGGGCAGTAGCGTCCTGGACGCTACGCCCTTGAACCGTTCCCGAACATCGAAGAGCTTCTCCTGCTTCGCCTCCCCTTCGCCGCCGCGCTCGTCACGACTGGCAATGTGGTCGCGCAGGTCGCCCAGGCCCTCCTGATCGAACCCCTCCCTGATGCTTTCCAGAAGTGAACTCGCCCGCTGCTGGAAGCAAAAGACATAGCTTTCGTCCAGCTCGCGCACCCGTGTCTTGCGGGCGTAGGGCTGGCGCAGGATTCGCCCCACAAGCTGCGTGAGGGCGTTCTTGGATGAGGGATTGGTAAGGATCACCAGGACGTAGGCAAAGGAGCAGTCCCAACCTTCTTGAAGCGCCTGTTTGGTGATGATGTAGCGGATGTTGCAGTCGCGCGTCAGCAGTCCGCCGGTGTCATCCACCTCTTTGAGCTCGTCTTTCTCGCTGGTTTTGACGGCGATTTGATCCGCCGGGATGCCCGAGACTTTGATCAGGTGCTCCCGGACCTGCTCGGAATGAATCGGGCGTCCACCAAGCTGGGCGCTTCCCGTGCGTTCCACCTGTATCAGGCAAATCGGGCGTATGTGAACGCCGGTGTTGGCTTCGTATTCCCGGGCCTTTTCTTGCAGCCCGTTGCGCCTGTTGATGCCGTCAAGCAAGGTATCTTTCCAGTCCGGGCTCGCCTTGTTGACGACGTGGAGGTCCAGCTTGATCATGTCCTCGCGGTGGAGCTCGCGGCCCGAAATATCCACCAGCACATTGCTTTGTGTAGGCGTCGCCGAAAGCTCAACGATCAAACAGGGATTGAAGCCGCGCAGGGTCTCCTGCGCCCCTTCGCTGTAGGCCTTATGTCCTTCGTCGAGGACGATCACCGGCGCCAGCATTCTCAGGGTGTTGCCCAGCGATGTCTTAATCTGCTTGCCCCAGAAGCCGCTTTCCTTTTCGTAGGTGTCCAGGTTCGGAAAACGTTTGAGGAGGGCCTCGTGGGCCTTGATGTCATCCTCCGGCGGAAAGAAGTCCTGAAAGCCGCCGCTGTCCTTGAAAACCTTCAACGTCTCTTTGGTTTTCCGGTTGGCCGAAGGCAGCATCAGCATCATCACCACCAGGTTCTCCTGCACGTCCACTGGCGAGAAACGGTCGGTCTTCTCCAGGATCACCGTGTGGCCTCCGCTGGCCAGGTCGAGATGCTGCCGGTAGGGGTGATCCTTATCCCCCAAGCTCTTGATCGTCTGCCGGTAAATCTGCGTGGTGGGAACGATCCACAGCACCAGGCCGGTTTTCCGCTTGAGGTAGACCATGTTCACCAGGTCGACCGCCTTCACCGCCAGCAGCGTCTTGCCCCCGCCGGTGGGGACCTTCAGGCAGAAGGCAGGCAGGTACTGGCCGACGCCGTTCTTTCGCGGGACATAGCGCCCGCGAACCGCCGCCTTTTCCCATGCCTTGGCCGGGAAGTCTATTTCAAGGTCCGGTCTTTCGTCGGCCTTTTTGCGCCACTCGGCCAGGTGTTCCAGATAGTTCCTGATCTCGGCCAGCGCTCTTAGCTGGAATTCCTTCAGTTGCATCCGTCACCGCGTAAGTTCATAAATCTCAAAGGGAAGTTGCGCGAAATCTATCCGTTGCCGGTCGAGGTGGTCCTGGTCCAGGTACTTCGTCGGGGCGAAGACCAGCCGCCGCTTGTCCGGCTTGAGGGGAGGCAGGGCTTCCGCCACCTCCAGTGTCAGGGCCAGGCTCTTCAACTTTTCAATGTCCGGTTCGTAAAACAGGAAGACCTGGCAGTTCCGGCTCTCGCCGATGAACCGGGTTTCCCGGTTAACGGCGCTGTCATCGAATTCCTCGCCGGTCGCCGTGTAGAACACGTACCGCGCCAGCTCATTGTAGGTGGGCAGGTCGGGGCCTTCAAGAATGCTTTCGAGTTCGATCGGTTTGCCGAGTTCAAAGAAGCTGAACGTCCCGCCGAGCCCGTTTCTGAGAGCTTCGTCTTTGGCCTGCGGCGCGCCTATTATCACCCGGCGCACCCGTTCCGCCGTGATCGAATCAGCGTAGTCCTCGCACTCGACCAAGATGAAACGCCGGTTGCCCCCGTCCTTGGCATTCAGGGACAGCGTGGCCTGCGCGCTCGGGGCTGTTCCCGCAAACGAGTCGAGGACCAGCGTTTCTTCTTCGGGGTCGGTACTCAGTCGGAGGATACGCTCGATGAGTTTCGTCGGCTTAAGCGTAGTGAATTCTCGGTAGTCATTTGGGAATATCTGAAGAAGCTCCTTCTTTGCCTCCTGGGTGTGACCAACTTCGCCATAAGTCCATATGGTCTCTGGCACCAGACCCTGCTTGACCTCAGATAGAAACCGCTTGATGGCTGGCACTTGGTTGGCATCCTCTCCCCACCAAATTCTACGATCCTTGTCCAGACGCCGGAGACTGTCTTCTGAGTAGCGCCAGTAGTTACCTGGCGGCGGGCCAAGGATCATTCGGCCTCCGGGACATTTGATGGAGTACTTCCCCTTGCTATAAGGATTACGGGCCGACAGGTCTCCCGGCTTCCAGTCTCCGCGGGGGTCTTGGTCAGGGTTCGAGTACCGTGCGTCCTGAGCGCTTGTGCGAGGCAGCAACCCAATCTCCCACTGCGGCTTTGACTTGGCGTAGACCACAATAAAGTCGTGGTTCTCCGAGAAGTACTTCGCCGTGCTTTTCGGCGAATACACCTTTTCCCAGATCACTGTGGCAATGAAATTGTGTTCTCCGAAAATCTCATCCATCAGCATCCGCAGATGATGAACCTCGTTGTCGTCAATGGAGATGAAGATCACCCCACCCTCGGCCATAAGCTCCCGAAGCAGTTTCAACCTCGGCATCATCATGCATAGCCACTTGTCATGGCGGGTGAGGTCCTCGCGGTCGACCACCTTGCCCAGCCACTCCTGCATCATCGGGGAGTTCACATTGTCGTTGTAGGCCCAGTTTTCGTTGCCGGTATTGTAAGGCGGGTCGATATAGATGCACTTGATCTTTCCGGCATACAGCGGCAGCAGGGCCTTCAGGGCCTTCAGGTTGTCGCCGTGGATGATCAGGTTGTCGTGGAGGCTGACCTTGTCGGTCAGGCTCTTCTCTTTGACCGGGACCAGCTCGTGGTACTTCACCAGCAAATGGTGATTCTGGACGAAGGTTTTTCCCTTAAACTGTAGCTGCGCCATGTCCTTTTCCTTCCCTGCGGCGTCTTGCGAGATCCCGTCGGTATACAAGCAGACCCGCCCCGGAATGCCGCCCTTTCATTGCCAGGAAAATGGGTCTGTCACCCTGAGCGGAGTCGAAGGGTCTTTCGTCCCCACCCACCCGAAAGAACTTGTCCTGAGCGGAGCGAAGGATTCTTCGACTGCGCTCGCTCCGCTCGCTTCGCTCAGAATGACAGGGCCTGCGGCCATTTTCATTGTTCATGGTGCGCCTCAAGCACATGGGTGATTGCTTCTGCCGCCCCTTAGAGCTCAGTAGCGCGGCAGCTTCCTCGCGGCTGGCAGCACCTGCGAGGCAAGGGCCAATGTGTCTCTGGCGTAGTCGAGCCAGGACTGCTTTCCGACCGATGTGAGATATTGACGACCCAGGCGATAGTCGGCGAGAACCCGCGCTTCCTTAAGCTGGTCCAGTTGCTGCGACAGGGAGACGCTCTTCTCGGAAGCGGCAAAGATTATGACTTCGTGACTCCCCGCCAGACCGCGCTGCTGTTTCTGGAGCCTGGCTTTCTTTCTTATCATCTTGGTCACCGTTCCCGTCAACAGGCTCCCGTCAAGGCCAAACAGCCTGTCACGCGTTGTGAGGAACACGGCGTAATAGGCCCTGCTGATGGCGCTGCGGAGGCTCGCTTCATCCGCGGCAGTATCCCGGACTATGTCGGCGGCGAAACCGAAGAAGTGTTCCGGGTCAAACGAGGGCGGACTTTGGGTAGCTATGACCAGTACACCCGCAAAGAAATGTTCCGCAGGAAAGTGGCGCGGCGGTGTTCGTCGACGGTGCGGAGCCAGTCCTGGAAGTCCTTTTCCAGACTATCCCAGAAGGCGATGGACTGCGCGGCGTTTGCCCTGACGAATAGCCGCAGCAAGGCGCGGGCCTTATTCTCCTCAGGGTCCCGGAAGACCGACACGATAGTTCGCTCCACCGGGAATCCCGTCTGAAGGGCCCGGGAAACCACGATGGCCCATAACTTCTGGATCATCTCGCGAACCGTCGAAGTCAGGACGGGATCATGGGTTTCCAGCCCCTCTAATGGCGGAATCCTGGGGAATTCCGACCGCTCGCCCGGTTCGTGACCGGGCTGCCGGTATGGCGACTCTATGAATGTTACAGCCGGGACCTTGACAGAAGGAAGCTGTCCTGTTTCGCCTCCGTAGGCTGGCGGGGTTTCAGCAATCTTCCAGAATGGGGCGCGGTTGGGTGATTCCAGATACGGCTTCTCAATGTCCGGGAAATCGGCCCTTGTTCCGGTTCCGTCTGGCCGTTCGTCTATGTGCAAAGTCATGGCTTTTCTATTCGCAGTATGATATCCTTGACGTTGTCGTCAATAACTTTGAATCTGCTCAACACCTCGTCCATCTCTTGTTGACGCCAGACCACCGTAACCCGATAGCGTCTACCGCTGGAGACGGGGAAGGGTTCGATTCTGATGTCAAACCAGTCCGGGCTGTTGGGGTCAACGTCAGGCGGGCATAAAGATATACCGAAAACAGTAACGTCGCGCCCCAGAACCTTCCCCATCGCTTCGACTTTTCCAATTTCCTTGCGCCAGCCTGCGAAAACTTCGAGGGGATTGCGCTGTCCTCTGACCCATCCGTTGCCGTGAATTTCAACATAATCCGTGCGTATGCTTGGCGACGGGTCCAGTTCGTCCGTG
Source organism: Chloroflexota bacterium (assembly GCA_016210565.1). Taxonomy (GTDB): domain Bacteria; phylum Chloroflexota; class Dehalococcoidia; order JACQUA01; family JACQUA01; genus JACQUA01. The sequence continues at coordinate 42,050 of JACQUA010000019.1, forward strand.
TAGAACTGTCGCAGGCTTTCAAACTCCTTCAGGACACTTTCAGCAGTTCGCCCCCTGACACCGAGAATCTTGTTGTCCTGATTGAGAATCAGCTCCACGTCACCTTTCACGGCCAGCGGCTTGCCGGCTTCCAGCGGAGCGCCCAGTGCCACCCTCTCCGCAACCACGTAGCCCAGGTTGGGAAGGCGCAGCAGGAGGTCAACGGGGTCCAGGGGGTAAAGAACGTTGGCAAAGCGTTCTATTAGCTGGATTGTGACCCAGTTCAGGGTGATGTTCTCCCTCGGATTAGAAGGCATTTTGTATCTCCCTTTGAACCCAGCTCTGCACTAAGCGCGACACAAGATGTTAGCACATTCCCGCAGGTCCCAGCAATCCCCCGGAGGTTCACCACGAGGGCCGAGGCTGCGAGGAGAACTCAATGACGCATTTTCGGTTGACCCGTGGAACGGATCGTCCTGCTTGCGTTGTCAGTTGGCGACTCCCCTTTGAACGTATCTCACTCCCGCAATGCTCTGGAGGTCAAGGGCCTCCCTGCTGTGGCATCAAGTCATCGGGGCAGCAGGGTGAATCAACCAGGTTCATACGCGGTCCATCTCACGCTCGACGTCGGTATTGATCCCCCTGAGAAACCCTCGCATTTTCCTGACGGGTCTGACTGGAATCAACTCAATGCGACCCTCATAGGGAAAGACCTGGACTTTTTGGCCGGGCTTGATCTTGAGCGACTCACGGACGGACCGGGGAATCACAACCTGGAATTTGGCGGAAACCGTCACAATTTCCACGCCGCCTCCGGATCGATAAATAATTCGCGATACGCTCTTATTGTATCACGGGTTCCCCGACGGCGCGCCACGGCCATTTTCATCGTTCACGGTCACGCGGTGGCTCAGCGGCCGCAGCACCTTTTGTATTTCTTGCCGCTGCCGCAGGGACAGGGGTCGTTCCGCCCCACCCCCTTCTGCGGGTTCACGATAGGCGTCGCCTTTTCGGGCTCCTCGAACTCCTCGTCTTCAGCCTGCTCACGCCGTTCCAGGTATTTGGGCGGGACCCGGCCGCGGCGGAAGGTCTGGTAAATGATTTCGAAGTCCTTCGGCCTGGAGAGGTCCAAAGACTGCACGTCCACGACCACCGGTTCTTTCGATTGGCTCAAGCCCTCGATTTCCGGGCGCGGGAAGATATCGACACGATGGCCGGTCTCTTTCTCGACGGCAAAGGTAAGGTGAAGGAATTCAGAGAACATATCTCGCCGGTGCTTCTCATCCATTTTGCTATCACGGAGCAGGGGTACCAGGGCTTCGAGATGCGGGACCGCCTCGCGGTACTTCTCTTGCTGTACCAGGACGTCGGCCGCAAGGAACTGAGCGTCGGCATCTGTCGGATTGAGCCGGACCGTCTCGAGGAGATAGGGCAGCGCCAGGTCATTTCGACCGCCGTTCCGCAGAACGTTTCCCATGCGCCGCTGCGTATCGGCGTCCCCGGGGCTTTTCTCAACCGCCGCTTTCATTAGAACGTAGGCCTCGTTGGCGCTCTTGACCTCGCGGCCCAGCGCCTGGGCGCGCAGCTCGATACCCAGCTTGAGCGGCGTGTTTGCCAGAGCCTCCTCCCGCTTCGCTCCTTCTTCGGCCAGAGACACTATCCTTGCCATCTCCGCGGTGATGGCAAGGCGGCCCAACGGAGTAAGCTCGGACTCCCCGACGGTCCCGCAGCCCTTGCACTGGATGATATCGCCGATGTAAGGCTCGTCATCTTTGCCGATGTAGACCCTTTTCAAATCGTAGTGATAGGTCCGGCCGCAACTGCGGCAACGGAAGGCGAAGTCTCTGACGGGTTGCCTGAGAAGCTCCTCCGGCGACTTCCCGTTGGCCGGTATCTCGCGAACCGCCTCTTTGATCTTCGCGTCGTGGATATTGTTGATCGCCGCGATGAGCTTGATCGCGCCGCCGATGCCCTTCTCGCCCGCCCGCCACTCCCGGAGCAAGGCCGGCAGGAAAGCGCTGGAGCCCACTCGTTCCAGGCTGTCCAGAAACTCGCCGGGATCGGGTTGGCGCATATAGTCTTCGAAGTGGGCCAGGAAGAAGTCCACTACGCCGGGAGTCGGAAACGAATCGAGGACGGCTGGCATCTCTGCTCGCTGGGTCTCAGACATCTCCCCGTAGCGCCCCACGAGGTAGTCCGCCGCCGGCGGTCCGGCCTTTTTCAAAGCCTCCACCGCCTGGATGTCTGCGAGGTCTCCCCATTCTTTGTCCAGCAGGATGTCGGTAAAAAGCTTGATGCGTCCGGGTGTGGCCAGGGCGTTCAGGACAGCGAAGGCGGACCCGATGCCCGCGGAATCCACGGCCAGAGCGCTTTCAAGAGAGGCCACGAGTTCCTGTGGTTCCAACGAGCGAGTGAATTCCAGGAGGCCCGGACCGGGAACGCCGCGCCATGGTTTCATAAGCAGGGCTTTCCACAGCCCTGCCGCATCTCCGGCCTGTGCAATACGCTCCGCGCACACCCGGTTGCGCCGCAGGCACGGGATGGCAGCCCGGAAGAACGCGACTTCGTGCTCGGACCAGCGGGACGACCTTTCCCCCGCTATACGGCGCATAGCCGCCAGGCGCTGCCGGTCCTGCTCCAGCTCGGCCAGCAGCTCCTTTTTCCATGGCGTGGCGTCATCCGGAATCGTTCCAGCCAGCGCCTCGTCCAGCGTCGGCAAGACCTGTGAGGGCTTTGAAAAGTGCTCCAGCGCGGGGAGCCGGCAACCCCAGGCTTTTTCCATGACCTTCCTGGTGCGCGACAGCTCTTTGGCTGTCCCGTCGTTCTGCACCGCTAGAAAGATGCCGGCAAAGTTGCAGGCGACAGCCATGCCAACAAGAAGGTGCTCGTTGTCTTGGTCCGATGTCTGGTAGAGGCGGAGGGCGCGCTCGAAACCGGGTCCGGTGGTGGACACGACGCGTGCGAATGGACTCACGGCGACCGGCTTGATGGCATCCGGGGGCAAATCATGGCCATAGCTGAGTAGGAGCGCTCCCGCCAGTTCCCTGACCGTCGCCTGGGGGAAGCTATGAAAAGCATTCAGCAGGGGCTCCGGTTGACTGATGGGGATTTCCAGCTTCCCGAGCTCGTAGAGAATCAGCAGGGCGCAGTCGGCCGAGAGGGAGGGGGCCAGTGACAGGAGCCGGCCGGCGGTGTCGGGATAGAGTTCGGCTATCCGGACAATGGCCCATTGCCGGACATCTTCAGATGGGTGATCCAGCAGGAGTTCAAGTGCATCTCGCGACCAGATAAAAGGCATGGACATGTTTCACCTGCCCAACAAATTCAAAGAGCAAAGATGAAAATGAAAAATGACAAATAAGAATTCAAAAATGGCTTGGTGGCGTCGGCGACGAAGAGCAGACGTACGCGCTGCCGCATGTCTGTGGGAGGATCGTCACGTCCGAGTTCGATTGAGCTGCGCGCAGTTCATTTTTGCATTTTGATTCGTCATTTTTCATTTTGGTTTTTGATATTTGATTTTTGGCCTGTTCGGTTCGGATTTCTTTTACAGCACAGCGGCATAGCCTACCAGGTCCTGCAGGCCGTGGACCTCCACATCCAGGCCGTAGTGCTCCATCAGCCGGGGCAACTCGGCCTTGCAGATGGCGCAGGGGGCGACCAGCCACCTGGCGCCGGTGGCCTTGACCTGCTGGGCTTTGACCAGCCCGGCCCTAGCCTTCAGGAGGGCCATCTCGTCCATGGTCACCTGGCCGGAGCCGCCGGCGCAGCAGAAATTCTTTTCCCGGTTGGGGTACATCTCGATGAACTGCCCGGCCACCGCTCCCAGCACCCGCCGGGGCTGCTCGACGTAGCCCGCCGCCCGGGCCATGTTGCAGGGGTCGTGGAGGGTGACCGGCTGGGGGTTGGCCGACCGGTCAAACCGTATTCGGCCCTGTTCGAGGTATTTGAGAGATTCGTCGATGGTATGCACGACGGGGATATCCGAGGTGGCAGGGCTGAGCCGGGAACTGAACATCCTCCAGGTACGCCAGCCGTGGCCGCATTCCCCGGCCACAATCCTCTTGACGCGCAGTCTCCGGGCCTCTTCGAAGAGCAGGTTGTTGTGGGCTTTCATGGCGGCGTGGTCGAAGAACAGGCCGAAGTTGGCGGTCTCGATAATGCGCGAGGAAAGGGTCCAGCTCGTTCCGGCGGCGTAGAACATGATCGCTGTACCTTCCAGGGTGTCCAGGGTAACGTAGAACTCGGAAGAGGATGGGATGTGCAGGACCTCGGCGCCCTCGCGGTCAACGGGAATGGGAATGTCTTTCCCCGTCTTCTGCTTGAGTTCGCCTTCCATGAAGGACGCGATGTTCCTGATGGCCTTTTCCGGGATGCCCATGTTGTTGCCGGACTGGCGCATGTTTTTGGCCACCGACATGATGCCGGCGGGGACCATGCCGATTTGAGTCAAAATCTGCCTGGCGGCGATGGTTACCTCCGCCGTATCTATGCCGAAGGGGCAGAAATAGGCGCAGCGGCGGCATTCGTTGCACTGGTAGAAGTACTTGTACCAGAGCTCGAGCATGTCGCCCGTCAGTTCCCGGGCGCCGGCGAGTCTGCCGAAGAGCCTGCCTCCGGGGGTGAAATGTTTCTTGTAGACGCCGCGCATGAGGTCGACCCTGGCCGCCGGCACGTTGTACGGGTCATTGGTCCCGAGGTACCAGTGACAGGCTTCGATGCAGGCGCCGCACTTGGTGCAGGTGTCCAGGTAAACGATGAGCGCCCGGAACCGGCTCTTCAGGTCATGGAGAAGCTTCAGGGCCTGCACTTCCCTGACACCGGCGGGGAGGGGCGCGGCCACGCCGAGCAGCGACAGGTCCCTGGCCGGGTGGGGGCGATCGGCAGACTGCGCCGCTGGCAGGTCTTTCCCGCGAAGGATTTCGCCGCCGCGAATGCCTTTGGGTTCAGATATTGTCATAGGATCAACCGTAGCGGCACGCTGCGCGTGCCCCCGGGCGGGCGGATACACGGGTCCGCCCCTACGGCGGTCAGGGCAACGCGCGAATCGTCGCCAACGGTGGGCACGCGGCAGCGTGCCGCTACGTTGAACGCGCATTGCATCATCTTAGCACCTTGCCTTCGGGGTTGAGGGGGTCTTCCCTCCGTGTCATCATCCGGCTGGCAATTTGGCCCAGGGGATGGAACAGTTTGCCGAAGGGGAAATACATGAACAGCGTCTGTCCGAAGAGGAAATGAACGGAAAAGGCAGGGCTGCCCACCGGGACCGGCCGGAAAGTGAACAACCCCTGCCCCCAGGCGGATACGGCCCTCATGTCTACCGGGGCGAAGAAAGACATGTACGCCCCGGAGGAGACCAGGCCCAGGAGCAGGAAGACCGGGAAATAATCGCTGGCGAAGGACATCCTTCTGATCTCGTGGTTGAGGAAACGGCGAAGGCCGATGGTGAGGAGAAAGCCGACCAGCAGCCAGGCGGCAAAGGCAGCGACGAAGAGGATGGTCTTGACCTGCGGCGGACTGGACCCGGGGGCGTAGACTTCGAGCATGCCGTCGGTGATCCCCAGCAAATGGTTGCCCAGCGTGAGGAGCCCGGCCACGTGGAAAGGCCAGATGATGAACCAGAAAGGCCTGTCGCTCTGAAGAAAGGTCCGGAAGAGGATAACTTCGGAAGCGATTCTCCGGACCCTGCCCGGGTTTGTCCGGGGAAATGGCGGCAGGCCGACATTGAGCGGCAGGGGGGTGCGCGCCCAGTCCCGCAGTCGCCACAGGAGACCCAGGCCGAAGAGCGGGAAACTGATGTAGGGCAGAACGGCGTCAACGAAAAAGGAGAAGTAGTTCATGCCAACGGGTACCACAGGCGTCTCTGCCTGTGAGAATTGTAGTTAAGGGTCTGTCAACAAATAACTGTAGCAAATCTTAGCCACGAATGGACACGAAGTTACTTTTGCTAAGAAAGCACGGCCCCATGATTAGGGGACTCCCAAAGCCATATCTATTCCATACCAACAGTTGTTGATAACTGGTTTCGTGTTCATTCGTGTCCATTCGTGGTTCCAGGTTCTGTCTGCTTACACAATCGTCAATATATACCAACCGTGTTGAGATGGTTATTGATAGACAGGCACTAACCCCGTGCCACAGGCGTCCCGCCTGTGAGCGCTGGAATTGCGCCACGCCCCAAATGGCCAGGCCGGTGCCTGTTCGTTTTCTTCTTCATAGTGCGCCCCAGCCCTATGGGTGATTAGCTCGAATATGAGAATGATAAATTGACGTCGGTCTGATTCGGGCTCTCACAGGCACGGTGGCCTGTGGTACCGGCTGGCGAGCGTTCGTCGTCACACGCACCCCGTAGGCTTGGGCAGGCCTGCCACCTTGCAGGCCCCCTTGGCCGGCCCGGAGGGGAAGAGGTGGTAGATTTTGCGCAGGTCCAGCCCGGTCTGTTTGACCAGCATCCGGATGGGCGGGGCGATCCCGAATTCAACATAGTAGTTTCTGAGGAAGTTGACCACCTTCCAGTGGTCCTCGGACAGGGGATGGGCGTTCTCCGTTTTCGCCAGGTCTTCTGCGACCTGCCTGTCCCATTTGTCAGGCTCCTGGATGAAGCCGTCTTCGTCAATGGTCAGTTCTTTTCCACCGAGTAAGGCTGTTGGCATGAAATATTCTCCGTTTCTCTCCCTCGATGGGAGAGATTAAGAGAGGGTGACATAATGCCAGCCCCTCTCCTTGGTCCTCTCCCACAAGGGGGGGGAGAGGAAACTGCTCCTACTTGCCTTTCAACGCCACGTAGGTCACGCCGCCGAAGCTCCTGTATTCGATTTTGTCTTCCCTGGCCAGTCCGCCGATGGCCTGGTCCACGACCTCTTTGGGCGCTCCGGTGGCCCGGGCCACGTCCCGGTTCCTGGCTTTGCTCACCGAGTCCAGGTATTTAAGTATTCTTTCCTTGAGTTCTTTGTCTGGTTGTTCATACATGGTGTCACTCCAGGGTCATTCTGAGAGCAGTCGAAGAATCCTTTGGGGTGGCGCTGCCTGGTAACAGACCCTTCGACTTCCCCTTCGCTTTGCTCAGGGCTTCGGCGGGTGACAGCGCCCTCCCCCGCTACCATTTGAACTGGGTGGTGCTCCTGAAGGTTTCTACGGCGTAGGTAAAGTCGTCGATGTGGTGTTCGGTGAAGGGTATCTCCGTCAGTCTGAAGAAGGTCTCCCAGCCGGCCCTTTCTATCCACTCGCCCACCCTTTCGCTGGGGCGGGCGTTGGCGGCGTAAACGTCTACAATCTTCTTGACCACGTCCACCACCTCGGGCCAGCGCGGTGGGTTGTTGGGAATAAAGGGCACGACCAGTCTGGAAAACATGGGAGGCCGGCGGGCGTTGGAGACTTTCCCGCCGGCGTAGATAGCGATGCCGTCGCCTTCGGCGTCGGATATGGGCATGGCCGGGCAGACCGTGAAGCAGTTGCCGCAGTACATGCAGCGGTCGTCATTGACCACCAGTGACTTGATGTTCGGGTCGGGGTGCTTGCGGATGGCGCCGGTCGGGCAGCAGGACATGGTGGTCGGCAGTTCGCAGGTGGCGGGGAGCCGGGTGTGGTCGATCTTCGGCGGCCTGGTATGCACGCCGACGATGGCGATGTCCGAGCAGTGCGCGGCGCCGCACATGTTGATGCAACAGGCCACGGCGATCCTCAGCTTGGCCGGGAGCTTCATGTGGGTGTATTGGTCGTAAAGCTGGTCCATGATGGCCTTGACCAGCCCCGAAGCGTCGGTGGCGGCGCAGTTGCAATGGACCCAGCCCTGGGTGTGGACGATGTTGGAGATGCAGTTCCCCGTCCCGCCGACCGGCAGGCCCAGTTTCCGGGCCGCTTCCTTGATGGACTCGACCTTGCCTGCGTCCGGCGTCATGAACTCGACATTATACCGGCTGGTGAACCTGAGGCGGCCGTCGCAGTACTTGTCGGCGATGTCGCAGATGTCCCGGATGAAATCCACGCTGACCAGACGGGGGGAACCTACCCTCACTGTATAGACCGCCTCGCCGGTCTCCGACACATGTTTCAGCACCCCGGGTTCCGGTATCTCGTGGTACTTCCATTTCCCGTAGTTTCTCTTGATGACGTCCGGAATCATAGTCCGGTAATCTGGTGGTCCGATATCAGTCTTTGGCATTGTCTGCTATCCTTTGTGTCAAACCGGTACCACAGGCGTCCCTGCCTGTGAGCGGTGGACTAATACCAACGCAACAATAAGTGCCGCGCACCAGAAAGATTCTTCGACTCCGACTCGCTGGCGCTCGTCTTCGCTCAGAATGACAGTTTTCAACTCTTTGCCGCGTCAAAAAACACATAGGGGTTCGACCGAGGCCGGGAGACCATCTGGGGCACGGCCTTCAGGCCGACCTCCCGCAGGAAGGTCTTCATCCCCACTCGTTCGATAAGCTCGCCGAGCCTCTCCCGCACGTGGCCGTTCTCGTCCCACCACTCCCATATCTTCCGCAGGAGGTCCTTCGTCTCCGTGTACGGCGGCTCCATCTTCATAAACGGCACCAGCACCCAGGAGAGACGCGCCCCCTTGACCACGGTGGCCTTGCCTCCCACCAGAATGGTGGCCCCTCTTTCCTGGCCGGGCCAGATAGCCTTCGGCATCTTGTTGATGCAGTGCATGCAGCGGACGCAGTCCTCGGCATTCACCATGAGTCTCCCGGCCTCCCTGTTGTACTCCAGCGCATTGGTGGGACATTTGTCGATCACCAGCGCCTTGAGGGGGAAGCCCTTGCCGATATATCCGGCGACCGCGTCCTGGTCGATCTGCAGGGTGTCCCGCCAGGTCCCGATAACGGTGAAGTCCGACCGGGCGATGGCCGCCACGCAGTCGTTGGCGCAGCCGGAGACCTTGACCTTGAACTTGTAAGGCCAGCGCGGGCGGTGGATTTCGTCCTGGAAAGCCATGGTCAGGTTGTAGCAGATGTCCAGGGTGTCGATGCAGGCCTTTTCGCAGCGGGCCGGGCCGACACAGCAGCTTGGCGTTCTCAGGTCGCCCCCCGACCCGCCCAGGTCGAAGCCGATGCCGGTCAGGGCATCGAAACAGGGCTGGGTGTTCTCGGTCTTTGTGCCGAGCAGGATGATGTCGCCGGTAGAGCCGTGGAAGTTGGTGAGCCCGCTGCCGTATTTCTCCCAGACGTCGCAAAGCTGTCTCAGGGCCGTGGAGGTGTAGAACCACCCGCTGGGCTGGTTGACGCGGAAGGTGTGAAACGAAGCGACCTCGGGGAACTCGTCGGGCACGTCGCTGTACCTGCCGATGACGCCGCCGCCGTAGCCTTTAACGCCGACGATGCCGCCGTGCTTCCAGTGGGTCACCTTCTCGTCGAAGGACTTTTCCAGCACGTGGAGAAGGTCCCGGGCCATGGGGCTTTTCTTGGCCGCCCGTTTGATCTCCTTCACGAAGCTGGGCCACCGGCCTTTTTCCAGCTCATCCAGTTTTGGGGTCTCTCTTTCAGACATAGCGGGAACTCCTTAGTGCCTGCGGCGCAAGCGAACGACTAACGACGAAACACACGAAAATATACCAAGAGAACGTTCAAACGGAACCACAAGATTTCACGAGACAAACACCAAATGTGAATTACAAACAGCTACCCGAAGGCTCAGGGCAACATCCTGTGAAAATCTCGTGTTAATCTGTGGTTTGTTTGTTCGGTCATTTGTCGACGGTCCGCTTTGTCGTTTCGTGACTTTCGTGGTTCAATCCGTAATCTTCGGCGGGGACGGGAATCTGTAATCCGTAATCTGCAATCTGTAATCTGCAATCCTCACACGTATATGACCTTTGTCGCATTCCTCGCCTGCTCGTTGAGGAACTCGACCAGGTTGGTCTGGCTCACCCCGTCTATGAGGTCTTCCTTCTTCAGCCCGTGCAGCTCCATCGAGGTGCGGCAAACGAATAGCCTGCAGTCCATCTGGCACAGGTAGTCCAGCAGGTCCGAGACTTTGGAGAAATTCTCGTCCCGGTTCTTGACCTCAACCTGGTCTTTTATCCAGCCCTGGGTCTCATCCCCCATCCGATCGGTCAAGCCCTTTTTCAGTCGCACGGCGGCCCCGTGGCCGAAGAGCACGTTGACCTCCTTGTTCAGGGTAGCCTCGGCCACCGCCAGGCTCAATGCGAAGAGCACCCGCTCGTAGGCCGCGGTGTTGACTATGAAGATGGATTTCTCTCTGGGTTGGTTCACGTTCTTCCTGGCGCTGGTCGCGAGGTTGCGCCTATTCTTGCAATATTGGGGGAAAAATTCAAGTCAGGTACGGCGGTACCTCTGAAAGGTGGCACGCGCGGGTTGGTCCAGACTCTTGCCTGTCAATGGCCGGGTCGTCGGTCGAAAAGCACCGACAATTTCTTGAAATGACCGGCGCCGGAGTTTGATAGCACGTGCACAATCCGGTATGCTGGAATATCAAGAGGCTAGATGGACCTTGCCGTTGTGGTCATAGTACTGAGCTTTGGAGGAGACAGCACATGGAAGCCAGAAGATTCATAAGTAAGGTCTTACCGGATGGTCATCTATCATTGCCGGAAAGTACGGCCAAGGAGATGGGGAAAGTATTCGAAGTCATTCTTATCGCCCTGGAAGAGGCCGATATTTGCTCCTATGCCGAGGCGCTGGCAAAGGATAAGGAGTTCGCGACGCTCACGGAAAAGGACATCGAAAGGATCATCCATGAATCCAGGGGCAAGGCAACGCATGGAGGACTGACCGGTTGACAGAAGGCCAGAAAAGGGCTATATTGTTTAGCGATTACGCAGATGTTAAAAGAAAGGCTGAAGAACAGGCGAGACGAGCGTCCCACGGGTGGGAACGGGCAAGATGCCCGTTCTACGGGGTTCGGGAGCAGGCGAGACCCTGGCGGTCAGCCGGGCACGACGCGGATTGCGCCGCGGGTCGCTACTGGCGAGGGCAACGGCCGGGACCCCGGCGGTCAACGGCGTACGACAGGGGCAAGCCCTGTCGCTACGAGGGTCACGGACAGGTGCGAGGTCCGGTCCGTGGACCAGGCCAAGGTGGCACGGGCAAAGGGCAAACTGTTGGGGGATGAGGCCTACGCCTCGCTGGCCGAAATCTTCTCGGCCTTGGGGGATTCCAATCGGGCCAAGATAGTCTATAGCCTGCTGGAGCAGGAACTGTGCGTCTGCGACATCGCCGGCGTAGTAGGCATTTCCGAGTCGTCCGTTTCTCAGCACCTGAGAATACTGCGGACGCTCCGGCTGGTCCGCCAGCGGAAAGACGGCCGGATGATGTATTACTCGCTGAATGACGAGCACGTAAACCGGCTGCTGGGAGTCTGCCTGGAGCACGTTCGCCACGGGTAGTGACCAGTCAAGCAGTCGAGCAGTGACCAGTCAAGCAGTCAAGCAGTGACCAGTCAAGCAGTCAAGCAGTGGGCAGTCGGCAGTCCCCCCCCGCCAGCCGATAGCCGAAAGCCCTTTTAACATTTTGACCTCTCATTTTGCACTTTGTTTTTTGATTCTTGTTTTCGTCCATGCCCGAAATCACTTTCATCCTCGCCGGCCTCGACTGCGTCGATTGCGCCAACCAGATCGAGGCCGTGGTCAAAAAGCTGCCCGGGGTGGAGAAGGTCAGCGTCTCGCTGGCCAGCGGGCAGATGGCGGTGCAGTCGCCGGCCGAGCTCCACGAGCAGTTCAATGTCGAACGCCTCATGCGCGAGGTGCGCAACCTGGGCTACAGCATCCGGCCCCTGGAGGCCGGCAAACGCATCACGGTCTTTGTGGAGGGCCTGGACTGCTCCGATGAAGTGGAGAGCATTGACAAGAAGCTGCACGGACTGAGGGGCATCCTGGAGCACAAGGCCAACCTGGTGCAGCAGGCCGTCGAGATAGTCTACGAGCCAGGGGCCGTCGAGCCGCAGGACATCGTCCGGGCCATCGCCGAAACGGGCCTGAAAGCCAGCATGGAGCGTCCGAAGCAGAAGCTCGGCGCCTGGTGGAAGGAGAGGAAGAATGTGCTCCTCCTTGTCTGCGGTATCCTCATTCTCGCCGGGTTCGTCTTCTCGTGGGCAGGGGCCGCTGAGGTCCTTTCGATAGGGTCGTTTGTTGCGGCCGTTCTGGTCGGCGGCTATTATCCGGCCAGAATGGGACTGGCCGGCGTACGCACGCTCCGCGTCAATATCTATACCCTCAACATGGTGGCGGTGGTGGGCGCCATGGTTATCCGGTTGTGGGAAGAGGCGGCCGTCCTGATTTTTGTCTATTCGCTGGGCAGCGTGCTGGAGAGCTATGCGGTGGGCCGGGTCAGAGGTTCACTGCAGGGCCTGATGGGCATGGCGCCCCAGGGGGCGACCGTCAAGCGCCACGGCGGGGAGGAAATCTACCTGCCCGTCTCGGAGATAAAGATAGGGGACGTGGCCATCGTCAAGCCGGGAGAAAAGGTCCCTATCGACGGCGTCGTTGTCGCCGGGTTCTCCACCGTCGACCAGTCGCCGGTTACCGGGGAGTCCATCCCGGTCCCCAGGGGTCAGGGCGATGATGTCTTTGCCGGGACGATCAATCAAAAGGGTTACCTGGAGGTCAGGGTCAATAAGCTGCACACCGATACGACCCTGGCTAAAATAATCACCTACGTGGAAAAGGCCGAGCTGAAGAAGTCCAGCTACCAGCGTTTCGCCGACCGGTTCGGCCAGATTTATACCCCGTCGGCCTTCGGACTGGCGGTGCTGACGGCGACGATAGCGCCGCTGTTTTTCGGCCAGCCCTTCGCCCCCTGGTTCTACCGGGCGCTGGTGGTGCTGGCCGTCTCCTGTTCCTGCGGCCTGGCCCTCTCCGTGCCGGTGGCCACCGTGTCCGCGGTGTCCAACGCTGCTCGCAAGGGCATCCTGGTCAAGGGCGGGGCCAGCCTCGAAGCGGCTTCCCGAGCCCGGGCCGTCGTCTTTGATAAAACAGGAACGCTGACCATAGGCAAGCCGGCGGTGACCGACGTGGTCCCGCTGAAGATGGAAGAGGAGCGCCTGCTGGCGACGGCCGCCGCCATCGAGACCCGTTCCGAGCACGTGCTCGGCGAGGCCATCACGAGGAAGACCAGGGAAGAAGGCATCCAGATTCCACATATCCAGGAGTTCGAGTCCATGCCCGGCGTGGGCGTCAGGGCCAGGGTGAACGGCCAGCTCTGCTGGGTGAGCAGCGGCCGGGCCCTTTCGGAGACGATGGTCCTCGGTGAAAGGGGCAAGCTGGAAATGGCCCGGCTTGAAAGGGAGGGGAAGACCATCGTCATCATTGGCTGTGACAACGAAGTGCTGGGGCTGGTGGGCATCGCCGACCGTGTCCGCCCGGAGTCGGCGTCCACGGTCAAGGCGCTGAAAGCCCTGGGCATCAGGAAGACGGTCATGCTCACCGGCGATGATTTCGGGATCGCCCGCGCCATCGCCGCCGAGGTGGGGGTGGATGACTATCGCGCCCGCCTGCTGCCCGATGACAAGGTGACCGAAGTCAAGAAGCTGAGGGACGAGCTGGGCAGCGTGGTGATGGTGGGGGACGGCGTCAACGACGCTCCGGCCCTGGCCGAGGCCGACGTGGGCATCGCCATGGGGGCGGCGGGGACCGATGTGGCCATCGAGACGGCGGACCTGGCGCTGATGTCCGATAACCTCGCCCGTATCCCGGAGATACTGAGCCTGAGCCGGCGGACGGTGGCCAACATCAAGCAGAATGTCCTGGCCAGCCTGCTCATCAACGAAGGCAGCATGCTCATCGTCATCGCCAACGGCCTGCGCCTGCTGAAGTAGAAGTCCGTAGCGGCACGCTGCCGCGTGCCCCGAAGACGTAGGGTGGGTTAAGCGCCGATGGGGTGTGGTGACGGGATGGGGCGGCGCGAACCCACCAGCGATCCAAACAAATTCCAATGATTCAAGTCTCAATCACAAAACCTGGTGGCCGACCCATTTTGGCATTTGACCATTGGGATTTTGATATTGTTTGGCCCCCGATCTAGTCGGGGGTTGGTATTTGGTATTTGGAATCTCGCGTCGCTGGTGGGTTCGCACAGCCACCCGCCTGTGCCGGAGCGGCTACAACCACCCCTCAATACTTCGACGCCCCTATCTCCTCCATTTTGCCGGTGATGACGAAGACCACGCGTTCGCAGATGTTGGTGACCCTGTCGGCGGCCCGCTCCAGGTTGTGGGCCACCCAGATGAGCCGTGTAGCCCGGGTGATGGTCCTGGGGTCTTCGGCCATAAAAGTCAGCAATTCGCGGAAGACCTGGTCGTAAAGGTGGTCTATGGTATCGTCTTCGGCGGCGATCTTCCTGGCTGCTTCGGCGTCGCGGTTGACGAAGGCATCCAGGCTCCGCTGGAGCATGGACACCGTTTGTTCGGCCATGCGGGGGATGTCGATCAGGGGTTTCAGGGGTGGCTCGTCGCCGATCATCATGACGACCTTCGATATCCCCGCGGCGTAGTCGCCTATCCGTTCAAGCTCGGTTATGATATTGAGCACGGCTACGATGGTTCGCAGGTCGCTGGCCATCGGTTGCTGCGTGGCGATAAGCTCGACGCATTTCTCTTCTATCTCGAATCGCTTGAGGTTCACCTTCTGGTCTTCGGCGATTAGCTGGTGGGCCAGGTCCATGTCCCTGTTTTTGAGGGCCTCGACAGAGCGAAGGATGTTCTTGGTCACCATGCTGCCCATCACCAGAATGCCGTCCTGGATTTCCCTCAGTCTCCGATGAAAGAATGTTCTTATCTCCATTGGTGGCCTCCGATGGCGAAGCAATGACGAATGACGAAATTCGAATGACGAATCAATCCTCCATGCTTGGTCGCCAAGCACTATGAAGGATGAAAATGTCATTCTGAGCGAAGACGAGCGCAAGCGAGTCGTAGTCGAAGAATCCTTCGCTCCGCTCAGGACAAGTTCTTTCGGGTTGGGGAGCGGGCCGAAAGACCCTTCGCCTGCCCCTTCGCTTCGCTCAGGGTGACATTTTCGTAGGAATGACGAATGACGAATGGCCAAGCAGAAGCCAGAATTCAGAATTCAGAATAGGGAAATTGCCACGCCATTCTGACTACTGGCTTCCGGCTTTTGAATTCCTTTCCGATTCGTCATTTCCTCTTATCCGAACCTGCCGGTAATGTAATCTTCAGTCCTCTTGTCTTTGGGATTGGTAAAAAGCTGGGAAGTCGGTCCGTATTCCACGAGCACCCCGGCGCGGTCTTCTTCCATCATCATGAAGGCCGCCATGTCCGACACCCGCGCGGCCTGCTGCATGTTGTGGGTCACGATGACGATGGCGTATTCTTCAGCCAGACTTCTCATCAGGTCCTCTATCTTGAGAGTGGCCACCGGGTCCAGAGCGCTGCACGGTTCGTCCATCAGGATGACTTCCGGCTTAAGGGCCAGCGCCCGGGCGATGCATAGCCGTTGCTGCTGGCCCCCTGATAGCTCCGTGGCGCTCTTGCGCAGCCGGTCTTTCACCTCGTCCCACAGCGCCGCCTGGCGCAACGCATGTTCCACCGTCTGTTCGAGATCATCCCCGATGCCATTGATGCGGGGGCCGAAAGCTACATTGTCGAAGACGGTTTTGGGAAAGGGGTTCGGTTTTTGAAAAACCATGCCAATTCGAAAACGGACCTCGGAGGGGTCCACGCCAGGGGCATAGATGTTCCTGTTGTCGAAAAGGACCTCTCCCCTGACCCTGGCGCCCGGCACGAGGTCGTTCATGCGGTTGAAGCATCGCAGCAGGGAACTCTTGCCGCAGCCGGAAGGACCGATGATGGCTGTAATCCGGTTGCGGGGTATCGCCATGGAGATGCCCCGAAGGGCCTGGAAATTGCCGTACCACAGTTCCAGTTTCCGTGCCTCTAAAGATGCAACATTATCTACCATACACGTTTGTGCCTTAACTCGACAGCTATCAGCTTACAGCATACAGCTTTCATCTGTTGGCAGTTGGCTGATGGCCTATGGCTGATAGCTGACGGCTGATAGCTGATAGCTGTTGGCTGTTAGCCTCTTTGCTTTCTCGTCATTCTTCTGTTTTCTTCTGGTAACGGTTCCTCAAAAGGATAGCTGCCGCATTCATGCTCAACAGAATAAACAGGAGGAGAGTAATGCCGGCGGCGGCCAGGTGCTGGAAACCTTCCTGGGGACGGGAAATCCAGTTGAATATCTGTATCGGCAGGACGGTGAAACGGTCGAGGGGGCTACTGGGGATGAAGGTCAAATAGACCAGGGCGCTGATGGCGATCATAGGGGCAGCTTCTCCGATAGCCCGGGACATGGCGAGGATGGTCCCGGTGAGGACGCCGGGGAAGGCGGAGGGGAGAACGATATGACGCACCACCTGCCACCTGGTGGCCCCCAGGGCATAGGCGCCCAGGCGATGGACTTCCGGTACGCTTCGGATGGCTTCCTGGGCGGCGATGATGATGACGGGCAAGGACATGAGTGTCAGGGTCATAGCTCCGGCCAGAACGCTCCTTCCCAGGGCCAGGGCCTGGACGAAGAGACTCAAACCCAGGAGCCCGTAGACGATAGAAGGTACCCCGGCAAGGTTGCTGATGTTCGTCTGAATAAGCCGTTTCAAGCGGTTATCGGGGGCGTACTCCTCAAGGTAGATAGCGGTCCCGATGCCGAGAGGGAAAGATAAGAGGGCGGTCAGGGTCATGACCCACAGCGTGCCGAAAAGGGCGGACAACACGCCGGCTTTTTCGGGTTTCCGCGACGGATAGCTGGTTAGAAACTGCCAGTCCAGCCAGCCTTTACTGTCTTTGAGAACATCCATCACCAGAATGATCAGGACGAGGATGCCCACCGCGGTAGCGCCCAGAAAGATCACGCCAAAGAGAGACCCTGTTAGTTGTCTCACTTTAAGACGCCGCTCGAAAGCTAAGCCGTTTTTCATCGTTGCTCAGATAATGTCACCCTGAGCGAAGTCGAAGGGCCTTTACTCCCACCCCTCAGAAAGATTCTTTCCCGATGCATCGGGACGACTCGCTGCCGCTCGTCTTCGCTTTCAAGGACATCGATGTCATTCCATGTTACCGGTAGCCTTCCGCTGCCTAATACGAACGCACTAAGTAATGACGAATAGTCTCACACAAAGGCACAAAGGACACAAAGGGATCTTTGGGCAGGGGGACCTGGCAAAACAACACCATACTTATCTCAGTGTTTCCGTATTCTTTGTGTCTCTGTGCCTTTGTGTGGAAACCGTATCCCCCGGTGATTAATAC
>JACQUA010000229.1 GCA_016210565.1 Chloroflexota bacterium
GCTCAGACTGCTTGACTGCTCGACTGCTTGACTGCTCAGACTGCTTGACTGCTTGACTGCTCGACTGCTTGACTGCTCAGACTGCTTGACTGCTTGACTGCTTGACTGCTCAGACTGGCCCTGACCGATTTGACAATTCCCCGGCAAGATGGTTTAATGGCCATTAGTGCGCAATTTTAGTTGCCGTGGTGCACTGCACGGCGCGAGCAAGCTCTTCCAAGAGAGGAGTGTTACTTGATGCGGCAGGATAGACCGTTTCGATCAATCAGTCCGAACCGTTCAGACCCACCAGGCCCGGCTCATGGCCTGCCGATTTCCCGGCTGGCGGGGATCCGGCAACGCCTGGCCCGCTTTTACCCCCGTGTCCGAGGTTTCTTGCTGCTCGGAGCAGGCATCGCCATCGCCGTCTCCGCCATCCTCGTCTACGATGCCACCAGACCGGCCCCTCAGAGACTCACCCAGCGGGACATTGACGCCGCGGTGGTGCGCTCCCTCGAAAAGATTCCCCCCAAACCGTCGTTCTCCTCCCAGGTCTACGAAGTGATCCGCCCCTCCCTGGTCCGCGTTCGCGCTGTCAAACGCAACTCGGATAACGAGGTTGAGGGAGGCATCGGCGCCGGCTTCGTCGTCCAGGATAACGGCACTATCCTGACCAGCCTCCATGTCGTCAAGGATGCCGAGGAAGTCCGCGTTACTTTCGCTGATGGAACGAGGTCGAGGGCATCCATCATCGTGCAACAGCCGGAGAACGACCTGGCCGTATTGCTGGCCCACGAAATCCCTGACGACCTGGAGCCGGTGACCATGGCCAGCTCGGCATCACTGCGGGTCGGCGACGAGGTGGTCGCGGTCGGCAATCCCTTTGGCTTCCGTAACTCGCTGTCCTCCGGGGTGGTCTCCGGCCTGGGACGGAGCCTGACGTCAAAGAAATCGGGGCAGACCCTGAGGAATCTGATCCAGTTCGACGCGGCGGTAAATCCGGGCAATTCCGGGGGACCCCTGGTCAACCGCGACGGGGAAGTGGTAGGCATAGTTACCGCCCTGGTGAATCCCATCGACCAGGAGTTCTTCATCGGGATCGGCTTTGCCGTTCCCATCGAGACCGCCGCCGGCGCCTCGGGATCGCCGCCGGTGTAAAGGATTCAAGATTCCCCACCCGGTACCACAGGCCTCCGTGCCTGTGTGAGCCGGACCAAGACCAAATACAATTTTCTTTTGCTGACAACGAGATAATTTGCCTTCGATTACACAAAAGGGTAGCAACAGAACATGGAACAACAAACCGCAAGATCCGCTCCGCTGATGGAGCAAATTCTTTACGAAGTAAAAAAGGTCATCGTCGGTCAGGACCATCTGCTCGAGCGCGTGCTGGTGGCCCTCCTGTCCCAGGGACACCTTCTGGTGGAAGGGGTGCCCGGCCTGGCCAAGACGCTGACCATCAAGACCCTGGCCGAGGCCGTTCACGGCACTTTCAAACGCATCCAGTTCACCCCTGACCTGGTCCCGGCAGACCTGATCGGGACGCGCATTTATAACCAGAAGACCGGCGAATTCAGCACGTCCCTCGGGCCGGTCTTTACCAACCTGCTCCTCGCGGACGAGATCAACCGCGCCCCGGCCAAAGTTCAGAGCGCCCTTCTCGAAGTGATGCAGGAACGCCAGGTCACCATCGGCGGCGAGACCTACAAGGTGCCCGAACCGTTCCTGGTGATGGCCACCCAGAACCCCATCGAGACCGAGGGGACCTACCCCCTCCCCGAGGCCCAGGTGGACCGTTTCATGATGAAAGTCATCGTAGATTATCCCAACGAAGGAGAGGAATTCGTCGTTGTGGAACGGATGATAGGGGCGATGTCACCCGTCAGGGCGGTGGTCACTACAGAACAGCTCCGCGGCCTCCGGCTCGAAACGGAAAAGGTGTACGTTGACCCGTCGCTGATCCAGTACGCCGTCGCCCTGGCGACGGCAACGCGCTACCCGGAGAAATTCGGCTTGCCCGACCTGGCAAAATATATCATGTACGGCGCCAGCCCGCGGGCGTCCATCAATCTGATCATCAGCGCCCGCGCCCTGGCCTTCGTGCGGGGCCGTGGCTACGTGGTGCCGCAGGACGTCCTGGATATGGCCCTCGACGTCATGCGCCACCGGCTCGTCCTCTCTTACGAGGCCATGTCGGACAGCGTCACCAGCGATTCCATTCTGCGGCAGATCCTGGCAAAAATCCCTGCCCCGGCCCAGCCCCTGGAGGCCCATGAAGCCGTCAAGATTCCTCTCCCTTGAAGGGAGAGGATTAAGGAGAGGGTGAAGAGCTTTCAAAGCTCCCTCATCCTGACCACATGTTCGCTGAACGAACGGGCAGGATGCCAGTTCTATTGGTCTTGAGGCCGCCGCACCCCCGCGCCACCAAAATATTTGAGACCCATGAAACCATCAGCGCCAAGCTCTGATACAAACCTCGCAGGCGGGGACGCCCGCGCCAGCCCTGAGAACGTCCTGCTCCGCCTCGACTGGAAGGTGGTGCGCCGGCTGGACGGCCTCCTGCAGGGCGATTACCGGACTCTTTTCCATGGCTTCGGTCTGGACCTCGCCGAGCTGCGGGAGTACCAGTTCAATGACGACGTGCGCTACATCGATTGGAACGTCACGGCGCGCCTGCAGACCCCCTACGTCCGCCAGTACCTGGAAGACCGGGAAGTGACCGCGTGGTTTCTCCTGGACCTCAGCCCCTCGGTCGACTTCGGCACAGTGCGGACGCTGAAACGCAACCTGCTGATTGATTTCGTCGGCGTGCTGGCCCGTCTGCTGACCAGGCACGGCAACCGGGTCGGCGCCATCTGCTACGGCGGAAGCGTGGAGCGCATTGTTCCCGCGGGCGGGGGCAAGCCGCAGGTATTGCGACTTCTCAAAGAGGTGATGGACCGGCCCCGGTTGAACCGCGCCCCGCCTACCAATCTCACGGAGTTGCTGGCAACGGCTTTGCGCATGATCCGTCGCCGGTCCCTGGTCTTTGTCATTTCCGATTTCATCAGCTCCCCGGGCTGGTCCCAGCCGCTGAAGATGCTCGGCCAGCGGCACGAGACCCTGGCCGTCCGGCTTTACGATCCCCGCGAGGTGGAGTTGCCGGACATCGGCGTTCTAATCATGGAAGATGCGGAGACGGGACAGCAACTCTATGTTGACACTCGCGATAAGGGCTTCAGAAAGCGGTTCTCGGAAGCGGCGGTGCGCCGAGAGTATGAGTTGAACGTGGCCTTTCGTCGCGCCGGGGTGGACGCGGCGGCGATTTCCACCGAAGGCGACCTGGTGAAGGAAATCCTGCGGCTGGCCTCCGCCCGCAAGCAACGCAGGATGGCCTCGGCGTCTTTTCATGTGCCCGCCGGGAGGAATTGACCATAGGTCCCAGCCCGACGTGCGGGCAGCGAAATGACGAATGACGAAATTCGAATGACGAATCAATGCTCAAAATCCGAATGTTCAAAACAAGGCTTGCGTTCGTCATTCGTCATTGGAATTTGATTCGTCATTGAATTTCGTCATTCGTCATTCTTTGGCCATTCGTCATTCGGACTTCGTCATTCTTGGGTCATTCGTTATTCTGATTTTGTCATTGGAGTAACCTATGTCTTTTCTCTGGCCTGACATGTTGCGGGTGCTGCTGCTGGTACCTGTACTCATCATCGTCTATATCCTGCTGCAGCGGCGGCGGCAGAAATACGCCGTGCGCTATTCCAGTCTTTCGCTGGTCAAAGACGCCCTGGGCCGCGGGCCCGGCATCCGCCGCCACATCCCACCGGCCCTGTTCCTCCTGGGACTGGTGGTCATGATCGGGGCGCTGGCCCGGCCGGTGGCCACGGTCACTCTCCCGTCTCAGCAGGGTACCGTTGTCCTGACCCTGGACATCTCCGGCAGCATGCGGGCCGACGACATGAAACCGAACCGCATGGAAGCGGCCAAAGCGGCAGCGCGGAAATTCGTCGAAAACCAGCCGAAGAACGTCCGCATTGCCGTTGTCTCTTTCACCGACTATGCGGCCATCGTGCAGTCGCCCACCACCGACCGCGAGGCGGTGTTCGAGGCCATCAGCCGTCTGACCACCGAGCGCGGCACCGCCATCGGGCGGGGCATCATCAAGTCCCTGGAAGCCCTCAACGACCCGCCTCCGGCCAAACCCATGCCGCGTGATGCGCTCGTGCTGGCGGAGGCGACTCCGATGCCCACCCCGGTGCCTCGCGGCGCCTATGCCCCGGCTGTCATCATCCTCCTCAGCGACGGCCAGAGCAACGTGGGTCCGCGGCCCCTGGAGGTCGTCGAGCAGGCCGTGAACCGGGGCGTGCGGGTCTACACCGTGGGGATCGGCCACCCGGAAGGGACGGTGCTGAGGACCGAAGGCCGGGCCATAAGGGTGCGCCTGGACGAGGAAACCCTCAAGGGCATCGCCCAGAAGACCGACGGCGCCTATTTCAAGGCGGACAACGAGGAGGACCTGGTGAACATCTACGGAGACCTGAGCACGCGTCTGGTGATGAAACCGGAGCAGACCGAACTGACGGCCATCTTCACCGGCGCTGCCATCATCTTCCTGCTCGCCGCCGGCACGTTTTCGCTGTTGTGGTTTAACCGGCTGCCGTGAACGACCGAGGTAGGGTGGGTTGAGCGCAGAGCGTGGCCGGGTGGCGAGGGGTGGCTGCGCGAACCCACCGACGCGGACCCTTTCCGTCCGGTACCGCCCCGATGCATCGGGGCGAGGGTTGAATCATGCCCGTGCGGAACTCGGGGCGTAGGGTGGGTGAAGCGCAGAAGCGTGGGGTGTGGGCGCAGGGCGGCTGCGCGGAACCCACCAGTGAGGCGAGTCTTGAGTCTGAAGTCTGGCGTATCGACCGCAGGCAAAGTGCACTAAGCGCGTTCTGATGCAACCACGACGCCAACCTGTGGCCTTAGCCACGAATCAACACGAATACACACGAAGGTCGTTGTCTTTCACTCGTGTTAATTAGTGTTTATTCGTGGTTCCCGTCCCACGTATCACGGAAGTTCGAAAAAGGAGGAATGCCATGCAGATGAACAAACGGATGCTTTGTCTACAGTCCCTTATTGTGGCGTCGGTCTTGCTCCTCGCGGCCTGCGGCCAGGCGGCGCCTGTCGCAACCGCCAGTCCGGTAGCGCCGACCCCCGCGCCCTCACCCGCCGGCAAGGCGACGGACATCCCAAAGACAACGCCGAAGCCGGCTGCCGCCACGCCCGCTCCGGCGGCTAAACCCCTGGCCGGCCCGGCCTTTTACGAGGGAAAGACCATCGAAATGGTGGCGGCCACCGGGGCGGGGGGAGGCACCGATTCCACCGGCAGAGCCGTCGCCGTATTCCTTCCCAGGTACATACCCGGGCAGCCCAAAATCGTGGTGCGCAACCAGCCCGGGGCGGGGGGAGTGGTGGCCACCAACTCCTTCTTCGAAAAAGCCAGACCTGACGGACTGACCCTGCTTCACGGCTCCTCCAGCATCCTGGCCAACCAGCAGCGGCGACGCGACATTGTCAAGTTCGATTTCCTCAAGATGCCGGCCATCGGCAACATCGGCGGCTCCGGCGGTCTCCTCGCCATCCGCAAAGAGGCTAAAAGCCGCCTGACCGACCCCAGGGCCACGCCGGTGGTGATGGCCACTCGCGGCGGTGAAGAGACCACCAACCTGATTCCCCTCTTCGGCAGGGAGTTCCTCGGCTGGAACGTGCGCTGGGTCACCGGCTATAGCGGGACGGGCGAGACCATGCTCGCGGTCCGCCGGGGCGAAGTTGATATGTTCCTCGACCAGGGACCGAATATCAGGATGATGGTGGACGAAGGGATCGCCGAAGCCGTGGCCCAGTTGGGCATCTACAAGGGCGGGAAGTTTATCCGGCGCACCGACTTCCCTGGGGTACCCACCGTGGAAGAAATCCTGGGCGACAGGAAGCCTTCAGGACTGCCGTGGCAGGGCTACATCGCCGCCGTGATGCCGCAGACCGTCTACAAGTTCACCGTAGCCCCGCCGGGCACGCCGGAAAACATCATGAAGATTCTCACCGACGCCTACGGCCGGATGGCCGCCGACCCCAAATTCGGCGAGCTGCTGGACAAGACCTTCGGCGAGGTTTACGTCATTTCCGTGGGTCAAGAGACCGACCGGCTCATCAAACTGACCCTGGACGTCTCGCCCGAAGCCGTGGACTATGTTGACACCCTCTCCCGCAAGTTCGGCATCCTGAAATGATCCCGCCGGGACGTAGCCGCAGGCTTTACGCCTGCGGGGGCGGAGCGGGGCGTAGCCCATGGCTTCAGCCTTGCGGTGCGGGGAGTAGGGTGGGTGAAGCGCGGGATATGTCCTGCCTGAACTGCTTCAGGCAGCTCTTGAGCTGTAACAAGCAATCACCCGGGAGCAGGCCCAAGCTTCGGATGTGGCCGCGCAGGTGGCCGGCCAACAGGTCCTGCACTGCTATTTCGAAGATTTGCGGCAATTGCACGTAGGTGTCCACCCTGAAGCAGTTGCCCCAGGTTGCGGGCACGAAGAAGACTTTCTTGAATTGGTTGCAACCCCTGACAACACCTTCATACCGCCTTGCCCGGGAAGTAGTATTCAGAACCAGGGCCGGAGAACCGGTATCTGCTGCGTTAAGAATGATGAAGAGCTTGTCTCCCCTGGAATGGTCCTCGAACTCGAAATCCGAGTAAAGAAGTATTTCCCCGGGTGACGCCATTATCGTTGCTTTGTTGGCTCGATGTCGAGATTCCGCACTACTTCAAGGTGCTCCCTGAGACAAACGTCTGCGTAGTCCAGAGACACTCCGGTCCTCTCATCCACACTCAGCAGATAGTCTATGAGCCCGTTCTCCCCGCTCTCCTTGATCGTGGTGTCCCAGGGCTGCCTGGGCAAGTGGGAAACCTCGGACATCGCCCAGGCCCTGGCGTCCCTGAAGATGTAGCTCAGCTTCTTCAGAATCCCCAATTCCCGCGGCGAAAACACGGAATCGTCCGGTTGCCCGGCAGCACGAATTTCCAATTCCTTGAAACCCGATCCGGACTCGTCTCTTTTCACGACAAGCGACAGCTTCCCCTTGAAGTCCTCAGGCGCCACGCCATCCTTCATCTCCAACCACAGTTCTTTGGGTACCGGGCCATTCCTGAAAGCGTAGTATTTCAGGCCAATGGAAGGGTAACTCGTTTCTCTAAAGTGGGTAAAATCAAGGAAATAGAGAAGCTTGGACAGCTTCGTCATGTTCAGATATCTCGTATTCCCTGCAAAGTACAGCACGGCGTTGAGGAGTTTTTGCCTGTACTAGTTTGTTTCCATGGGTAGCACATCCGGATTGGTGAATCGGAACGGATAGCCAGCAGAAGTCTATACCGCCAACCCGGTGAATGTCAAACCTGAGTTGACGGCCGGTTCTGGAAATACGCCGCCTTTTGGTGTAGAATTTCGTACTTGGGAGGGGTGTCCGAGTGGTTTATGGTAGCGGTCTTGAAATCTGTTAGCAGGGGTGTCAAAGGGTGTCGCCAGATACAAAACAGCGTCTTTATGTCGACCAGCCCGAAAGCGTTTTAGGTTTGCAGTGACGGCCTGTGATGTCTGGTGTTAGCGGTTGCGTTAGCTATCCGTTAGCTTTTTCCACGTTCATTTAGATAGGAGTGCCCGCTTGAGTCGCGTCCACGGGTCAGGGAGAAACCGGGGCAAGAGAGGCGGGTTGCGGGCTTCCCTGTAAAAGCCTCGTGAAGAAATTCAACAGGATCAGCGCTGACGGACCCGCACACCTAACTGGTTTGCGCAGGCAAAGGGGTTTAATCTCCTTCCAGGCGCTTTCCAACTCAGGATGCCGCTTAATGAATACGAATTCGAACTCATCTATTTCCAGGCCGACTATTTCACCACTGGCAAGGCTCACCCTGATCCAGACTTCCCCATTCCAATCAACAGAGGTGCCAGGCAGGGCTTTGGCCGGCCTCAAAAAGAGCGTATCCTCATCTTCATGGTAGACCAGCCGGAAGTCCCCTACGTTGCGTAGAGTACCAAAATCTATTTTGATTTGAGGAACTGCAGTCTCTGTCATTTTCCTGACCATATCAAGATATCCCCTTTCCGTTGTCCCTGGCATGGAAAAGCGGTGACCACGTAACCCTTGCTGCTTTTGCCCCGACTTTGACGATACTCAACTACTACCCTGAGATATTGTAGCTGATATGGTGGTGGCAGGACAAATGGCTTGTAGATCACCCGCTTGCCGGGGTTCCGGCCATCCTGATAAACCTGGTACGGCTTTTCGATCGCGTCCTTAACGTATGACTGGCAAGCCTTCATTTCCGGGTGTTCCGCCACTATGTGGTTTTCCCACGTCTGTTTCGTGCAGATGACAACTGACCCGTCTTTGTCTTTGCATCGAAACATTTTGGCGAAACAGCTATGTCAGCACTTAATTTACAGTAACGATGTCTTGACCCACTTGATTTTGGCTATCCATAGCCACTCTTGTCAAAGGCCAGGCATTCGCTGGCCTGGGGAATCGTCGGGAAAAGGCCTGATTATGGCCAGGGCGGACTGAGGCTATGCGGGTGCCATATACCTACCGGCAAGTGCATTTCTTTAGTCACAAGCCTTATCGGCTCCACCAAATCCGCATCGTTCGAGATGATAACAGCCATCTCATATTCTTTTCTAAAGCCATCAAATAGGAGATACGTGGCTAGATTGACATCCGAACCTTTTTCCTTCGTATCCAGCACCTTCACCATCACAGGAGCGCCACTTGCAGGATTTGCCAGGGGTCTTGACACCCGGTTGGCTCGAAACTGCCCATAGTGGATGGTAAGGTTAGGTATGGTCTTTAATGCTCGAAGGAATGTTAATTGTCTGCGACGTTGGTCGGGGTCGTATGTAGGTGGGTTCACAAGAGCGGTGAAATACCTTATGCACTGGACAGCTTGGCCTCTCGTTAACAAACGACATAGCGTTGCCAAATTTAGCCATTTATAGCAAGTATTTCTCACGCAACCATAATAAAGGTTGAACCCATCAACATAGGCACTTATCTTCACCGGGCAAAAAAGCGCCAGGCCACCCGAAGGTGGCCTAGCTCCCTGCCGGCGAAGCGACAGGGGAGGTTCTCAAATAGTAACACCCCTTGTACGATTCTGTCAACTATCGTTGTCGATCTGTCGATAGGCAACGACAGCCTGCGTTTTCAGATATAAAACAGTGATTCGCCGTCTGCCAAAAAAGCGCCTGTGTATGTGGCAGGGTTACCAGCGTCGGGGCGTGACAAAGAGTTGGTTTGCAAAAACGTTGGCAACAACTCACGTTGATTTAGACAGGGCTAGATAGTAATTCCACATTGCAATCAGGATGGCAGTGAAGTAGCCGTAGCGACAGGGCTTGCCCCTGTCGTTCCCGTTGACAACCGCTGCGCGGTGGCCTTCCATTAATGCCGTCTTGAAGGCTAATTGGAATAAGTAGCGCACAACGATACTGAGGCTCCTGGGGTTAGTTATAGAAGGCATCCCTGAGCCCAACGCGCATCTGGGCAATAAAAAGGGCATCAGTCATATCAATCTTGTCCCCGCCTTCGTGGTGTCTGGGGCTGGCCGCGTTTATGGAATTGACATCATTGTCCCCGGTCCCCAGTCCCCTTATGCCAACCCGGTACTGAGCTATGAACATCGCATCGGCAATGTTCACGACGCCATCAGCCCTGGCGTCGCCGCGCAACAGGGACAGGCTCCTGGCTGCGTCCTGGGGCATTTCGGCGCCGAGAACGTCGGAAATTGTACTGAATGAGACCTGAAGTCCGTAACTGGTGGCCGAACTGCCGCTGAGCCTGGGGGTGACCTGTACCAGGGTAACGGGCGGCTGGGGATTGGCGCTCACCTGGATTCCGTTGAACATTGCCTTCCCGGTATCGTTGCGTATATTCGTTGTGAGGCTTCCGGCAAAGGCTCCGTATCCTGTGACCTCCAGGACGCTGATGCCGCTCTTGTCAAAGCTGACGGTACCGTCGAAGGCGCCTATGCCCCGGGCTGCGGGCACATCGGCCCCGGTTGACGGGTTGATTATCCGGCTGATTCTTACATCCAGCCTGGCGATGCCATCGCTCCCCACCACCGGGACCAGCGTAACTACTGACTGGGTCGAGACGATTCGAGTCGTCCCATTTACCGGCGTGGCCGGAATGGGTGCGCCGTTGGCGTCCACCAGCGAGTTGACGGTTACGGTCAACGGGGTAGAAGCCCCGACAGTCCCCTGGGCGCTGACCGACAGGTAGGCTACGATGATGTCCCCTTTCGGCCCGGGGTTCTGGACCTGGTAGCCGTTGAAGACCGCCTGGCCGGCAGTATTGTTGATGTTCGAGGCGGCTGTGGAGTTGAAAGGCTCCGGTCCCCCGAGCAGCTCAAGAGCCCTGATGACCGCGGTGTCGTAGCCAATGGTGACATCATAGCCGCCCAGTCCGGCTGAGGCAGTGACGTTCTTGACGATAACAGGGATTTGGACCGTTCCGGCCACGGAAACATCCCTGGAGACTGCCTGCACATACGTTCCGGCTGGGGGTGTGGGCGTCGGAGTGGGCGGAGGCGGAGGTGGAGTGGTCGGCGCTGGCGTCGGCGACGGCGTGGGCGTGGCCGTCGGCGCTGGGGCGGGCGATGGGGCGGGACTGCCGACTGGTGTGGCTGTTGGGCTGGGTGGGACTGTTGGACTGGCGGTGGGTGATGGGGTTGGGGTTGCCGTTGGGGTTGGTTCAATGATGGCGGCGGACCATATTTTGACATAGTCGGCATACATCCAGCCTCCCCCACTGCTCCCCTGCCAGGCCTCGGAGACCATCCTGAAGGGGAGCGACACGGAAGGAACGTTGGTGGTAATGGTCGCTTTCTTGAAGCCATCAATGTACAGTTCCGCCGCGCCGGCCTGCCAGGCGATCTTATAAGTGTGGAAACTCTGCTTCGAATCGTTGGGAGGGTCGAGGGTGATCGTCTTCTGGGTCAGGTTGCCATTGGACTTGGCGGCGAAGGTGAGCAGAGATGGATAGAATCCGCCGGTGCTGTCATGGAGCCAGACGCCGTTGTTGCCTCCCGCGTTGAGGTTGTAGCGGTAAGGCGGCGGCGAAGAAGCCGGGGTGGCGTCCGTCCAGCCGAACTGGTTGACCGCGCCGTAGCCGTCGGTGGACCTGGCGCGGAACTCCGCCGTGCCGTACTGGAAGTTAGACTTACTGCTCAGCCCCGCAAAGCCCTCCCCCGGCGAGGACTGGCCCAGGACGCTGATCCCATCCCAACCCCTCGTCCCGGCGCCAGCTGATTCTGCTTGCCACAATGCGGAGTTGTAGCCCGTGGGCGAGGTGCTGAACTCGTCGTACTTGTCGGGTGGTGGCATGGGTGTGGGGGAAGGTGTGGAAGACGGACTTGCCGTCGGCGATGGTGACGGCGTGGGCGACGGTGTTCGTGTTGGAGTAGGTGTGGGAGCAGGTGATGGCGATAGGGCAGGCGAAGGTGACGGGGATGGAGCATTTGTGGGTGGAGGTAGCGTAACTGTAGGACTAGGAGTTTCGGTAACAACGAAATAGGTCGTTTGGGAAACCGTCTGCCCATCCAAACTGGCCGTGACCACTATCCGCCAGGTGCCTGGCATGATTTGGTTACCCACCCGCCATGTCCAGGAAACATTACCGGCGGAATCCGCCGCCTTTGGCGAGAGGCCCGATGCGCCGCTTGCTCCGCTGCTGTAGTACACGGTTATGGTGCACTGGGCCCCCGGCGAAGTTTTGGCTGCTAAAGTCGCTTCATCTCCCTGATTGACAGGCGAGCTCACGGAAACGATTTGAAGCGGCATAGCAGAGGGTGACACCCCTGGCGTAGGTGTCGGCGTGGGAGTGGCAGTCTGCAGAGCAGGCGTAGGAACAGGTGTTGGTGGGGCAGTTACTACGAAGGTAGCGCTGCCCGTTGCTATGCCTGGTGCACTGGCCGGACCATACCAAAATATTAGCTGGGCTGGTCCCTCAAGAATGCCCTGCGGTGGTATTCTCATAAGACCACCTACTCTACCGGTCTCACTCACCTGGACTACAGCCGGTATTGTCTCCAGGACCTGGCCATTCAAAGTCACTGAAATAAGATGGCCCGGGGTGTAATCAGAGGCCCAGAAGGCTACCAGGGTACCCGGGGGGGCACTGGTCGGAGTGAAATTCAGTGGTGCGCGTAAAATTTCAAAGGCTTGATAGGCAGGGGCGCCAGTGATGCCAATCACCACAAGGTTGTATCTTCCCGGAGCGGCCCAACTAGGGGACGAGACGGTGGCTATCCAGGAGCCGCTAGAGGTAGCCCAAATGCCGCTGGCTAGCACCCCGCTGAATGGGCCAGGGTTGGAAGCGTTTAGAGCCCCCCCGTCACCAAAGTTTACCTCCAAATCCTTTTCGTTAGCGGCAAAGCCCGAGCCCTTCATGGTAATGGTAGTGCCTGGCAACCCCCTGGATGGGTTTATAGTCACAAAGGGAGTGACAACCATAGCTTTCGCAGTCCCCGTGCCCCCGGCACCCCATACTGGCCCGGTGTTTGGAAATGCAGTTCGAGCGCCTGCCGCTCTTGTTGAGAATAGGGCCCCATTAGTGCCGCCCACTACATATATCTCAACTCCCTGGGTTATCAAACCCTGCGAGCCAGCTCTGTCCGGCATGATGAAAGATGCCGACCAGTTTCCAAGGCCATCAGCGACTGTGGTAGCTACGGCCGAACCGGCGATTGAAGGGGTGGTCCAGTCCCGCTGACCGTTCGTGGATGCGAGATAGGCGGTGACGGCTTCATCAGGCGCCCAGGGAACAGTACCATTGCCAACGGCTATGGTAGCGCCCACGATTGTTGTCTGGGACGAGATGGTGGTAGTCACACTCAGATCGACCGGCCCCGGCGGTGGCGTGAAGCTTTTCAGCGATAGGCTGTGGTACACGCCACCGGCGACGGCCGTCATCCCACTCAGACCGTACACCTGGACCGGGATGTGGCTTTCGGTGGTGGTGCCGTTGCCCAGTTGGCCAAGGTAATTTTGCCCCCAGGCCCGGACGGTCCCGTCGGACTTCACGGCTAGACTGTGGTTCCCGCCGCCAGCGATGGCGGTCATCCCGGTTAGACCGGTCACTTGAACCGGCGTCGAACTTCTGGTGGTGGTGCCGTTGCCGAGTTGTCCAGAAGAATTCAACCCCCAGGCCCAGACGGTGCCGTCGGACTTCATGGCCAGACTGTGGTTATCGCCGCCAGCCATGGCGGTCACCCCGCTGAGACCGGACACCTGAACCGGCGTAGAGCTGTTGGCGTTACCGCCGTTGCCCAGTTGGCCATAGTCACCCCGCCCCCAGGCCCAGACGCTGCCGTCGGACTTCATGGCCAAACTGTGGCTGGTGCCCCCAGCGATGCCGGTCACCCCGCTGAGGCCGGTCACCTGAACCGGCGTAGATCTGTCGGTGGTGGTGCCGTCGCCCAGTTGGCCAAGGTAATTTTCCCCCCACGCCCAGACGCTACCGTCGGACTTAAGAGCCAGGCTGTGGTGCCCGCCGCCAGCGATGGCGGTCACCCCGGTTACATTGGATACCTGAATCGGCGTCAACCTGTTAGTAGTAGTGCCGTTGCCCAGTTGGCCATAGTCACCGCGCCCCCAGGCCCAGACGCTGCCGTCTGACTTCAGCGCCAGGCTGTGGCTGGTGCCGCCAGCGATGCCCGTCACCCCGGTAAGACTGGACACCTGAACCGGCGTAGAGCTGTTGGCGTTAGCGCCGTTGCCCAATTGCCCAAGGTAGTTTTGCCCCCAGGCCCGGACGGTCCCGTCGGACTTCAGGGCCAGACTGTGGTAATCGCCGCCAGCTATGGCGGTCACCCCGCTGAGGCCGGTCACTTGGACCCGGATGAGGCTGTCGGTGATGGTGCCATTGCCCAGTTGCCCGCTGTTATTATACCCCCAGGCCCAGACCTCCCCAATACTCGGCGTAGGCGTTGCTGTTGGAACGGGTGATGCTGTAGGGGATGGCGTCAGTGATGGAGACGGCGAAGGAGTAAGAGTCGCATCTTGAGGCTTGGTAAAGGCAGTCGGTAGCGGTGCTGGAATAAGCGAACCGGTGGACGCAGGAATAGAAGCAGGAGCCGGGGCCGCCTCTGCCCCACGTGCTGCGGGTATCGCTGGAACTATTACCAGGATTAGCGAGACGAGAGCCATGAATACCAGGTTCCCCTTAGGCCGCGACTTCACTATGTCCCTCCGTTGGTATGCCGGGATCCCCAGGTGTTTGGCGATTTTCGAGGGCATTTGGACCTGGGTAGTTTATTGCTGATGCACCATCCAGGTCAGCTTCTGCCCACGAACCTTCCTTATTATACCCCTATTTGCCTGCCAGGGGAAGTGTGCGGGCCCCGAGATTGTTCAAGAACGCCTGGGCCATTCCAGCATACAGATCACCCTTGATACCTATAGCCACGTGACGCCGGGACTCCAGGCTGGCGCCGCCGTGAAGTTTGATGAAGGTTTGGGCCTGGGTGTACAATGTGAAGGTGAAAAAGGGGTCCTCGTAAAAAAGGATTAGCAGAAGAATGCCAATAACCAAGATGTCAAGTTGACGAGGCCCCGAAATCATATCCGGGAGGGGTGTCCGAGCGCTTTTTGGTAGCGGTCTT
This sequence comes from Chloroflexota bacterium, assembly GCA_016210565.1. Taxonomy (GTDB): domain Bacteria; phylum Chloroflexota; class Dehalococcoidia; order JACQUA01; family JACQUA01; genus JACQUA01. The sequence continues at coordinate 14,660 of JACQUA010000229.1, forward strand.
GAAATCTGTTAGCAGGTGTGCCGGAGGGTGTTTTCAGATACAAACCAGTGTGTTTATGTTAACCCGCAAGATCCCGTTTTGTATCTGGCGTGGCGTTCTGTGATTCCCGGTTTCGCCTGGTAGATTAGCAAGATTCCCCGTTCATTTGGATAGGGGCTGGAATTCAAAAACGGTCCCGGCGAGAACGCCAGCCAGAGGGGGGCTGACCTGTAACCGTGCTACCAGCCAGAAGGTTTGTGAATTTCGCCTCGGGCGTCACGGAGGACATCCGGAAACTGACATGCCTTCAGCGCACCCTCGCGGATGGGCCGGTAGAATCCCGCGATGCCACGCAACTCATGGATATTCTGTCGACAGTGGGGATTAAGAATGCCCACGGCCAGTTTCAGTTCTCGTGTGGCCACCCTTATCGGCTCGGCCAGGTCGGCGTCATTCGAGACAACAACCGCCAGCTGGCACTCTTTTCGGAACCCATCTAGCAGAAGGTATGTCGCCAGGTTTACGTCAGAGCCTTTCTCTTTGGTATCAAGAATCTCGACGGTGCGCGGCCCATTTGCCGGAGGGTCGGCTAACGGAACCCGAACCCTATGCGTTCGGAACTGGCCGTAATGGACGGACAAGTTCGGAATGGTTCTCAAAGCGCGGAGGAATATTTCCTGGCGGGTCCGCTGTTGGGGGTCATCGGGGCGAGGTACCACCAGTGCGGTAAAATACCTGATACGCTGTATTTCATGGCCGGGTAGCAGCATCCGGCACAGCTTCCCCAGGTCGAGCCATTTGTAGGGAGTGCCCTTTACGCAGCCATAATAGAGATTGAATCCGTCCACGTAGACATTTGTCTGTGTCTTCATCGCGCAAACAAGAACGGGCAGTCCGCAGACTGCCCGCGACTCCGCCGGCGAACCGAACGGAGGAAGTGACTACATAGTAGCATGGGTTCCGACACCCTGTCAAGCCGGATGTGTCGATGGGTAGTGTGGCCTTGACCCAGCTACGACCAGAACACTTGCAACGGTACTCCCCCGAGATGATGGGCAGCAGCGGCGAAGTCGGAAGTTTGATGAGGGTTTAGGTCTGGGTGTACAATATGAAGCTGGAAATGGGGCCTCTGCAAAAAAGGATTAGCCAAAGAATAGCAATAACCGAACTGTCAAGTTGATGAGGCCCCAAAATCCTATCTCGGAGGGGTGTCCGAGTGGTTTATGGTAGCGGTCTTGAAAACCGCCGTCCGTCTTTGATGGACCGTGGGTTCGAATCCCACCCCCTCCGCCAGTTCGGAAGTAAGAGGTTGGAAGTACGAGGTAAGAGCAAAAAGGCGGGAAGTCACGGGTAATGGACATGCCCGGCTGGTGGACAATCCCGGACAAAATCACCCATGCGCCGGTGGCGCACCACGAAGGATGAAAATCAACGAGCCACGGCCTGCCACCGTAGCGGCACGGCATGCCGTGCCGTACCCCGGTGCAGCCGCAGATGGCGGCTGGACCCACATATCGGGATGACCCAATGCCCAGCCCACACAGGCGGGACGCCTGTGGCACTGAATTGTTCTGGGAAATGGCATGAAACAGCAAATATCCATCCCGGCGCAGCACGAAAAGCGCCTCGGCCGGTACTTACCGATTATTCAAAAGTACGCCAATCTGATTGCCAGGCACTTCGGCGACCGGCTGGTTTCTATCTGCGTCTTCGGCTCGGTGGCCACCGGCCGCAGTAACAAGGAAAGCGACATCGATATCCTGGTGATCGCCGAAGGGCTTCCCCCGGACTTCGGGGAGCGCACCGAGGCCACCAGCCACATACACACGAAGTTGGGGGATTCCCGGGAGGCGAAGGCGCTGCGGCGGCAGGGATACAATACCTTCGTCTCCAATATGCTCTTGACCCCGGAAGAGGCCAAGTCCCACCCTCCCCTGTTTCTCGACATTACCGAGGAAGGCGTAATGCTTTATGACAAAGGCCAATTCCTGGAAAAGGAACTGGCGGCCATCAAGACAAGGCTCCAGGAGCTGGGGGCGCAAAAGGTGAAGGTCCGCGGCAAAGGGCACTACTGGATTCTGAAACCCGACCTTAAGCCCGGGGAGGCAGTCGAGATTTGAATACGCAGGATATGTCACGCGAGTATCTTCAAGGGTCACGGCGCTACCTCCACGAAGCGAAGAACGCCTTCCAGGATGGTGACTACCCTGCAGTGGTCAGAAGATCTCAGGAGTGCCTCGAACTGGCGACCAAAGCCCTGCTTCGCTTCCTGGCGGTAGAATACCCGAGGGAACATGATGTAACCGGGGCGCTGTCTGCCATCGGGGCCAGACTCCCCAAGCAACTCCAGGAAAAGCTCCCTTCCTGGAAGAAGCTGGTCAAGGAGTTGGCGCAAAACAGAGGGCCGTCTTTCTACGGCGATGAAAGAAGGGGCATCCCTGCAAGCCGCCTGTTCGGGCGCGAATACGCGGAACGAATACTCCCCCAGGTGGAAGACATGCATAATCTCATCTCGGATTTTGTGGGGGCACGGCCCTGAGAGGCCCCGGTCGTCCTCGTCGTCATGCTTCAGTGCACGAACGGGCAACATGCCCTGAACGAACGGGCAAGATGCACTGAACGAACGGGCAAGATGCACTGAACGAACGGGCAAGATGCCCGTTCTACTGGGCCGAGGCCCGCGCCACCGCTGCGTAACCTTTCAAGGAGCGTTATATGGAAACCTTTCACGGCACGGTACATCTCCCCGGTACGGAAAAGGCCATGGACATTCAACTGGACGTGGACTGGGAGAAGAAGCGGGTAAACCTGCGCATCCCGGACCGGCCCAGCGGCGTGGAGGAGTGGGATGGGGTAATGGTGCAGACCATCTACAACCAGGAACTGGTCTTCCGCACCAAGGGACTGCCTGGCGCCCTGGCCCACTGGTGGCACTTCTTCCGGGCCAAGCACGGGGGCCTATTCGGTATCATCCTGACCCTGCCGGACTGGGAGGGGAAATGGCTCCAGTGCACGGCCAACCTGGACAAGGGGGAACTGGTCTCTTAGGAAGTCTGAGCAGTCAAGCAGTCTAAGCAGTCAAGCAGTCTAAGCAGTCAAGCAGTCTGAACAGTCAAGCAGTCTGAACAGTCGGCAGTCGATAGTCGCCAGTCGGCAGTCTCTGCCAACCCGTAGCGACACCCCTGGCGGGTGTCGACGGGACTGACGCTCAACCAGGGGACCGACAGGGACAGGCCCTGTCGCTACGGGGAATGATTTCAGTTTGCTAACCACGAAAGACGCGAATCACACGAAAAGGGACAACAGAATTTCGTATGGTTCGTGTGTTTCGTGGTTCCCGTGACCTCCGGCGGGTAGTCGTTGGTCCCCCGCCGGCGTGCTACCGTCTGTCGCAGGCAGGGACGCCTGCGGTACCGGGGTTTAGTGTGAAACCGGGGGTGGCGGTGGGTTCCGCGCCGGCGTGCTACCGTCTGTCGCAGGCACGGTGGCCTGCGGTACTGGAGTACCTTACTCTGATTCCCGAGCGCCAGGAGCGACCGGCGCGGACCAGCGCGACCGCCCCTTTTTCTTCCCCAAGTAGCTTTCGATGATCACCTGCCCCAGGTTCTGCGGCGAGGCGAAAAAGACCCGCCCCATGTTGTTCCTGGCCAGCAGGCTGGCCAGCTCCCTCAGGTAGGGGTTTTCGTCCAGCATGATGATGTTCAGCGTGATGCCCTCGCGGCGGTAGTGCAAAGCCTCGGAGATAATCCCGGCCGAAGCGGCCTCGAAGCCGACGAACTCGCCGTTCTCGGTGTTGGACTCGGTATCGGTTATCAGATAGGCCTGCTTGTCCGCCGTTTCTGACTGCACGCTTCTCCGGAAGGCCGCCAGGGCGGTCTTGATATCGGTGCTGCCCCCTGCCGTGCTCTGGTTGACGACGTCCCAGGGCAGGACCTGCTTGACCTGGTCGGAAAACAGGAACACCTTGAGCGAGTCCTTGGGCTGCCGCCGGATAAGCTCCGCCAGGGCCAGCGAGGCATCGATGGCGGCATTGATCTTGTTGCCGGTCATGGAGCCGCTCTGGTCGATGATGAGGCCGGCCGACATGCGCCCCTCGTGGACTGTCTCGCAGACCTCGAAATCCTCCAGCTTTAGCGACATCTTCTCGTCGCTGCCCGCGTTCCGTTTCATGGCATTGAGCAGCGTGGTCTCCACATCCACCAGCCAGTAGTCGTCCCCCGGCTCATATTGCCGGTGAATCAGGGATAGCTCGGCGCCATAGCTGTCTTCTTCGACGCGGTGCGCCCCGTAATCCTTGCGCGCCAGGGTCTCCAGCACCCGTTTCAGAATGTAGGAGGCCAGCCGGCGGGCGCCCTTGCGCGTCAGCTTCAACTTGCCTTTATCGAGCTGCAAATCGCCCTTTTCGATGAGGTTCTCCAGGGCCTTCTCCAGGTCCGGTTCGCTCAAGCGTTCCGGCTGCCATTTCAAGGCGTTAATCTGGGACTGCAGCTCCTTGCGGATCTTGTCCTGGGCGATCTTCATCGCTACCGTTTCACTCTTTTCGCCCTCCAGCAAACTGTCCAGGGCATCTTCGGCCAGCTCTTCTTCCCGCTCCTTGAGCCGTTCCTGGAGCTTTGCCGCCTTCTTCTCGCTCTCGCTGAGCCGCTCGCGGGTGAACTTCTCCGCTTGCTGCCGCAGATTGCGATGCATGCCGTAGAGCATCTCTTTGCGCAGGTCGTCCAGGGACTTGCTCCGGGCATGGGCCAGGTCGGAAAGGATTTCCTGTTCCTCCTGGCTGCTTTTTAGACAAAGATCGCAGATGCTATTGATGCTGTTCATAGGCTCAGTGGGTACTTACGAAATTCGAAGTCCGAATGACGAATGACCAAAGAAATTCCAAGAACCAAATTCCAAACAATCGCCCATGGGCCGATGGTGCACCATGAGGGATGAAAATGTCATTCTGAGCGAAGCGAGCGCAGCGAGCGTAGTCGAAGAATCTTTCGGGGTGGGGCGCGGGACGAAAGACCCTTCGACTGCGCTCAGGGTGACAGGCCATTCTCTTGGCAATCCTCCATGCTTGGTGGGCCAAACGACGTCACGAATGAAAATAATGTCTCACAGGCACGGAGGCCTGTGGTACCGGTCTGTTCGTCATTCGGACTTAGTCATTTTCGGTCATCTGCTTGCTTTCTGCGCCCAGCTTACGCGCTGCGGCAGGAAAATCAGTTTCTTCAAAGCTTCGTTCACGTTGCCCTTGTGCCACAGTATGTTGACCACGGTTTCCACCGCGGACATGTTGTACTCTTCCCTCACCTGGGGATCGGCCTCCTCAGGATTGTGGAAGACCTGCCTCTCGGTGCGGTTCAGCAGGGCCTCGTGGACCTTCTCCGGCGCCGCCTTTTTCATGTGGGCTACCAGGCGGTTCAGCTCCTCTTTCTGTACCAGCCTCTCCGAGACATGGGCGCCGTTTTCCGAAAAGAGCTCGTTGACTTCTTTGATCAGCCGGTCTTTGTCATAGTTCACCAGGAGGTTGTTCCCCATCTCCTCGATGGTATTGAACAGCATATCGTCCACCACCTCGTCCGTCTTTTTGAGGGTCTCCCGGGGGTTCTCGATGTCGATCAGGTCCGGCCTCAGGCCGATCCTGCCCCGGAGCGCCAGCTTCAGGCCGTCGCTGGCATCCTTCATGCGGGCGACTTTGTGGCCTTCCAGCTCGGCGCTGGCATAGGTATGGTCGATGGCCTTCGTGGTGCCCCTGATGGAAGCCCGTTTGTCCAGCCAGCGGCAGACGCGGCTGAACCGGACGCTGCGGTTGACCAGTTGCATGGTCCACCACGGCGCGACAACTTCCCGCTCGATGCCTTCCAGCGTGGGATAATAGGTCGCCGTTGACTCTTCTTCCACGAACGGCTTCCTCACGCGGAACCTTTCCTGGAGCATGATGCTGTGCTCCACGTGTTCTTCGGGCAGGTCCATGTAGATCAGTTCCAGCCTGTCCAGGAGGGGCCGCGGCACTTCGTTGACATGGGAGAAGCCCTGCGGGTTGCCGGTGGCCACCAGGATGAGGTCCAGCGGGTGCTCCCAGTTGTATTCTTCGAGGACCGCTTTCTTCTCTTCCAGGATGGGATGAAGCAGCACCTGGACCTTGGTACGGATGGCCGGTAACTCGTCAATGAAAAGAATTCCCCGGTTGGCCCGGAAGACGCCGGTGCCGGTAAACACCTGGGGGTCGGCCGGGGACATCCCCTGGGCGATGGCCTGGATATCTTTCAGGCCGAGAAGTTTGGCCTCGTTGGTATATTCGTTCCCCTGTATGCGGGAAAACCTTTTTTCCCCCGGCATCAGCTCAATCCCGTAGTCCTTTACCGGATCGGCGCTGGCGCGGCAGCGGGGACATTGCAGGGACCGGGGCCACCTGGGATCATCGTGGTAGGGGCAGCCTTTGATGACGGGCACCGATGGCAAAAGTCTCGTAAGGGATTTGGCCAAGCGGGTCTTGCCCGTGCCTTCTTCGGAGACGAGGTACGGATGGGCGCCGGAAAGCAGCGCCCGCGCTACGTCTTTCCTGGCGTCTTCCCGACCCTGTATCTCGGGGATGACATCTTCCCCCGCCTTGACCCGTTTCAGGATGGAATACCTGAGCTGGTACACCACCGGCAGGGGCTGGTAGGCCGCCAGGTCGAGTTCCTGCCCGTCAATCTTAGGTTGCTTCTTTGCTTCTTGTTTGCTCATATTCGATCCTCTGGGCTATCGGCTATCGGCTGTCGGCTGTCGGCTTTGAGCTATCAGCCGTCAGCTTTCAGCTTAGTCAATCCGGCGCACAACCGATACGACTTTTGTCTGAAACCGGGCTATTGCTTAATCCCAGATTATGCATGGCCTCGGACGGGGCGTAGCCGCAGGTCCTTTAGCCTGCGGGGGTGGGGAAAAGTGAAGCGTCCAGATAGCACATGCATAATTTGGGTTAATTGCAGAATTCGGCGCAAGGATTCTTCGCTTCGCTCAGAATGACAGCGCTCGGCGGCTGTCACCCGCCGGAACCCTGAGCAAAGCGAAGGGGCAGTCGAAGGGTCTCTTCCCATCGGTGCGCTTCCTTCTGCAATCAGGCGCTACACGAGCCAGAAAAACCAGTTGCGCATAGCCTCTTCTCTCAACTTCTCTTTGATGTAGGCCTTTTCCGTGTCCAGGTACTCCTTCGCCGGGTTGGCCATTTCCCGGGGGTAGTCGCCCAGGAGATATTCTTCATGGGCGGAAGGATAGCCCGGGTCATCTTCGCCGACATAGTGCCCGACCTGGTGATAGCTCTCCATATCCACCCAGCTCAGGGGACTGACGTATTCCTGGGGGACGTAGGTGGGGAGGGTGTTTTGCCGCCTTAAATAGAACAGGAGCTTTATCTTCTTGACGTGCCCTTTTCTAATCTCCTCCTGAACGAAGCCCATCGTTTCTTCGTTGGAAAACCCTTCGGAGGCCAGGATACCGGTCACGGCGGATATCCGGACCAGGCACGGCTGGGGCGTGGCGCAGAGCAGGCCCCGGACCATCAACTCCAACTGTGTGCCCCGGCTGACGATGGCGCAGACATCCGCCAGCTTTACGAAAATGATGTCGCTTTCCGGCCCCGGCGCGAACAGGTAGCCGCCGTTCTCCTCGGTGACGATCTTCTCCGCAGCCAGCCTGGACAGCGCCCGGGTGACATAGTCCGGTGTCTCTCCGGTCCCCTGGATGATGTCATTCCGCGTCCGGGGAAGCCGGTAGCCTCGCAGGTATCTCAGAACCTTAAGGGATGAAGGCTCAAACATCTCGGTCATTAAAATCCTGGGAAAAGGCAGCCAGCGTACTGAGGAGTGCTTTCGATCACCATCCGGTCCCCCTTTGAAAAAGGGGGATTAAGGGGGATTCCCAAATCTTATGTAACCTTTGAAAGCATTATATCACAACGCCACCGGCCAATTCTGTCAAATAGTTGACTGGACGTAGAGGTTTGATTATGGTCATCAACGAGATAACCTAACATTCCCGAAATCCGTCTCCCACAGGCACGGTGGCTTGTGGTACCGGTGGGCGGACCGGTCCGAGGCTTGATGAATAAAGCCGCTACGGTTTCGGTATGCCACGTTGCTTATGGCGTTTGTGTCAGCTTAAGAACCCCAGCTTGAATTCTACGAGAAGGACGAGGATGGAGATGGCCAGGGTAAGCGCGGTGACCACGATCCCCACTCTGGTAAAATCCCACCATTTGACTTCCACGCCCTGCTTGTAGGCCCCTTCAACAACGATGATGTTCGCCACCGCCCCCAGCAGCGTCGCGTTGCCGCCCAGGGTGGATCCGGCAGCCAGGGAAAGATAGAGCAACTCCGACGGGGACTGCTGTATGAGGGGAATGACCAGCATGGTCAGGGGGACGTTGCTGACTATCTGGGAGATCACGGTGCTGGAAACATGCAGGGAAAGAATCCCGAAGGCGTCGTTTTCCAGCGTGACGCGCCGGAGGAGGAAGTCCAGAACCCCCGCCTGCCGCGCGGCTCCGATGACGACGAACAGGCCGGCGAAGAATAGCAGCAGCACCCAGTCTATGCCCTGGATGAGCCTTGAAGGTTTAACACCGCTGAACAGGACGGCGGCGATGCCCGCCAGCACTGCCACCATCGGCACGCCGAGTCCCCAGATGTGGCCAACAAAAAAGCCCAGGATGGTCAATCCCAGGATGGGCAGTATCCAGAGGAGCAGCCTGCGCTGGGCTGCCGGCATGGCGTGTCCGGAGCTAACCGACAGGGCGCGGTGCTCCAGAAGTGGCGTTTCGGGCGCGGCCTGCGAGAAGGCGCCCCGGTAAAAGAAACGCAGGGCCCCAACCAGGACCAGCACAGACAGCACAGCGACAGGCAGGAGCAGGATGAAGAAACGGCTGAAAGAAATCCCGCTGGCGACGCCGATAAGCATGTTCTGGGGGTTTCCGACTATCGTGGCCACCGAGCCGACGTTGGAGGCCATGGCTTCGCCGATGAGATAAGGGACCGGGTTCAGCCGCATTTGCCGGCAGGCCGTCACCACTATTGGCGTGAACAGCAGGACGACCACGTCGTTCACCAGGAAGGCCGAAGAGACGGCGGTGGCCACCACCACCAGCCACAGGAGCTGCTTCGGGTTTGTGGCCAGCGCCACGCTCCTGGCCGCCAGGGTGGTAAAGAAACCCGCCCGGCGCAGGGCCTCTATCAGCAGCATCATCCCAAAGAGCAGGCCCAGGGTATGAAAGTCCACCATGCCCAGGGCCTGTTGTGTGGTCACCACCCCGAGCAATACCATCAGGACGGCGCCGGTCAGGGCCGCCGCGGGGCGGTCGATATTGACCCGGGGCAACCGGGTGAATATTATTCCCAGGTAGGTGAGTCCCAGGATGATGGCGGCAATGAGCATTGCTACGAAGCTATCAGCAGTCAGCGGTCAGCAGGTAGGGTGGGTTAAGCACAGGGGGGTAGTGCGGATGCCGGGTGGCTGTACGAACCCACCACCTTTCCAAGCAAATTCCAATAACCAAGTTCCAAATCACAAACAAATTCCAATGCCGAAGTCTCAATACCAAAACCTGGTGGCCAACCGTTTTTGGCATTTGAACATTCGGATTTCGGGTTTGTTTGGTAGTTGGTACTTGGGATTTCCTCGGTTGGCCTGATGGGTTCGCACAGCCACCAGCCCCACCCCCTGCCCCGCTGTGCTTAACCCACCCTACAGGCTGACTGCTGACGGCTGAAAGCTGTTAGCTGATAGCTGTTAGCCCTCCCTACCGCGGCAGCAGCGATGCCTGCTCCAGCAGGGGGTAACCTAATGGGCTCAGTTCAAAATCCTTGACGTACGGCTTGACCAGCAGGTACTGGGTGGAATACCACAGGGGCATTGCCGCGGCATCGTCAACCAGTTTTTGCTCGATCTCCTGGTACATCTTGAGACGTCTGGCCGCATCCTGCTCCACCCTGGCCTGGTCCAGCAACCGGTCCAGTTCGGGATTACTGTAGTTGCTATCATTGGCCTGGCTTCCGGTGTGGAAAAGCACGTCCAGGAAGTCCTCCGGGTCGGGGTAATCGGCCACCCAGCCCCCGATGATCATTTCGTCTCTTTCTTCCTTGATGATATAGGAGAAGCTCTCAGGGTCGAGGCCGCGGACCGTGATGGAAACCCCCAGGTTCTGCTTCCATTCCTGGATAATCGCCGCCAGGAAATCGGAGACGTCGCCGGTGCTGCCGGCGGTGGTAATCTTGATCGGTGGGAAGTTGGCCACGCTCCCGTATTTGGATTCGGCGATGAGCTGTTTGGCTTTCTCCACGTCGAAGTCCAATCCCTTCAGCTCCGGGTTGAATCCGGGTATTCCGGGCGGCAGAATGCCGGCTGCCTTCCGTCTCGTACCTTTGAGCACCCGCTCGATGATCTTGTTCTTGTCCACGGCGTGGTTGAAGGCCTGGCGGACCTTCGCATCGTCAAAAGGCGGCTTGTCGATGCTGAAGGCTATGTAGTCTACAGCGAGGACCGGGAACACCTTGAGTTCCCTGGAAAGCGGGTTCGACGGGTCTCTCACCCGGTCGATATCGCCGATGCCAACGTCTGCCACATCGACTTCACCGGTCTGGTACATAATCATCGGCACGCCTCCCAGGAGGCGGTAGACAACGAAGGGACTTGCCGGCGCGTCGCCATAGTACTGGTCATTCCGCGCCAGGATGAGTAACTGGTCTTTTTGCCATTCCATCAGCCGGAAAGGCCCCGTGCCATTGGGCCGCCGCCACCATTCGTTACCCTGACCCCCTCCCCTTTCGACATTGTCCCGGTCCACCACAAAGGCCGTGGGGTAGGTCAGTTTGGCCAGGAAATAGGCCTTGGGGCCATCGATAGTCACCTGGAGGGTATGGTCATCGATGACTTTGACGCCCTGTATTTCCTGGGCCCTCCCCGCCAGCATGTCCTTGACCCCCACCACGTCCCCCAGATAGGTCTCCACTGTGAGGGATTTGGTGGCCGGCTTGGCCGCCCGCTCCCACGAATACTTGAAATCGTTCGCCGTGACTGCCCTTCCGTTGTGGAAGGTGGCATCCCTTCTCAAGCGGAAGGTATAGACCTTGCCCCCATCCGTCACGTCCCACCTCTCGGCGACGGCCGGTACGATGTTCAGCTTTTTGTCCAGGCTCACCAGCCCGCTGAAAACCTGAATAATGTACGAATGCGAAGACGCTTCCCGGGAAAGGGCCGGGTCCATGGTGGTCGGGCCGTTGTCCACCAGGGTCACGGCCTGGCCGCGGGCAACTCCGAAGGGCTTCGGGTCCTCCAGCCGGAAGCTGGTCAGGATGGCGTCGGTGATCTGCACCATGTTGTCAAAATCCGCCCGGGGGGCCAAACCATAGACCACAAAAGCCTGGCTGCCGCGGAGGACGAAGAGCATCTTGGCCTTCAGCGTGACATTGTCCGACACCCAGCTAAAGACGGCCTGGTAGGCGGGCACGTCGCCCAGGGTGATGTCTTTCTGTTCATCAATGTTGAATCGGTTCAAGGTCGTCCGCCACTGGGTCAACTGGTCCTGGGCATACTTGGTGGGGGTGGTCAGTTCCGTGGTCGCGTTCAGTTCGACCAGAACGACAGGATAGGCTCCCGGCGAGAATATTCTCACAATGGGAGAGCGCTCCCCCGTTTCCTGGGCGGTCCAGGGCGCCGGATAGCGGATGACGAAACCATGGGTTTCATTGCGATAGACTCCCGGCTCCGGTTTTGCCGTCGGGGCCACGGTGGGTGGGGGAGGGGCCGGCTTCCGGGTGGGGGAAGGAGACGGCTTCGGCGTCGCGGGTTTGGGCGTCGGTTGTGGCGCTGGGGTGGCCGTGGTCGCCGGCGTCGCTCCCGGCGGCGCCGGCGGAGGCGTGCCCAGCGGCCCGGCCGTCTCAGCCGGCGGGGGCGACGGGGTTTCTACGGGCTGGCAGGCAAAGTAAGGCAGAAGAAGCGCCAGGGCCAGCGCGACACCGAGAATGGTATGTAAAGGTTTTCTCATTGACGTTCTCCTTTTGGCGCACCATGAAGGATGAAAATGTCATTCTGAGCGAAGACGAGTCCCGATGCTATCGGGACGAGTCGGAGTCGAAGAATCCGTTCGCTGCGCTCAGGACAGGTTCTTTCGCTGGTTGCGGCGCGGGGACGAAAGACCCTTCGACAGGCTCAGGGTGACAGTGGACATTTTTAAAGTAGTTTTCTTGCTTTCAGGCTCAGGTGGTCTTTGCCGGCTACAATAATATGGTCCAGGACTTCGATTCCCAGAATTTCTCCGGCTTTAACCAGGCGGCGGCTGACGTCGATATCGTCATCCGAAGGCTGGCAATCCCCGGAGGGGTGATTGTGCACAAAGATAATCGAAGCGGCCTTGGCCGAGACCGCCCCCTTGAAGGCTACGCGGGGATCGACCTGGCTGGAATTCAGGCCGCCAACGAAAAGGGGAGAGACATTTACCGGACGGTTCCGGCTGTCGAGATAGATGGCCATGAAAATTTCCTGTTGTTTCCCTTCAAGATGTTTCTGGACCAGCTTCACCACATCCTCGGGGCGCTGGACGGGGGGTTCTTTGTCGCCCGCGGGATAGTAACGGAGCCTCTTCCCCAGTTCCAGCGCGGCCAGGATCTGGGCCGCTTTGGCCGGGCCGATGCCGTCGATGCCAATAAGCTCTTCAAAGGAGGCGCCGGCAATGCCCTGGGGACCATGGAAATGCTCAATCAGCTTTTGGGCGGTCCGGAGGACCGATTCCCCCCTCACGCCCCGGCCCAGCACCACCGCCAGAAGCTCCTGGACCGATAAGCTCTCAGGCCCGGACCTGGCCAGCCTCTCGCGAGGCCGTTCTGATAGCGGCAGGTCGCGGACGGTAAAACCCTTGTCAGGCAGCAAAAGCCAACCCCTTCCGCATACCGCCAGCCTGATACCATCTGGAGCCAGAGGGCAACCAGGGCGTAGCGTTCTGGACCATTGGCCACCGCTTCGCGCCTGCCGGGACCGCGGAGGCCCGGGCGCCCACTGACGCCCTCCAGGCGGCGTCGAAACTGCTATAGTCCAGGCCGTAGACCTGCTTCAGCCCTTCCTCGGCGGGAATGCCCTGCTTGAACAGGCCGAGATAGCGGAGCATGCTGTCCCTGCCGTATTTTGCCACAAGGAACCGCGCGAAGCTCTCCGATTGGGCGTAGGAGAGCAAGGCTTCATCGGTATCCGCGGAAAATTGACTGCTCAGGGACCTGACGGAAAAAAGCTTGTTGTCTCTGATGGCTTTCTCAATCCGGGACCGGTAGTCCGCTTCGGTCTCACCTTCCGCATACTTGGCCAGGCCCTCGTTGAGCCACGGCGGCACGTTTATCCCGTAGGGATTGAAAGTCACCTGGAAGGTCACCAGGTGGGCCAGCTCGTGGGACACGGTCCTCTTGCCGTATTCCACACCCGCCCTGTTGGTAGGCACCCCGATGGCAATGACGCCAAATTCGGTGAAAGCGACGCCGCCAGTCCATTCCTGCGGGAAAATCAGGGCTGAACGGAGCTCATCGTAGCTGGGGTAAACATAAATCTTGACCGCCCTTTCGAGCTGCGCGCCCGTGTCCTGGGCCAACCTCTTCAGGGCATCCTGGGCGGCCTCCATCAAAGTCCGGCCGTAGTCGGCGTCGGCGCCGTACCAGTAGAGCGAAACCAACCCGACGGTCAGCGGCGCCGTCCGGTCAAAACGCGGGTCCTGGTAGACAAAGCTCTTTTCTTCGGTACGCAACCTGCCCCCGCTGGCATCGTCGATTATCCACTGGTAGGATATGGTCGCCCCGCCTGGAGGCCCGCCCCGCCTCTGGTCCCACACCCATTGCCCCTCCGCCGTGGTAGAGGGGGTGAAGTTGACCCTCACTTCGTTGATCACCGTCGCCACCGTGATCCTGTCCACGTTATAGCTCAAGGTCATCCTGGTTATGTTCACAGAACTCTGCGCCCGGACCTTGAAGGTGATGGTTTTGGCAAAGTCCACAGCCGCGCCGCTGTCCAGCAACTGGATGTTTGACGCCACGGGGGCCGGCTTTGGCGTGGCTGGCTTTGGCGTCACCGGAGCCGTCGCGACCGTTGCGGCGGGGGAAGGCGGGCTGGGGGACGGGGGGGCTTCAGTGACCGGGGCAGCCGCCGGAGATGGCGTAGCCAGCGCGGGCGTGGGTGACGGGACAAGAGTGGCCGCGCCCTGCTGACAGCCGGCGACGGCAACCAGCGCCAGCAGCAAAATAGCGGAAATCAGTCTGTTTTTCATATGGGTTCCTTGACTTTCTCTTTCCCCACCTTGTAATGCAAATAGGCGTCGATGAAATCGTCGATTTCGCCGTCGAGCACGGCCGTCGTGTTGGATGTTTCGTACCCCGTGCGGTGGTCTTTCACCATCTTGTACGGATGTAAGACATAGCTGCGTATCTGGTTGCCCCAGCCCATTTCCACGCGTTCTCCCTTCAACTTCGCCATCTCCTCCGCCTTTTTGCTCAGCTCCATCTCGAGCAAACGGGCTTCCAGGATGCGCAGGGCTATGTCTTTATTCTGGTACTGGGAACGTTCGCTCTGGTAGCTGACCACCAATCCGGTGGGGAGATGGGTCATCCGCACGGCGGTGCTGGTCTTCTGCATGTGCTGCCCGCCGGGTCCGGAGGCCCGGAAGGTTTCCACCTTGAGGTCCTCGGGATTCACCTTGATGTCCACGTCCTTCTCCGCCTCGGGCAACACCTCGGCCAGGGCAAAAGATGTGTGCCTGGCGTGGTCGGAATCATAGGGGGACAAACGCACCAAACGGTGAACGCCGTGTTCCGCGTACAGTCTGCCGTAGGCGTGGTCTCCCGTTATTAGCACCGTGGCGCTCTTGACGCCGGCCTCCTCCCCCGGGGACGTTTCCAGCACTTCTGCCTGAAAGCCCTTCCGTTCCGCCCAGCGCAGATACATCCGGAGCAACATCTGGGCCCAGTCCTGGGATTCAGTCCCCCCGGCGCCGGCATGGATGTTCAGGATGGCGTTGCGGCTGTCGTATTTGCCGCTGAAGACCAGGCTGCGTTCGATGTCCTCCACCCTGGCCGCCAGCTTCCCGGCTTCATCCCGGATTTCCGGTTCGAGGGAATAGTCCGCGCTGCGGATGCTTTCCGCCGCCAGTTCGAGCAACGAGCCGGTCTTCTGCTCCACTTCCTTCCACCTGGAGGCGGTTTCTCTCAGTTCGGATAGCTGTCTCAGCAGGGCCTGGGCGCGGGACTGGTTCTGCCACAAATCGGCTTTGGAGGTCTCTTCCTCCAGGGAAGCAATCTCCTTCTGCTTCCTTGGGAGGTCAAAGACGCACCATAATGTTTGATACTCTCTCCTTGAGGCGGGTCAGGTCTTCTATCAGGTCTTGCATAACAAAGTCTCCAGAAACTGAAGTAATAGATTGAATTGTATCTTAAAGAGGCGCCAAAAACAATTTCGGTAAATACCTAACCGGGACAAGCGCCCCCCTGGTAGCACGGGCATCCTGCCCGTGACCCGGTTTCTCAGCTATCCCCGCCATGTCCCCCCCACATCCCCGACTGTGACCCATGACTTTCATGCTTCATAGCACTTGCCCTGCCAGGCATGACATATCGGTTGGTCATTCGTCATTCGGGCTTCGGCATTTTCCCCAATCCACCTTTCAATAAGGCGAGGAATGCAACCCGGCGACCACCCACGTAGCGACTCGCGACGCACCGGGGTCGTTCCTAGTTGGCAATTATCCCGGCAACGACACCCGCGAGGGGTGTCGCTACGGCTACCGGCCAACACCGCTCTTGCAAAAACGCTCTTGGCGGCTTAATATTGCCTAAATGCTTGATTGCATTGGGTCCAGGAGGCTTAATCGATGAAAATCATTGACTTGAAAGTTAATGGCTATCGCTCTCTCAAAAATATTCATTGGGAACCAGGAGACTTAAATATTCTCATCGGTCCAAATGCTAGCGGTAAGTCCAATCTTCTTCGTTGTCTAGAACTTATATCGGCGTCAGCCAAAGGGAACTTGGGCAAGTATATTCAAGGTCTGGGTGGTATGGAGCCGCTGGTTTGGGATGGCGCTCTCGAAAGCATCGGATTCACACTGCGAGCCTCTCCTCCCGATGAAAACCGGACTGCTGACCGGGATAGCTTGACCTATGTCCTCGAACTCACGCGAATGGGTAAGGGAAGCGCGTATACCATTACAAAGGAACTTCTGGCGAATTATTGTAAAGTCGAGGCGGGACTAAGAGCTACCCCGCTTAAATTCATTGAACGCTCCCGATTTTCAGCCTCTATTTTTGATCCGAATGAAAAGGCTTTGATCGCACCACCCGAATCCATTCCGGAAGATGACACGGTTCTCAGTAAGGCTATAGCTCCATTTTCTGGGAATTACGTCATATCGGGCTTTCGCGACCAGCTTGCGTCTTGGTCGATATACCATGATGTTCATGTTAACCGCGATGCCCCCGTTCGTCAGCCAACGGTTACCCGAAACGAAAAGCGCATAGACCCTGATGGGCAGAACCTGATTTCCGTCTTACACACTTTGTATACCACGGATCGAGCTTTCAAGGGTAATCTAAACTCAGCGATGACGGCGGCATTTGGGGACGATTTTGACGAACTAGTATTTCCGCCTGCGGCGGACCAGAGGATACAGTTAAGGTTGAGGTGGAAGTCTCTCAACCGGGAGCAATCCGCAGCAGACCTCTCAGACGGAACTCTCCGCTTCCTGTTCTTACTTGCTGTGCTTGCCTCTCCTTCCCCGTCGCCCGTGATAGCCATTGATGAGCCGGAAACCGGCTTGCATCCTTCAATGTTTCCCGTCATTGCTGAGCATGCCATTGATGCCTCTGAACGAGCACAGATAATCCTGAGCACACATTCTCCGGAATTCCTGAATTCCTTTAGGGACATGGTTCCCACAACCACGGTTGTGCAATGGGAACGGGGCGAGACAAAGCTTGTCACTCTGGAAGGGCGCGATCTTCAGGGTTGGCTCCGGGAGTACAGTCTGGGTTCGCTGTTCAAGTCCGGCGAACTTGAAAACATGGCGAGCGAGTCAATCAAAACGCAATGAAGATTGTCTTGTTCGTGGAGGGGCTCACGGAAAGGAAGGCCGTGCCGCAGTTTCTTAAGCGTTGGCTGGATTCTCAAACTACCCGGCCTGTTGGCATCCAACCAGTCAGGTTCGAAGGCTGGCCAGAACTTATCAACGATTCGCCGAAGAAGGCCAGGATGTACCTTTCGAGTCGGGACGTAATAGCGGTCGTAGCGCTGCTTGATCTCTATGGCCCCCAGATATATCCTCAGCACATTGACACTGCCTCACAGCGCTACGATTGGGCCAAGCACGATTTAGAAAGGAAAGTCGGCGACGCAAGGTTCTTTCAGTTTTTTGTGGTACACGAAGTCGAGGCATGGCTTTTAAGTGACCAGAGCATCTTTCCTCGTGACATCGCAGCTACCGTTGCTCGCCTCCAACGGCCTGAGGAAGTGGATTTCGAAGAACCGCCTGCGAAACTGTTGAAACGCCTTTACAAGGCCAGCTCCGGACACGCCTACAAGAAGGTAACCCAAGGCCAACAACTGTTCAAAAAGCTTGACCCGGCTATTGCTTACAATCAATGTCCTCGACTGAAAGATCTCTTAGATAAGATGCTGGAAGTGGCTCGGCAAAACGGACTCTAGAGATTGGGCCACCGAGAGCATCGGTTAACTTACTCCTACTTGCATCTGTTTCAGCTATTAGTGTGGTTCAGTTTCGGCCAGCCATCTGCCCGCCGCCTGGTGGGCCAGGCGGGCCGGCTCCGGTAGGCGGCAGCGGGGACTGCACCGCAGCGTCCAGGCAATGGCCGATTCCAGGTCTATCTTGTGCCCGATGGACACGTAGACCGGCTTGACCCCATCCCGCGTCCGCAGGGCGGCGCCGACAACCTCGCCATGGTCAGTCAGATGGCAGTAGCTGCCGCCCTTTGCTTCCGGTGGAGTGCAGTCACCGATCAGCCGCGACTTGGCGCAGCCGATGGTGGGTTTGTCCAGCAGCAGCCCGAGATGGCAGGCGATGCCCATCCTCCGGGGGTGGGCCAGCCCCTGCCCATCCACGAACAGGAGGTCCGGGTCCGTCTTCAGCTTCTCCCAGGCCGCCAGGACCACCGGGGCCTCCCGGAAACTCAAGAGGCCGGGAACATAGGGAAAGTTCACTTCCATTTCCGCGGTCTTTACCTCTACAAGCTCGAGCTCAGGGAAAGTCAGGACCACCACGGCGCCCCTTGCCGGGCCGCTTCTCCGGATAACGCTGGAGATATCCGTTCCGGCCACGAAGCGCACCGGGCCAACCTCGTTCAGGGTAACCACCCGCGCCGCCAGCCCGAGCTGGATTTCCCTGGCCTCGGCGGGGCTCACATCCCAGCGGTGCAGTTGATTGACTGTCATGGAAGGATTATAACAGTCATCAGTCGATAGTCGGTAGTCGATAGTCGCCAATCTGAGCAGTCAAGCGGTCGGGCTGTCGGGGGAGGGGAACTCAATAACTCAATAACTCAATAAACTCCCCCCGGGAAGGCTAAAGCCATGGGCTACACCCTGGGTCCCCGGACGCCTATTGACATCGTCTTCCCACCGTGCCAAAATAGGACGGTTTTGGCGCGGCCCCTTGTTTCTCCTGTACCGCCAGGGTAGCCTGTGGTTCCAGAAGGAGAAGTACCATGGTGCAGCACAATCGGTCAAGGTTCGTGATCGCGGCTTTTGCAGTCATTTGCCTATTCCTGTCCGTGTCCCTCCTCCTTCCACCCGCCGGCGCCTTCGCCGGCGGCAACGTCACCGGGCTTGACGGTACTGGCCTGCCGCCGGCGCAACCGCCCCCGCCACCCGCGGGGAGTATGTCCGGCAGGGTCACTGAACTCAACGGCGTTACTGGCATCTCCGGCGTCACCGTTAGCGTCAGGACCACGACCTCCGGGACAACCGTGGCATCGGCGGCCACCGGGACCGATGGCGCCTATGCCGTGACCGGCCTGGCAGCCGGACAATATTATGCCTGGACCTCCAAGACCAACTACGAACGGAAGTATTACAGTAATGTCTACACCAGCGGCGAGGCGACCGCCATTCCGGTAACTTCCGGGACCGACACGCCCAACATAAATTTCTCCCTGGGACCCGGGGGTAGCATCTCCGGCACGGTACGAAACGCCGATGGGACGGCAGCACTGGCCGATATGCACCTGGGAGCGAAGCGAAGCAACTGGAGCAACGAGAGGGGCGCCAGGAGCACAGGCAACGGGACCTACACTATCTCCGGCCTTCCCTACGGCGACTACACCATTTACGCGGGGCGGGGGGAAATGGAAGGCGGCGACCCCAGCTATGTCCGCGAGTACTACAACGAGAAGGCCATCAACCAGCTTCCAGACACAGTGACCGTGTCGTCGGGCAACAATCCCTCCGGCGTGAACTTTACCCTGGCCACCGGCGGCGCCATCTCCGGCCGCATCACCCGCGCCGAGGACGGGGCCGGTATCAACGCTGCCAAGGTTTCCGCCTATTTCCAGGGGACCTGGGAGTGGGTTAATGACGCCACCGCGGACGCCAGCGGCAACTACACCCTGACCGGTATGCCGGCGGGACAGTTCGTGGTCACGGCCTGGGCTGACGGGAGGGAACGCAGGTATTACCCCAACGGCTACGGTAGGGACAACGGCGGAGCCGTCAGCGTATTTCCTCCGGCCGCTGCCGCCAACATCAACATATCCCTGGGCCCGGGCGGCACGGTTTCAGGCACGGTGCGCAACGCCGATGGCTCGGCTGGCCTGGCCGGCATGAACATCAACGCCAGTTTCGCCGATGGCAAATCAGGGGGATTTGGCGCCACCAGCCGCAGCGACGGCTCCTATACCATTAGCGGCCTCCCCTATGACACCTACAAAATCTACGCCGGCAGAGGCGAGCTCAACGGCGGCGACCCCAGCTATGCACGAGAGTATTACAATAACAGGGCCATCAATCAGTCCCCGGACCCGGTGGCCGTGGCCGCCGGCGTCAATCCCACCGGCATCGACTTCACCCTGGCCGTTGGCGGCGCCATCTCGGGTCGCATAACCCGGGAGGATGGGACCACGCCCATCTCCGGAGCCACGGTGAGAGCCTATTTCTACAGTGCCGGCGAATGGGTGAATGACGCCACCACCGCTTCCGACGGGACCTACACCATTCCCGGAATACCAACCGGACAGTTTGCGGTCTACGCCAGGGCCGGCGGCAGAGAACTCAAATACTTCGGAAATGCCTACACCCGGACGGCGTCTACACCTGTTTATGTCGCCACGCCCAATAACACCCCCAGCATCAATATCTCCCTCGGCCCCGGCGGCTCCATTTCCGGAACGGTGCGCAACGCCGACGGCTCGGCAACGCTACCTAACATGCGCGTCGAAGCCCAGCCCACCGACGGCAGCAGTTGGAACATGAGCGCGACCAGCCGGAGCGACGGCGCCTACACCATCTCTTACCTCCCGTACAACACGTACAAACTGTGGGCCGGCAGAGGCGAGCTCAACGGCGGCGACCCCAGCTATGCCCGAGAGGTTTACAGTAACAGGGCCATCAATCAGTCCCCGGACCCGGTGGCCGTGGCCGCCGGCGTCAATGCTACCGGCATCGACTTCACCCTGGCCATTGGCGGCGCCATTTCCGGCCGCATCACCCGGGAGGATGCGACAGGTATTCCCGGGGCGCGGGTTTACGCCTACTTTGACGACACCTGGGAGTGGGTGAATGATGCCACCACAGCTTCCGACGGGACGTATACCATTCCCGGCGTTCCTCCCGGCCAGTTCGTGGTCTCGGCTTGGGCCGACGGGCGGGAACGAAAATACTACGGGAATGTCTACGCGCGGGAGAACGCCGCTCCGGTCGTTGTGGGTGCGCCCGGTACCGCCTCCGGCTTCAACATATCGTTGGGCCCGGGTGGCACGGTCTCAGGCACGGTCCGCAACGCCGACGGGTCTGCGGCGCTGCCCAATCAGCGCGTCTACGCCCAGTCCACCGACTCCACCTGGAACTCTGCCGCCACCAGCCGCGGGGACGGCACGTACACCATAACCGGGCTCCCCTACCGGTCCTACAAGGTCTACGCCGGAAGGGGTGAGCTCGCCGGCGGCGATC
The DNA here is from genome assembly GCA_016210565.1 of Chloroflexota bacterium. Taxonomy (GTDB): domain Bacteria; phylum Chloroflexota; class Dehalococcoidia; order JACQUA01; family JACQUA01; genus JACQUA01. Next base: position 35,798 of record JACQUA010000229.1, read on the forward strand.
CCCGCTATGCCAGGGAATACTACAACAACAAGGCCATGAACCAGACGCCCGACCCGGTAAACGTGGCCGCCGGGGTCAATCCCACCGGCATCGACTTCACCCTGGGCATCGGCGGCTCGATCTCCGGCCGCATAACCCGGTCGGAGGACGGAACCGGCATTTCAGGAGCCACGGCCTATGCCTACCACAACACCGGCGAACTGGCAAACCAGGCCAACGCCGACTCCAATGGCTACTATACCATTCCCGGCATACCTTCGGGCCAATTCTACGTGGCCGCCTGGGCCAGCGGGCGAGAATGGAAGTACTATAACAATGTCTATCTCCGGGTGGACGGCGCGCTGGTCACGGTAAACTCGCCCGGCAATACGGCCGGGATTGACTTCTCCCTGGGGCCCGGCGGCAGCATCTCCGGCGTGGTGACCGGAAGTGGCCCCCTGGCCAACATCAGCATCAACGCCAGGCAAAATGAATGGCCCAGCGCCAGGGGGGGCACCAGCAACGAGATCGGCGCCTACACCATCAACGGCCTGCCCTACGGCAGCTACAAAGTCTACAACGCCGGCTCGCAGAGCGATCCGGCCTTCCGGTATCTCACCGAGTACTTTCAGGAGCAGGCAAGCTGGGGAACGGCCAACCCGGTTGTCCTGTCTGCCGGCAGTCCCAGCGTCTCCAGCGTCAATTTCAGCCTGGTGCGGCCATCTGGCTCCATCAGCGGCAACATAACGTACGCCGGCTCGCTGACCGGACCGCGGAACCTGTACGTTGCCTCGGTGGGCGAGAACATCGGTACCCTTCACGGCCCGTCCATTGCCTTTACCGGCCCGGGAACCTACCCGTACAGCATTCCCTATTTGCAGGACGGCTTATACGTGGTCAGGGCCTGGATAGACGCCGACAACAGCGGCGGCAACACGCCCACCCAGGTTGATCCTGCCGTCTTCCGCGGCGACCCCATCTTCATCTCCGGGGGATCTTCTGTCAACGGAATTAACCTCAGCCTCACCGATCCGGCGGGCGCCATCAGCGGCTCGGTGAGCTATGCCGGCGCCGTCGCCGGCAGCCACAAGATCACGGTCAGGCTGCATCCGCTGGGGCCATGGGGAAATCCGACCCGCGGATTATACCCCGTCACGCTGAACACCCCGGGACCATTCACCTTTACCCCGGTATCCAACGGGCGATACTGGGTATCCGCCTACCTGGACGCTAACGACAACGGCGCCTTCGACCCCACCGACCCCCTGGGTGTTCTGGGGGGTGACGTGCCCCAGTTCGTTGAAATCAACGGCAACAACATCGTGGGCGGGCTGCCAGTGGTCATCCGCGATCCAGGGACCGTCAGCGGGACCATCAGCTATGGCAGCGCCATACCCGATCCCGGAAACTACCGGGTGATCTTCTTTGCCGTCCAGTTCTGGGGACCCTTCCGGGAATACGCCTTTTCCGGGTATCGCCAGGGTCCGGGCAGCTACTCGCTCCCGGTTCCGGCGGGCAGATACGTTGTCTTCGCGTTTCTGGATGCAGGCTGGGACACGGGCCTCACCACCGGCGACCCCTGGGGCGTCTACGGGGACATGTCCCTGGTCACCGTTTCGCCGGGAGGGACCAGCAGTATCGACGTGGCCATGAGCGACGCCGTTCGCGGCATTGTCTGGGGCGCTGCCTTCCTGGAGGCCGGCAAGCATCCGGCCGGGACGGCGGTCAACATTTCCGGCCCTGTTTCCAGGACCATCACCACCGGAGACGGCGGCGAGTTCATCGCTGTCCTCCCTGCCGGTACCGGCTACAACATTGTCGTCTCCCGGAGCGGTTTCCTGCCCTGGGAGATAACCAACGTCCAGGTGCTGGATATCGGGACCGCGCCCACCATGCTGGCGCCGGCGACGCTGCTGGCAGGAAACGCCGACAACAACAATCGCATCGACGTGCTGGACCTGGCCGCGGTGGCCGCCGCCTTCAACACCAGGCCGCCTTCGAACCCGAATGCCGATTTCAACGGGGACGGCATCGTTGACATCTATGACCTGTTCTGGGTGGGCAAGAACTTCGGGCAGGTACCGGCGGCCCCGCGCCCGGCGCAGCCGGGCGCTCGCCTGGGCCCGGGGGAGAGAGAACCCGCCGGCCCCCTTTCCTCTCCCTCGATGGGAGAGGATTAAGGTGAGGGTGAAGTTCTCCCGCTCAGTCTGTCAAGACCGAACATCGGTAACACTTTAGACCGAGGACATGGGTAACACTTCTCCCCCTCGATGATTGGTAGGGGGCGTTATGATCCAGGTTGAGTCATTCAAGACACCTAGTGGGTGGAAGC